>NZ_JBIVKQ010000006.1:0-307416 GCF_044750845.1 Streptomyces sp. NPDC088766 | reverse complement strand
AGGTCGGGCCCGGCCACCGCGTCCGGGTTTTCCCCACTTCCACCCCCTCCGGGGGGCCCCCCCCCCCCCCCCCCCCCCCCAACCCCCCCCCCCCCCCCCCCCGGGGGGGGGGGGGGGGGGGGGCGCGCCCCCCCCCCCCCCCCCCCCCCCCCCTCCCGGCTCCACGCGGATAAGCTGCAAGCCGATACCGCGGTGCCGGAACGCCGCGGTACGAGAAGACAAGGATGAAACCGGTGGTCCTCGCGTCGACTCCCAGCGCCGACCATCTGCGGCTGCTGGTGAAAGTGGCCCGGATGTACCACGAGCGCGGCATGCGGCAGCCTGAGATCGCGGCGCAGTTGAGCATGTCCCAGCCTCGGGTGTCACGGCTGCTGAAGGAAGCGGTGGAGCGCGACGTGGTCCGCACCGTCGTGGTCTCGCCCGACGGTGTCCACGCGGAGCTCGAGGACGCGCTGGTGGAGCAGTACGGGCTCCGGGACGCCGTCGTCGTCGACACCGAGGGCGCGGGCACGGCCGTCATCCCCGCGCTGGCCGCGGCGACGGCCACCTACCTGGACGCCACGCTCAAGGGCGGCGACGTCATCGGCATCTCCTCGTGGAGCGCGACCCTGCTGGAGTCCGTCAACGTCATGCGGGCCAAGACGACGCCGGTCGCCGAGGAGATCGTGCAGATCGTCGGCGGATCCGGCAGCCCCGAGGTGCAGTTGCACGCCACCCGTCTCACGAGCAGGCTCGCCGAGCTGACCGGGGCCCGCCCGGTGTTCGCCCCGTCGGCGGCGCTGGTCGGCAGCAGGGAACTGCGTGACCTGCTGTGGCAGGAGCCGGCGGTGGCCGCGGTGGTGAAGGCGTGGTCCAGGCTCACCATGGCGCTGGTCGGTATCGGAACGCTGGAACCCTCACCCCTGCTGCGCCGTTCCGGCAACGCCATCGCGCCCGAGGACCAACGGCAGCTCGAGGCACTCGGCGCGGTCGGTGACGTCTGCACCCGCTACTTCGACGCCGAGGGACGGCCCGTCAAGGCCGACTTCGACGACCACATCATCGGCATTTCCCCCGAGCAACTGCGCTCCGTGGACCGGCGTATCGGTGTCGCCGGCGGGGAGTCGAAGATCGCCGCCATCCGCGGGGCCGCGCTCGGGGGCTGGATCAACATCCTGATCACCGACGTCGAGGTCGCGCGCAGTCTGGTCAGCCGCGGCTGAAGCGACGCGGGACACGATTCGGGCCCCGACGAAGCGCACAAGGACCTCACGCCGCTCCCGCCCTCACCGTCCCGCCCCGACGGCGCCGTCGCGCACGCGCATCGGTGCGGGACCGACCGTGCCGTGGTACGGGGACGGGTGGTCACGGCTCGTCGGCGAGGCGCCGCCCGGTACCGAGATCGGTGATCAGGGCGGTGATCCAGCGGCCCCGTAACGCGGCACGGACGGCGGCGTACTTCCTGGCCCCGCCCGCGACGGCGATCCTGCGCGGCACGGTGCGCAGTTGGTCGGCCGTGATGCCGACGACGCGTTCCCCCCAAACGGTGTCGAGGTGGGCGCCGTCCTCGTCGAAGAACCGCCGGCAGATGCTGCCGACCGCTCCCGTACGGCCCGGCGCGGTCAGCTCCTCCGGTACGGCGTCCTCGGACGCCCCCGGCGCCGCCCCGGGAGCGGCGGCCGAGATGCCCACCAGGACGACGTCGAGGTGCTGCCAGGCCCGGCCGACCTCGCACATCACGGGGTTCCGCAGGACGGCGTCCCGCGCCTCGGCGGAACTTGCCAGGCACGGCGACCGCGCGAAGAGGGGAACGGCACCCACGCGGTCGGCCAGCCGGTAGGTCACCCGGGTCGCCCGCGTCTGATTCCGCGGATCGCCCATGCACCCCGCCAGCTGTACGACCGTGCCGCCCAGCGGTTGTTTGCGGGGCGGCACGGCGTCCACGGCTGCCGGCAGTGTCCGGCTCCAGGCCGACACACCTATCCGGTCGCCGGTGCGGAAGGCGGTCTCCAGATAGCTTCCGGCGGCCGATCCCAGGGCCCGCGTCACGGCGCGCGGGTGGCCGGCGGCCGCGCCCCGGTCCGTGATGACCACGTCGGTGAGCCGGTAGCGGGCGGCGAGGGCGTCTTCCAGTTCGCTGTGGATGCCGCTGGGCGGCACGACCACCGTACGGACGATGCCGAGGTCGCCGGCCGCGCGCAGCAGCCGTGAGACACCCGCCTGGGACAGGTTGAGCTGCTGCGCGATCGTGTTCTGCCGCAGGCCCCGCTCGTGGTACATGCGGGCCACCCGCACGATCAGCCGAACCCTGTCCACCTGCTCGTGTCCGGCGACGCGACGGACTCGGGACATGCGCTTCGCCTCACTGGGATTCGTGACGGACGGCACCTCGGGCGGGGAGCCGGGTGAGGTGCCGTCCGCGGTCAGGTGGCCGCGTCCGCGCCACCGTGCTGTGCGCGTGCGCGCCGGACGGCGTCGTGCCAGGCCGCGATGCGTGCGTGGTTGTCCGCCGGGTCACGCCGCGGGCGGTGGACGTCGCTCTCGCGGTGCATGCCGGCCAGCTGCCCGGCCGTGAACAACCCGAGAGCGCGCCCGGCGAGGTGGGCGGCGCCCAGGGCCGACAGGTCACGGGCGTGGGGGCGCCGTACGACCCGTTGGGAGGTGTCGGCCTGTATCTGCATCAGGTCCGCGTTGTCGGTCGGACCGCCGTCGGCCAGGATCACCGAGACGGGACCGGTGACCTCCTCGACGGCTGCGATCACGTCCTCGACCTGGAAGGCCACGGACTCCAGCGCCGCACGGGCCAGCGCCGGCAGGTCCGTCCCGAAGGACAGGCCGCTGATGACGCCCTGCGCCTCGTTGTCCCACCAGGGCGCGGCCAGTCCGCCGAACGCGGGCACCACGTGTGCTCCGCCGGCGTCCGGGGCCGCGAGCGCGGCGAGTTCGGACTCGGTGCGGCCGACCAGCCGGGCCAGCCAGCGCAGCGTGGCTCCGGAGGAACGGATGTTGCCCTCCACGGCGTAGGCGGGGCTCCCGTCGTCCCAGGCGATGGTCAGACACAGCCGCCCGTCCTTCGCGGCCGTCGCCGGGTCGGCGACCAGCCCCATGATGGACGAGCCCGTGCCGTAGGTGGCTTTGACCTGCCCCGGTGCGAACACCCCGTGTCCGAACAGGGCGGCGTGCGAGTCGCCGAGGACCGCCGTGACCGGCGTGCCGTCCGGTACGGGCGCGAAGCCGCGCAGCGGCGCGAAGGGACCGGTGGAGGAGGTTACGGCCGGCAGTACCTGTGCGGGGATCCCGAACAGGGCGAGCAGGTCCGGGTCCCACTGCCGGCGGCGTACGTCGAGCAGTTGCGTGCGCGCCGCGTTGCCCACTTCGACGGTGTGCGCCGCACCGCCCGTGAGCTGCCACAGCAGCCAGGAGTCCACCGTGCCCAGGCACAGTTCGCCGCGTCTGCCGCGCGACCGGTCGGGGTCGTACGCGTCCAGCAGCCACTGCGCCTTGAGGGCGCTGAACATGGGGTCCAGCGGCAGCCCGGTCACGGCCCGGACCCGTGGCCCGGCACCTTCGCCGAGCAGACGGCCGCACCGGTCGGCGGTACGGCGGTCCTGCCACCCCAGGAGCGGTCCGACCGGGTTCCCGGTGGCCCGCTCCCACATCATCACCGACTCGCGCTGGGTACTGAGTCCGACGCCGGCGATCCGTCCCCGGGGCGCGCGTTCCACGCAGACGCGCACCGCCTCGCGCACACTGCGCCAGATGTCCGCCGGTGACTGCTCCACCCATCCGGGGCGGGGATGCGACGCCTGGACGGGGGCGGAAGCGGTGCCGACCACGGAACCCCGGGTGTCCAGGAGGAGAGCCTTCGTGGCGGAGGTTCCCTGGTCGATCGCCAGAAGCAACTCGGTCTCGTGCGGTGGCCTGTCGTTCATACGCCCGCGGACCCCAGCACGTCGACGACGGCCAGGCGGATGCCGTCGGCGGTCAGGCCGAAGTGGTCGAGGAGGAAGGCGGCGTCGCCGGTGGGTGCGAAGCCGTCGACGCCGAGCAACCGCAGCGGAACGGGGTGCCGTTGACCCACCACGGAGGCCACCGCCGCCCCCAGACCGCCGGTGACGGTGGCTTCCTCCACCGTCACGATGCCGCGCGTCTCCCTCGCGGCGCGGACCATGGCCTCCTCGTCGAGCGGGTCGACGAACGGGCAGTTGATCACCCGGGTCGAGATCCCCTCGGTCTCCAGGGTGTCGGCGGCCTGCAGCGCCCTGGAGACCATCGTGCCGATCGCCACCACGGTGACGTCGCCGCCTTCGCGCAGGGTCACCGCGCGGCCCGGTTCGAAGGGCGCGTCCACCGGGACGACGTCCGGGACCTTGAAGCGGGGAATGCGCAGGTAGCAGGGGCCGTCCGAGGCATAGGCCCACCGTATCGCGGCCCGGGTCTGTTCACGGTCGGTCGGTACGATCACCGGGAGATCGGCGATCGCCCGCAGCCACGACAGGTCCTCCACGGAATGGTGGGTGGGGCCCAGCTCGCCGTAGGCCATGCCGGGGCTCTGGCCGCACAGGATCACCTTGTGTCCGCTGTAGGCGCAGTCGGCCTTGATCTGTTCCAGCGCGCGGCCGGTCAGGAAGGGCCCCGCCGCGGAGACGAACGGGATCAGGCCGCCGTTGGCGAGGCCCGCGCCGACGCCCACGAGGTCCTGCTCGGCGATCCCCACGTTGATCAGCCGGTCGGGGAACTCACTGCGGAAACCGACGAGGTTGCTGGAGCCCACCGAGTCGTTGCACACCGCGACCACTCGTTCGTCGGCCCGTGCGAGGGCGATGAGCTCCTCGGCGAACACCTGGCGGCAGTCGTGGGCCGGCGCGGCGACCGGCGCGGAGATCCGGGTCACCGGGACAGCTCCGCGACGGCTTCCCGCACCTGTTCGGACGTCGGTACCTTGTGATGCCATTCGACCCGGTCCTCCATGAACGACACTCCCTTGCCTTTTACGGTGTTGGCCACCACGGCCACGGGCCGGCCCGTGACGGAGGGCCGCACGGCATCGAGCAGTGCCGCGTGATCGTGCCCGTCGACCACGCGGACCTCCCAGCCGAAGGCCGCCCACTTCTCGTCGAGCGGCTCCAGGGCGACGGTCTCCTCCGTGCGGGCGCCCTGCTGCAGCCGGTTGCGGTCCACGATCGCGGTCAGTGAGGACAGCCGGTGGTGACCGGCGGTCATGGCCGCCTCCCAGTTGCTGCCCTCCTGCATCTCGCCGTCGCCCAGCACCACGACGGTGCGGCTGGCGGAGCCCCGCAGGCGCGCGGCGAGCGCGCAGCCGACCGCCACCGGGAAGCCGTGGCCCAGCGGGCCGGTGTTGGTCTCGACGCCGGGCACCTTCCGCCGGTTGGGGTGACCGTTCAGCGGTGACAGGGGAGCCATGAAGGAACTGAGCTCCGACGCGGAGAAGTAGCCGCACCAGGCGAGCGTCGAGTAGAGGGCGGCGGCGCAGTGGCCCTTGCTCAGGATGAACCGGTCGCGGTCCGGCGCCCGCGGATGCTCCGGGTCGACCTCGAGCACGGCGCCGAACAAGGTCACCAGGATGTCCGTGACGGACATGTCCCCGCCGACGTGCCCCAGTTGAGCCGTGTCGATCATGCGAAGGATCTGTCTGCGGATCTCGGCCGACATGGACCGCAGCGAACGGACCACCTCGTCCTGTCCGCTGTCGCGCATGGCCCGCCGTGCATCGCGGAACCGCGCCGCGGCGGAGATGTCTGCGGTGAGCATTGAATATCCATTCAGGCCTGAATTGTTTTGTGGTTGTGATGTTGGGCCATGACCCCGAGGCCTGTCAAGGTGGCGCGAAGGTCGCTCCACGGCATGTCTGCGGTGACCCGTCCGGCCCGCGATGCCTGTTCCCGGCGGGCCCGCGCCTTTGCCCGGGCTCCCGGCTGCGCAGGGGGTACTCGCGGCGACGGCTGCTCTCGCCGTCGCTTCCGGCGCAACCGTGGCCCACACCGAGGGACGCTGGGACGTGCCTTCACCCACCGCGACGGCGAAGCGGGGAGCGGCGGCAGCCGGAACGGGAGGGTCGGCGAGCTCGATGCGCCGGACCGGGAGCGCACGATCCGGGACATCGCACCTCAAGCTGTACGCCGAGGTCTGCCCCGACCTCGAAAAGCGCGACCCGCTACATCCGACGCCGGAACGGACGGTGGCGGTGTCCCGCTCACCCGTCACGCGCGGGTCGTGATCCAGGCCGTCGGGCGCGCCCGCGCCGGCTGGCCGCGGTGCCCGGGCCTCGCCGGGCGAAGTGGTTCGATCCTTCGCCGACAAGATCTGAATATATATTCAGCGATGGGCCGTTATTGCCCCGTGTCACTTCCGTAGCCATCATGACGGGCGAAGCAGGCGGCGGCCCCAGGCCTCCCCGCCATCGCCTCGCGTACGGCGACGGCACCTGCCCGTTCGACCGCACCGGCTGGCAACGATGTCAGTCGTGCGTCGCTTCGGCGGCCGCCATGCGCGAACGCCGCCGCCTGCCCGGTACCTGCCCATTCGGCCCTTGTTCTCGGCCGATCCCGAAGAAGGGTGGAGCATGCGACCCCCGCACAGCCACGAGAAACAGAATCACCCGGTCGACGGCGTGCGTGCCGTGAAGAGACCGCGTCGTGCGCGAGGAGCGCTGCCGGCGATCCTCACCACGCTCGCGGCTCTGCTGTCCGTCGGTCCCGCACACGCGAGCACCCCGCAGGCCGGCGGCTGTGACGCCGCCGGGAGCGCCGAGGCCGCCGGGCTCGCGCGTGCGGCCCACCTGACGACTCCACGGCCCCGGGTCATCGTCACCACCGACGGGGAGATCGACGACAAGGCGTCGTTCCACCGATTCCTGCTCTACACCGACGAGTTCGACGTCCAGGGACTCGTCTACAACAGCTCCCGGTTCCACTGGGCCGGCAACGGAAGCACGATTCCCTCCCACGGCAACTGGGCCGGGACCACCTGGATGACGGACATGCTGGGCGGCGGCTACGCCCAGGTGTACCCGAACCTCGTCAAACACGACCCGCGTTATCCCGCACCGGCCCGCCTCGCGAGCGTCGTCAGGGTCGGCAACATCGAGAACGTCGGCGAGATGGAGAAGGACACCCCGGGGTCGGACCTCATCAGGCAGAAGCTGCTCGACGACCGGCCCGGGCCGCTCTGGCTCGACACCTGGGGCGGAACCAACACCGTCGCCCGGGCGCTCAAGTCCATCGAGGACGAGTACTCCGGCACCGCGGCCTGGCCGGAGATCCAGCGCAAGGTCTCCCAGAAGGCGCTCGTCTACATCATTCTCGACCAGGACACCACCTACAAGGACTACATCGCGAAGAACTGGCCCGACGTCCGGGTCATCATGAACAACGACCAGTTCCAGCCGATGGCCTACAAGTGGAAGAGCCGCGTACCCGCTTCCCAGCTGTCGTACTACCAGGGCCCGTGGATGACGGAGAACATCGTCAAGGGGCCCCTGAACCAGGACTACCCGGTCGGGCCGCGCCGCGCCGGCGGCAGCGACTTCGAGGAGGGCGAGTTCGTCTCCGAAGGGGACTCCCCGTCCTTCACCCACCACATCGCCAACGGCCTGCGCAGCGCCGAGGACCCGACGTACGGCGGCTGGGGCGGCCGTTTCACCGAGGTGAAGCCGCACACGTGGACCGACCTGCCGTCGTACCTGGGGGAGGCCGGGGACCAGGTACGTGACCGTAATCCGGAGACCGGCACGGACGACAGGTCCTACCCGCAGGCCCGCTGGACCGGCGACATCCAGAACGACTTCGCCGCCCGGGTCGCCTGGACGACGGCGTCCGACCACCGGCAGGCGAACCACGCCCCGGTCGCGAACGTGCCGGCCGGTCGGCTCGACATACGCGTGAAGCCGGGGCAGACCGTGCGCCTGGACGCCACCGCGGCGGATCCCGACCGCGACGCCTACACCTGCACCTGGTGGCAGTACCGGGAGGCCGGCACCTATCCCGGGTCGGTCGCGATCGGCCGCTCCGACACGCTCCACCCGTCCTTCACCGTGCCGGCCGACGCGCGACCCGGCCAGACGATCCACCTGATCCTCCAGGTGACGGACGAGGGAACCCCGCCGCTCACCGGCTACCAGCGCGTCATCGCGACAGTGAAGTGACGTTCCCGCTGGAGAACCGCACACCGACCAATGAGGAAGGGACACCTCACCATGAGCCAGGAGTTAGCCACGACCACGGCGGTGCCACCGCGCTCGGCGGGATCCGCACCGTTCCGCTTCCGACCGTGGCGGGTTTTCACGATCGCCCTCTCCATGCTGCTGGCGAGCACGGGGATGGTGATCGCCGCCCGCGGCAGCTCGCAGGCCGCGAGCTGTGACAGCACGCTGACCGGATGGGCGTCCGTCGCCGGCAGCGGCGTCAGCACGACCACGGGCGGCGGGAACGCCACCCCGCAGACCGTCACCAGCCTCTCCGACCTGAAGAAGTACGCCGGCGACTCCACGCCGCGCGTCCTCAGGATCTCGGGAACGATCGACACGGGGACCACCGCCGTGGACATCGCCAGCAACAAGACACTGATCGGCGCCGACGGCAACGCGACGATCCACGGCGGTCTCAACATCACGTCGGGCAACAGCAACATCATCGTGCGCAACCTGAACATCCACGGAGTCGGTTTCGGCAACTACCCGGCCGACACCCTCGCGGCCCGCGGCTCCCACCACCTCTGGTTCGACCACCTGAACATCTGGGACGCCGGAGACGGGCTCCTGGACCTCACCAGGGGCTCGGACCACCTGACGGTCTCCTGGGTGAAGTTCTGGTACACCGACTCCTCGAACTCGCACCGCTTCGTCAGCCTGATCGGCGCGGGCGGCGACCACGACTCCACCGACGCCGGCAAGAACAACGTCACCTTCCACCACAACTGGTTCGCGGACCTCACCGACCAGCGTCTGCCGCGACTGCTGTTCGGCAAGGGACACATCTACGACAACTACTACACCACCACCGGCAACACCTACGCGATCGGTGTCGGGGCGCTCGGCTCGGCCCTGATCGAGAACAACTACTTCAAGAACACCAAGAACCCGCACCAGTTCATGTACGACCGGCCGTCGTACATCGTCGCCCGGGGCAACACGTACGACAACACCACCGGCAAGAAGGACACCGGAGCCGGCGGCACGGGCGGCGGCGTCACACCCTTCACCACGCCGCCGTACAGCTACACGGCGGACCCGGCCGCCAACGTGCCCTCCCTCGTGAGCAACTGCGCCGGCCCGCGCCTGGGCTCATCGGTGCCCACTCCCACCCCGACCCCCACCGCCACACCGACGACGACCCCGACCTCCACCCCGACGGGGGTGCCGGGCGGGGCCTGTGCGGCGAGCTACCGCACGGTCAGCTCGTGGGACGGCGGCTTCCAGGGCGAGGTCACCGTGAAGGCGGGCAGCTCGGCGATCAACGGGTGGACCGTGAAGTGGGGTCTGGGCAGCGGCCAGGCCATCAGCCAGCTGTGGAGCGGCACGCTGAACACCAGCGGCTCCGCCGTCACGGTGCGCAACGTCGACTACAACGGGTCCCTGCCGGCCTCCGGCTCGACCACCTTCGGATTCACCGCCACAGGGTCGGCGACCTCACCCTCGCTCACCTGCACCAGTCCCTGACGACCACGTCGACGTCCAGAGCGGCAGGCCGTGTCCGAGTGTCGGACACGGCCTGCCGTTGTCAGGTCGGTGGGTCAGGAGACGTTGACGACGAGTCGTCGGTAGCTGGTGAGGCTGGGGCTGCCGTTGTCCGTCACCTCGAGGACGATCTGGATCTGTGTCCCGCGGACGTTGGGCACGGTGAAGCTTGCGTTGGCGCTCGTGCTGTTGCTGATGGACAGGCCGGCCGTACTGGGGTATTGGTACCACTTGTAGGACAGGCTGTTGCCGTCCGGGTCGGTGGAGCCGTTGGCGCTGAGGGCGACGCTGGAACCGGCGGCGGCGTTGACACTCAGGACGTTGCGGGTGGCGTCGCCGTTGAGCTTGACGACCGGGTTGTGGTTGGCCTGGTTGTAGGGCTTGACCGCCCAGTCCATGCGGGCGGCGAAGTCCTGGTTGCGGGCGGTCTCCCAACGGGAGATGGAGCCGGCGCCGTCGGAGGCGCAGCTGTAGCGGTTGGGGGCGTCCTGCTTGAAGCGGCCGCCCCAGCCGCCCAGGGCGGGGTCGTCGGGGTCGCCCAGGCCCCGGGCGCCGTTGAGCACCTGGAGGAAGCCGGGGGTGTCGCCCTCGTAGACACCCTGGTCGTTGTAGGTCCAGTGCGACAGCGGATACAGGGCACCCAGGGCACCGTGGCCGGTGGTGACGTTGTTCTTCAGCCAGGTGCCGTTGTAGGGACCGGTGTTGGCCATGCCGGTGAAGCAGTTGTCGCTGATGACGAACAGGCCGGGGAAGTTGTCGCGCATCCAGGCGGCGCTGCCGTCCTGGTCGGCGATGAGGTGGACGCGGAGCTTGGAGACGAAGGTGTTGACGTCGGCGCCGCTGCGGGTGTTCTTCACCTTCCACAGGGCCTGGCCCAGCTCACGGGGACCGCCCGCGCTGACGAACCAGACCGGGGCGGTGGCCTTGTCGATCACGCCGATGATGTGGTCGGAGGCCTCGCTGTCCTTGCCCGCGCCCAGGATGTTGCTCGCCGGCTGGCCCCAGGTGCCGTCGCGGCCCTGCTTGGTGACGGCGCGCAGGGAGTCGGGGGTGGGGTAGTCGGGGTCGTGGAGTTTGAGGTTCGGGTAGACCTGGGCGTACGCGTTGACGACGTCGAGGATGTTCTGCTTGTTGGCGTAGTTGGCGAAGGTCGCCGCCGAGGCGATGAGGCCGTCGATCTGGAAGTCGTTCGCGTAGGACAGGAAGCGGACGAGGGTCTGGGGGTCGTCCAGGTCCGACTTCTGGTTCGCCGGGCCCGACTCACCGCCGGGTATCCCGTTCACCGGCGGCATGTCCGTCGACAGGATGATGTGCGGCTTCACACCCGTGCCGGACGGTGGCGGTGTGGTGGGTGGTGGTGTGGTCGGGGGTGTGGTGGTGCCGGGGACGGTGCAGCTGACGGTGGGCCAGTCGGTGTTGCTGCCGCCGCCGTTCATGATGGTGACGCCGAAGTTGTTGCCGGCGCCGCTGGGTGTGGCGGTGACCGTGCTGCCCGAGGCGGTGACCTTGGCGTTCCAGCTGTTCTGCAGGGACTGTCGCGGCTTCAGGCCGAGTGTGACGGTCCAGGTGTCCGAACCCGTGACGGCCACGTGCAGGTTGAACCGGTCGCCCCATGTCTCGGCGGCCGACAGGGTCGCCGTGCAACTGCTCGCCGCGACCGCCGTCGTGGTGCCCGCGCCGGCGAGCGCCGCCACCGTCGTCAGGAGGGCGAACGCCGTCGCGCCGCTCGCCACCCCGGCGAGCAGACCGTTCTTTCTTTTCATGGACCTCTTCATGGACGAACCTCTCTGTGAAGGAGTTGGGGACCACGGGCGGGGACCCGGCTAGCCGACCCTGAGGACGACGCGGCGGTAGGACGCGAGGACGGGGCTGCCGTTGTCCGCCGCGCGCAGGACGAGGTGGATGGTCTTGCCCGCGGCGTCGGACGGAACCTGCACGGTCACCGAGCGGGTGTTGGCCCCGCTGAGGCCGACGGTCCCGGAGTATCCGGCTCCGGTGTCCTGGGTCCATCCGTAGCCGACGGTGTTGCCGTCGGGATCCGTGGTGCCGTCGGCGCTGAGCGTGACACTGGTGCCCCGCGACACGTCGACCGTGACCGGGGCGTAACCGGAGTCACCGTTGACGACTGCGCGGGGGTTGCGGTTGCCGGTGCCGTTGGTGGCCCAGTCGATCCGGGAGATGAAGTCGTTCGTCTGGTCCTGCAGGGTGCGGTTGACCGCGGCCCGGCTCTGGTTGGCCGCGTCGCCGGAGTTGTCGACGTAGGCCTGCGTCTGGCCGTCCGGTCCGGTGCCGTAGACGAACCGGCCGCCGAAGCCGTACTGGCTCGGGTCGCCCGGGTCGTTCAGGCCCGGCCACAGGTGCAGCCAGCTGGGCGAGTCCCCTTCGACGATGTACTTCCACGTCGGGTACAGCCCGCCGAGCGAGCCGCGTCCCTGGATCTTCGAGGTGTACTGAGACCAGTAGCTGCTCTTGATCTTCGAGCCGTACTCGCCCCAGGCGCTCTCGGCCCAGATGTAGAAGAGGTTCCTGAAGGTCTTGCGCATCCAGGCCTGGGAGCTGTTGGCGTAGCCCTCGCCGGTGTAGCCGCGGTCCTGGTCGGTGATGGCGTACACGCGGACCTTCGAGACGAACTGGTTGAGCTCGGCGGCCGAGCGGGTGTTCTGGACCCGCCACAGTGCCTGGGCCAGGGTGTTGCCGCTGCCCCAGAAGGTCACCCACACCGGACGTGGGTCCGAGCGGTCCACCACGTTGATCACATGGTTGCTGCCCGCCGAGTCCTTGCCGGAGCCGACGCCGCCCATGCCGCGGACGTTCAGGCCCTCCCTCACCACACCGCGCAGGTAGTCCGGGCTGGGCCAGTACCCGATCTTCTGCCGGCTCTCGTCCGACAGGAAGCCGGTCTGCCCGCTGCGCTTCATCAGTCTGGGCAGGTCCTTGGCGTAGGCGTTGATGACGTCGTGGATGTGCGAGGTCTGCAGCGGGCTGCTGCCGTCCAGGCTCCAGCCGGTCGTCGAGACGATGCCGTCGATCTGGTACATGTCGGCGCCGGCCAGCACATGGATCAGCGACTGCAGGTCGTCCGGCTCCCAGTTGGCCGACGTGATGTCCGTCATGATCACGATCCGCGGCTTGAGCTGGGCGGTGCCGGACGGTGGCGGTGTGGTGGGTGGTGGTGTGGTCGGGGGTGTGGTGGTGCCGGGGATGGTGCAGCTGACGGTGGGCCAGTCGGTGTTGCTGCCGCCGCCGTTCATGATGGTGACACCGAAGTTGTTGCCGGCGCCGCTGGGTGTGGCGGTGATCGTGCTGCCCGAGGCGGTGACCTTGGCGTTCCAGCTGTTCTGCAGGGACTGTCGCGGCTTCAGGCCGAGTGTGACGGTCCAGGTGTCCGAACCCGTGACGGCCACGTGCAGGTTGAACCGGTCGCCCCATGTCTCGGCGGCCGACAGGGTCGCCGTGCAACTGCTCGCCGCGACCGCCGTCGTGGTGCCCGCGCCGGCGAGCGCCACCGTCATGAGGATGACGAGCGCGGTGATCCCGCTGCATACGCCGGCGAGTAAGCCGTGTCTTCTTTTCATGGTGCCCTTCCTGTAGTGGGCATGACAGTTCGACGGCGGCGGTTGCGCACTGTTCTTCGGGTGTCCGCCCTGCCGGGCCGACTGTGAGTGCAGGTCTTCCGCTCGATCGCGTCGGCTTCTGTCATGCCTTCCGTGACGACGTGACGAAAACCGCCGGCCCTGACGGGTGGGCCGACGGTCATGATGGCGCGGAAGAACCGACTGGGCAATAAAGAATCGATATGGAATAGATATTCAAGGTGTTGAGGTGAGGGCGCGTCCCGGAGCGTCGGCCCGGTGGCCGGGGTGCACGCGTCCTCAGCGGGCGGCAGGGACGCGGCAGCGGTCCATCCGTGCGGCGAAGTCGCTCAGGTAGTCCGCACGCCACCGGCTGACGTGCTTCGCGCCGACCCATGGCCCTTCGGCGAACACCGGATCCTGGTCGTCGGTCCACCAGTGGGGGTGCACGGTCGACGGCCTGCCGGCGCGCTCGGCGGGCGGCGGCGTGGCGGTGACCGCGCCCGACAGGCCGTCGAGAGCGGGGTGGTCGCTCCGGATCACGTAGGGCCACACCTTCGGATCGCGTGGCGAGAAGCGGAACCGCAGTACGTTCCCCTCGTGGACGGCGGCCGGGAACGGGCCCCCCGTGCGGTTGTCGATCACCATCCGCGCCGTGTTGTCCGGGCCGTAGCCCTCGGGGACCGGGATCGCGAACTCGACGACGCCGTATACCTCCGCGGTGTCCTGCGCCGTGGTCAGACGGTCGAAGACCGTCTTCCTCCCGTCCCACACGCGGACGTACTTCCCGCCCCAGCCCGGCTGTGCCGGTTCCTGGGGGCCGTTCAGGAGCCAGAGCACGGACGGGGTGTCACCCATCTTCACCTGAGCTGACTGCGCGGCGAAGAAGTCGCCGAGCGCGCCGTGCCCCGCGATGCGCTGCTCCACGAACGCCGCGTTGCCCCACTCGCCGCTCTGGTCGCCGCCGGTGAAGAAGCCGCGGTAGGTCGCGTTGGACTCGATGATCCGCAGTTCCGGATGGTGGGTCTCGATGTAGTCGTAGGCGTCCACGGCCCACAGCTTGTTCGGTCCGCCTATGTAGTGCACACGGAGCTTCGGCAGGATGTCGGGGGCGTCGTGCAGCGCCTGGGCGAGGTCGTCGATGCCTCCCCAGACCAGGACGTCCAGCGGCCGCCTGTCCTTCTTCCGCGCGCACCTGACGATCCACCGGGAGCCCTCGGTCGGTTCACCGAAACCTCGGCTCGTGGCCGAGGCGAGGGCGCCCTGCTTGCTGATCGCCCGGAGCCGTCTTGGGGACGGGTAGTGCGGCGAGTACGTCCTCAGATTGCGGTGGTCGCGTTCGTAGGCCTCGATGACGCGAAGGATGTCGTCCCTGGTGCCGGGGCCGAACGGCGAGGACACCAGCCCTTCGATGTCCAGCCGGTCGGCATACACCAGGAGATGGACCATGGACTGGAAGTCGTCGAAGTCCGTGCCCCCGATGTCCGTCGACACCAGCACCCGCGGGCGGTGTCCGTTGCCGCGGGAGCCGTCGGTGTGTTCCGGCTCCGTGCCGGTGAATGCCGCCGCGGCGGTCCCGACTCCGGTCCCCATGCCGATCAGGGTGCCTGTCGCGGTCCCAGCCGCCTGGCTGAGGAACTTGCGCCGATTGATTGCCATGCCGACACCCTCCCTGAGGGTCTGAATGCCTGTTCGATGATGACGGTGAATCACCGCAACTTGATGCGGTACGACCGCGGCGTCGAGGAGCCCGCGACGCCGTCGGTCCGCGTCCACCCGCGCCGGCCCGTCGTGGCGGTCCGGCGACCTCCGCCCCCGGGCGATGCCGGGCGGGTGGCAGGCCGGAGTCCGCCGCCTCGGCCACGGGCTCGCCGCCTCGGCCACGGGCCCGGTGCCTCGGCCACGGGCCCGGTGCCGGGCCGCGGGAGTCAGCCGTCGTAGCAGATGTAGACCCTCGGAGCGCCGCCCTCGTCCGGGATGACGTCCATGCCGTCGGTGCGCACCCCCTTACCGGTGATCTCGCCCGTGCGGGGGTCGATCACGCGGTAGGCGCGCGGTACCCGGGTGCCGGTCCGGTCCCTGATGCCCACGGCTCCTCCGTGCTCGCAGTAGGCGATGAACAGCACGCCGGGGTTCAACAGGGCGCGTCGGGACTGGGAGATCTCCCAGTCGGGGTGCATGTCCGCGGTGGGCAGGCCGTCGAGAATCCGGCCGACCAGTCCGACGTACCGCGAGCCCTCGAAGTCCAGTGCCTCGCGCCAGCCCGCGTCCTCGGCGAGGAAATAGTCGTGGTGCCCCGGCTCCTCGGGGTGCAGGCGCCACTGCCACAGGCTGCCCGCGCCGTAGACGACGCCCATGGTGCCGCCCGCACAGAGGTTGCTCCATGCCTCGTGGCCCTGCCACCAGCCCACCGCCTTGTCCGGCACGCCCCCGCGCTCGTAGGTGGGCTCTCCGTTCGCCACGGCCTTCGCGGGTGTGTTGCGCCACATGTCCGCCACCCGCTCGGGTACGTGCTCGCCGCGATGTCCGGTCTGGCACCACTGGAAGTCCAGCCAGTCCGCGTCCTGATGGGCCCGGTTGGCGAAGAACGGCGCGTAGTGGATGCCGCAGGGCTGCCGGTATGCGTCCCACCGGCCGACTTCCGCCCCGCCGGCCGCGATCTGCGGCTCCTCACCGGAGCCGTCCGCTCCCACCAGCCAGACGGCCGGCGAGGCGCCGTAGCGTGCGACGAGGTAGCGGCAGTAGCGGGCGTACTCCTCGGGAGGGACGACCGCTCCGGAGTCGCCCCCCTGTCCCTTCCAGCCCCATCCCTGGAAGAGGGGCTGGAGGACCGGCACGATCTCGTGCTCCGCCAGGATGCCCGTCAGACGGTCCAGGTACTGGAAATAGGCCGGGTTGAGCTCGTTGATGTGCCCCTCGGGCAGGTCTTCGAACCCCACGTCGAAACCGTGGTCGGCGGTGCGGTCCCGCGGCCCGCGTGCCTCCCTGTCGGGCTGGACGCTCATCATCAGCACCGCGTTGAAACCCTTCGCCCGCCGGTCGGCGGCGTACACGCGCACGTCCTGCTCGGTGGCCCGCCAGGGCAGCGCCCACGCGGTGTCGCCCACCAGGACGGCTGGGGTGCCGTCGGCGTGGACGAGACTGCGGCCCTGCGGCGACATCCGCCAGAAACCGTGCCGGAGGAAACGGTTGCCGACGGCCGGGCGGTCGGCGACGGTCAGCTCTCCCCGCTGCCCGTCGAGTCCGGGGTCGGCCGGGCTGCTGACGCTTCGCCAGGTCCAGCGACCGCCAGCCAGCGGAGCGGCGAACCGGAGCCGCCAGGTGGAACCGCCGTCCCAGAAGCCGGGCCGGCGCACCACCGTCCCGGAGTCATGGGTGAACTCCGCCCACACCTCGACATCGCGGTAGGGGTGCGTGTAAGGCCGTTGCGCGGTCAGTTCGATCTCGAGAGGGCTCCAAGCGGGGAGCGGCCCACCGCTCAGGTCTGCCGGGGCAGTGCTCATGACGTCCTGTCCTCCTGATGTCTGTGGGCGAGGCGACGCGACGCGGGGAGCGACGTCCGGGGCGGGTGGGAAGTCGGCGGCCCCGCATCACTGGCACTCGCCGGAACACGCGCCCGGGCGCGCTCGCGAGCGTGCCCGGGCGGGGCCGCCCGTCCTGCCACCGCACACGCGAACTCACCGGAGAGGTTCATCGCATCGCGAGGTCCGGCTTCTCGCCAGGGCATGGTGAATATCCATTCGATAGCGAATACATCATCAATGATGGTCTGCCGGATGGGAGGCGTCAAGGGGCCGCATGTGCCTTCCGGCGGGCAGGGGGAGGGTCTTGACCGGCTTCCGCGCCGCGTATATTTTCAGAATCACCATTCTGATTCTTCGCGACTCTCCGGAAGGCCGGTCATGACCCGTCTGATCGTCGGTCTGGGCGGCACCACCCGCCCGGGCTCCAGCAGTGAACTGGCAGTGCGTACCGCTCTGCGGGCCGCCGAGGCCCACGGTGCCGAGACCGCGCACTTCGGCGGCGCGTTCCTCGCGCGGCTCCCGCTCTACGCGCCGGAGAACCCGCACCGCACGGCCGAGCAGCGGGCCCTCGTCGATGCCGTCCGCGGCGCGGACGGCATCGTCATCGGCACCCCCGGCTACCACGGAGGCATCTCCGGCCTCGTCAAGAACGCCCTCGATCTGCTGGAGGACCTGCGCGACGACACCCGCGTCTACTTCGACGGCCGTGCGGTGGGGTGTGTGGTGACCGCCGCCGGCTGGCAGGGCTGCGGCACCACCCTGGCGGCACTGCGGTCGGTCGTCCACGCGATGCGCGGCTGGCCCACGCCGCTCGGCGTCACCCTCAACACGGGCGGAGCGGCACTGTTCGGTCCCGACGGCACCTGTACGGATCCGGCCGCCGCCGCCCAACTCGGCCTGCTCGGTGCGCAGGTGGCGAGCTTCACCCACGCACTCACCCCGGCGCCCTGAGGGGAACGGCGCGCACCGTGCCCGGCCTCTGCCCGGCTCGCCGCCGCGGCCGGACGGCGCAGCCGTTCTCCCCTGCCGGTGAGCGTCGGCGTGAGGCGCACCCTGACACCGGCCCTGAACGAGGGCTGACCACAACTCCCCGGTCCGGCCCGCCTGACAGCGCCGGACCGGGGCATCCCGCACGCCGGGCGGCCGTCCCGCCGGATCTTTCCCCCGAAGGGCGGCCGTCCCGCCGGATCTTTCCCCGAAAGGCGGCCGTCCCGCCGGGCATCCCCCGTAGACTTTCGGTGTGGTTCCCTTCGACCCGAGCCGGCAACGCCGTGACGGCGAGCGCAGCGGCATCCGGGCCCCCAAGCAGGAGCGCAGCCAGCGCTCCTTCGAGCGCGTCCTCGACGCCGCGCTGGAACTGCTCATGGAGAAGGGTTACGCCGGCTTCGCCCTGACCGAGGTCAGCCGCCGCTCCGGCGTCTCCATCGGCTCCATCTACACCCGGGTCGACGGCAAGGACGATCTGCTGCGCGCCGCTCAGCAGCGCTTCCAGCACCGGATGCTCGCAGAGCACCGGCAGCTCGCCGACCCCGACCGCTGGAACGGCGAGCCCCTCGGCCGCCTCGTCCCCGCGCTGATCGCCGAGCTGGCCCGGATGCTGGCCCGCAACGGCGGGATCCTCGGCGCCTTCCAGCAGCGCGGCGCGACCGACCCGGAGATCGCCGCCGTCGGCAAGGCGGGCTACACGGACCTGCGCGACCGCTTCACCGCTCTCCTCCTCGCGCGCCCCGACGAGATCCGTCATCCCGACCCGTCACGCGCCGTCGGCTCCTGCTTCGTCACCGTCTACGCCGCGCTCGCCCGCGCCCTGGCCCTGGACACCTCCGCCGAGGCTGCCGAAGGCAGCGACCTGGGCACGCTGGTGGAGGACCTCGGTGCGATGTGCCTGGCCTTTCTGCTGCATGAAGCGGCGGACTGAAGCACCCGAGTGACGGCCTGTCGTTCCGCATGCTCGGGGCGCTGTTCAGGACGCTGTTCATCCGCTTGACCGCATGCGCCTCTCGTCGAGCCGCTGTCGACCCTTCGTCGAGCCCTGCGGGCGGCACGGGGTAGGACCCCGTGCCGCCCTCTCCGGCGGTTTCCAGGGGGGCTCGCCCCCTTAGTCGTGGGGGCTGCCTCCCTGGTCCCGGCGCCGACCGTCGCTCCGCCGCCTCCCCGTTCGCATCATGCTGCGCTTCACACGGTCCATGCCGTGCGCCACACGCACGCCGTCGGTGGTGCCCCCCGACTCCGCTCGGAGGGCGGCTGCGTGTGCTCTCGGGACGAGTGGTCCCCGTCACCCCGCAGGCCGCCGCCGACCGCATGTGCGCCCGCCGCCGACCGATGGTTGACCTCGCGGCCGTGGGCCTCTACTGTTCAGAACCAAAATCCGCATTCTAATATTGGGGATCGCGATGTCAGAGTCGGCAGCGGCCTCCGGCGCACGGGACTTCCGCCGCGCGCTCGGCAACTATCCGACGGGCGTCTCCGTGGTCGCTTCCCGGGCCCTCGACGGCACCCCGGTGGCGATGGTCGTGGGCACGTTCACGTCGGTGTCCCTGGACCCTCCGCTCGTCGGCTTCCTGCCGGACCGGTCCAGCACCACCTGGCCACGCATCCGCGAGACCGGCCGCTTCAGCGTGAGCGTCCTGGCCGCGGACCAGGAGAAGGTGTGCCGCGCCTTCGTCACGAAGGCGTCCGACCGATTCGACGTGCACGCGGACGAGAACACCGCCGCGGGCAATCCACGGGTACGCGGTGCGGTCCTCTGGGTCGACTGCGACATCGAGGACGTCCTGCCGGCCGGTGACCACGACATGGTGCTGGGCCGGGTCCGCGAGCTGGCGGTGCCCGACCGGTCGGGCCTGCCGCTGCTCTTCGTCCGCGGGGGCTACGGGGCGCCCTCGCTGCCGTCCATCCAGGCAGAGGGCCCCGGGCTCGGCGCCCAGCTGCGACTGGCGGATCTCGTGCGCCCGGAGGCCGAGGCGATCGCCCGTGACCTGGGGCTGGAATGCCTGGTCGGCGGGGTGGTCGACGACTCGGTCGTCTCTCTGGCCGCAGCCGGGATCGGGACCACCCCCGGAGGCAGCGGAACGCGCGTGGGTGCCACCTTCCCGCTCGCCGCTCCCTTCGGTCCGCTCTTCGCCGCCTGGGCGGACGAGGCGCAGCAGGAGGCCTGGCGGGAGCGCGGAGCGCGGCTGACCGGCATGCCGGCGGGACGGAACGCCGACAGCGACCTGCGGGCCGTGCGGGACCTCGGCTACCAGGTCACCACGGGGCACGCCGCCGCCGACCGGTTCGAGCACGCCGTGACCGCGGCCGACGCCGACCCGGCGGCCGTGCTGCGGGATCTCGTCGAGCGCGGGCCCGAGCCGGGGCTGCGGCGTCCGGTCGAGCAGCTGAGCGAGGTCACGTCGCTGGCGGCCCCGGTGCGGGACGGCTCCGGCCGTGTCGTCCTGTCCCTCCACCTCATGGGCTTCAGCGGAGCCGAGTCACCCGCCCGGCTCCGCGCCTGCCTCGAACGACTGCTCGTGGGCGCGGCCCGCGCCGACGGGCTGCTGTCCGCCTGACCACTCCTGCACCACCTCACCAACCCGCACCGACCTGGAGGCCGACGTGCATTTCTCCGCCTTTCTCACCACCCGCTCCGCCGGCCCGGGTGACGACCGCGCCGTCACCCGGGCGCTGATCGACCACGCCGTCGACGTCGAGCGGCTCGGATTCGACGCCGTGTTCCTCCCCGACCACCACTTCACCGGCTACTGTCCGCCCGCCGGCGACCCGATGATGTTCGCCGCCCACCTGGCGGCCAGACTGCCCCGGCTGTGGTTCGGCTTCTCGGTGCAGACCATCCCGCTGCACCACCCCGTCCGGTTCGCCGAGCGCCTCAACCTCATCGACCAGCTCACCGACGGCAAGGCCCTCATCGGCATCGGCAGCGGCACCACGCCCGAGGAGATGATCGGCCTCGGCGTCAACTACAAGGACACCGCGGACCTCTCGGTCTCCAACCTCGACATCGTGCAGCAGCTGTGGGCCAAGCAGCCCTCGGACGAGCCCGTCGTCTTCGACAACGGCCACTACAAGGGCGCCGTCGTCTCGCGCATCGTGCCCGCGGCGTACTCCGAGCGCGGTCCGCAGCTGATGTCGGTGGCCGCGAGGCCGTCGAGCGTGGAACGCGCGGCGAAGCTCGCCCAGCCCGCCTTCATCCTCGCGTTCACTCCGCCGGTGCTGGACGACGGCGAGCCGTTGACCCACCTGCGGCGCTACTTCACCGCCTACCGCGAGGCGCTCGAGGCCGCCGGACACCCCCAGGAGCGGGTCGACTTCGCCCTGGAGTGGACCACCCACACCTACCAGCACGTGCACGTCGCGGAGTCCGACGCCCAGGCCGAGGACGAGTTCCAGTTGCTGATGGAGCAGTACCAGGGCGCAATCGAACGGGAGCACCAGGCGAACCTGGAGGCCGAGCGGCTCAGCGGCGTGCAGCTGCGGCCCCCGCCGAACGCGCTGAACCCCGGATGGCAGAAGACCTGGTGCGTCTGGGGCAGCCCGGAGACCGTGGCCGAGCACCTCGCCGAGGTCCGCGACATCGGCATCGGCAACGTCCTCGGCGGCTTCCTCGGCGGCCCGCTGACCCCCGAGCGCCGGCAGCTGGGCAAGCGGTCGCTGGAACTCTTCGCCACCGAGGTCATGCCCAAGCTGAGCTCGCGGTGACCGCTGCCGCACCTGAGCCGGCGGAGACGCTCCGCCGGCTGTCCCTCGGCCGACGTGCCGGGCTGACCGCGGGGGAGACCGGCTGGAGCACCAGGGCCGCGCCCGAGATCGGTCTGTCCCCGATGCTGCTCGGTGACGGCCCCCTCGGACTGGTCAGCCCGACCTTCGACGAGCGGGAGACCGCCTTCCTGCTGCCCTGCGGCACGGCCCTCGGCGCGACCTGGGACCCCGATGTCGTAAGGGCCGTGGGCCTGGTCCAGGGCTCACAGGCGCTGCGCCGGGGCTACGGCGGGGTCTACGCGCCCAACCTCAACCTCGCCCGCACCGGCCTGTCCGGCCGGACCTTCGAGATGTACTCGGAGGACCCGCTGCTGGCCGGAGTGCTGGGGGTGGCACTGGTCCGGGGGCTGCAGAGTCAGGGGGTGGCGGCCTGTCCCAAGCACCTGGTCTGCAACGACACCGAGACCGAACGCCAGCGGATGAACGCGACCGTCGACGAGGCGACCCTGCGCGAGATGTACCTGCGACCGTTCGAGATGGTGGTAGAGGGCGGCGCCTGGATGCTGATGACCGCCTACAACAGGGTCAACGGCGTGCCCTGCGCCGCCCACGCGGACCTGCTGCGGATCGTCAAGGAGGAGTGGGGGTTCGACGGGCTCGTCCTCTCGGACTACTTCGCGCTCAAGGACACCGTCGGCCCCGCGCTCGCCGGACTCGACCTGGAGATGCCCGGCCCGGCGATCTTCTTCGGCGAGCGGCTCGCCGCAGCCGTCGACGACGGCTCGGTGCCCGAGGAGCGGCTCGACGACGCGGTGGCCCGGCTGCTGCGGCTGGCCGGCCGGACCGGGGCACTGGCCGGTACCGAGCGGCAGGTGACCGCTCCGGACGAGCACGTGGGGGAGGACCGGGCGCCCGCGGTGCTGGCGACGGCGGCGGCCGCGTCGGCGACGCTGGTCCGCAACCGGGGCGGCCTGCTGCCGCTGGACCCCGGCGCACTGGACCGCCTGGCGGTCATCGGACCCAACGCCGTGCGCCCCACCTTCCAGGGGGCGACGTTCGGCCGGGTCCGGCCGACGGGCGAGGTGACCACCCCCGCCCAGGCGGTACGCGACCGGTTCGGTCCACACTGCGACGTCCGGGTCGAGGACGGAGTCGTCCGGACCCTGCCGGAGACGCTGGCCGGCTTCCGGGTCACGACCCCGGACGGTGAGCCGGGCGTCCTGCTCGAGCACTTCCGCGGGGACGCGACCCGGCCCGTCCTGACCGAGACGCGCGCGGACTCCGCGTTCGTCTGGTTCGGCACGGTGCCCGGCGCCGGCCCGACCACGCAGCCCGGTACGCTCCGGCTGACCGCCGTCCTCACCCCCGAGGCCGGCGGCCGGTACACCGTGGGAGGCGGAGGATCGGGGGAGACCACGGTCCGGGTCGACGGCGCCCTCGTCGCCCACCGGCCCGCCCCGGCTCCGGCGGACGTCATGGGGCAGGTCGCCCGAGCCGGGATGAGTACCGGCGAGGTGGAACTGACCGCCGGCGTACCGGTGGAGGTCACCGTGGAGATGACCTCCGCAGGATCGCGGGTCCAGGCCCTCACCGTCGGATGCCTCCCGCCGCAGCCGGAGGACGCCCTCGACCGCGCCGTCCGGGCCGCCACCGCCGCGGACGCAGCCGTCGTCGTGGTCGGTGACGTGCTGGAGACGGCCCGCGAGAGCCGGGACCTGCCGTCGTCGGCCCTGCCCGACGAGCAGGTGCGCCTCATCCGCGCCGTGGCCGCGGCCAACCCGCGCACGGTCGTCGTCGTCAACGCGGGCCGTCCCGTCGACGCGCCGTGGGCCGACGACGTCGCCGCCGTCCTCTACGCATGGCTGCCCGGCCAGGAGTTCGGCCCGGCACTGGCCGCGGTCCTCTCGGGCGACGCCGAGCCCGCGGGCCGGATGCCGGTCACCGTGACCTGCCGCGACGAGGACCGGTCCACCTGGGGGGAGCGGCTCGACACGGACCTGGCGCTCGACTACACCGCCACCGAGCCCACCGGCTACCGTCACCTGCGGCGCACCGGTACGGCACCGCGCTTCGCCTTCGGATCGGGGCTGGGCTACACCACCTGGGAGCTGCGCGCCGCGCGCGTCGAACGCGGGGCGGACGGCGTGGCCGTGGTGGCGACCGTCGCCAACACCGGCCCGCGCCCGGGCCGGGAGGTCGTGCAGGTCTACGCCCAGGCACCGGGGGAGAGCGACGCCCGGCTGGCCGGCTTCGCGGGCGTCCGGCTCGCACCGGCAAAATGCGCGGAGGTCCGGGTCCGGCTGGACGAGCGGGCCTTCAGCCGCTGGGACACCGCCCGCTCGGCCTGGACGATACCGGCCGGCACCCACCGGCTGCTGGTGGGCAGATCCTCGGTCGAGTTGCCGTTCGCGCTGGACGTCGTCCCGTGACCGGGGCGCTCGTGAAGGCCCCGGCCGCCGTGGCGTCCCCGGTCACCCGGCGGCCGTGGCTGGTGCTCGTACTGACCTGCGCGGCCCAGTTCATGGGCGTCCTGGACGTCACGATCGTCAACGTGGCGCTCCCGTCGATGCGGGACAGCCTTCACCTGTCCGCCGGCGGGCTGCAGTGGGTGGTGAGCGGCTACGCCCTGACGTTCGCCGGCTTCCTGCTGCTCGGCGGCCGGGCGGCCGACCTCCTCGGACTGGAGCGGGTCTTCCTCGCGGGGCTCGCCGTGTTCACCGCGGCCAGCCTGGCCGGCGGGGTGGCGCAGGAGGGCTGGCAGCTGGTGGCCGCCCGTGTGCTGCAGGGCCTCGGTGGTGCGGTGCTGACCCCGGCCACGCTCACGATGGTGACCACCGCGTTCACCGGCAGCCGCGAGCGTGCGCGCGCTCTGGGCATCTGGTCGGCGGTCTCCGGGGCGGGAGGGGCCCTCGGCGGCGTGATCGGCGGGCTCCTCACCGGCCTGCTGAGCTGGCGCTGGGTGCTCATGGTGAACGTGCCGATCGGAATCGTCCTGCTGCTCGTCGGCGGCTGGGCGCTGCGGGGCGGTCACCGCCTGCGTACCCGGGCCGGACTCGACCTCTCCGGATCGGTGACGGTCACCGGCGGGACCGCGTGTCTGATTGGCGGGATCGTCGCGGTGGAGCAGGAGGGCTGGCGGTCCGCCACCAGCGTCGCTCTCCTGGCGGGCGCGGCGGTCCTGCTGTCCGCGTTCGTCGTCGTGGAGCGGGCCGCCGCGAACCCGCTCGTCCCGCTCGCCGTCTTCCGGATCCGGTCGCTGAGCGTGGCCAACGCCCTGAGCCTGGTCACCGGCGGGGTGGTCCCGGCCACCTTCTTCTTCATGTCCCTGTACCTCCAACAGGTCCGGGGTCTCGACCCGCTCGGAGCCGGACTGGCGATGGTGCCCGCCGCCGTCGGCATCGCCGCCGGCTCGGTGGTCTCCTCCCGCCTGCTGGTGCGCCTGGGCTCGCGGGTGCTCTACCTCACGGGTGCGGTGGCCGCCGCCGGCGGGCTGCTGTGGCTGACCCGGCTCGACGCAAGCGGCGGCTACGCCGGACAGGTCGCCGCGCCGCTGTTCCTCGCGATGCTGGGAACCGGTCTCGGCGGCCTGCCGCTGACGATGGCGGCCACGGCCCACACCGGTCCCGGCGGCGCCGGCCTGGCCTCGGGCCTGCTCAACACCTCGCGGCAGGTCGGCGGGGCCGTGGGGCTGGCCGTTCTCGTCGCCCTGGCCGCGACCCGGACCGCACGTGAGTCGGCGCACCCGGCGGTCGCCGCCCAGCTGGCCGGCTACCGCTGGGGCTGGCTCTGGTGCGCCGTCGTCGTGCTGCTGGCCGGCGTCGCCGGGAGCCTGACCCTGCCCCGCGCGGCCCGGACCCGGCCAGGTCCGGGAGGCGGGGCGCCGTCCGCGTGACCGCGGCGGCGACCGCCGCCGCCCGCCGCGGCCGAGCACCGGCTGGTCGGCGCGGCAGGACACCCGGGCCGGACCGTCCGCCGCCATTCCGGGCCGCCGGGGTGGCGGCCACTTCGGGCAAGAATCTGTTCATCAAGGAGTGACAATGCAACGTCTTGCAGTGTCGGCGGACGGGCGCAGGCTCGTCACCGCTGACGGAAAGGCCTTCTTCTACCTTGCGGACACGGCTTGGACGCTTCCCCAACGGCTGAAATGGGACGACGCGCTCCATTACATGCACGTTCGCAAGCAGCAGGGCTTCAGCACTCTTCAGATCGTCGCCCTGGATCCCGAACGCGACGGCGAGATGCGTTCCCCCTCGGGCGACCCCGCACTGCGCGGTGGAGACCTCTCGGCCCCGAACGAGGAGTACTTCCGCTATCTCGACCGGCTGATCGACGCCGCACAGCACCTCGGCCTCTATGTCGTGCTGCTTCCGGTGTGGGGACAGCTCGTCGTCGGGGAGAACTTCGCGGGCAGGACCTTCCCGAAGACGGTGACGGCCGGGAACGCGCACGGGTTCGGCGAATGGATCGGCAGGCGGTACGCGGACCGTCCGCACATCATCTGGTGCCTCGGTGGAGACCGTCAGCCGGTGCATCGAGGCGTCGACTACCGCGACGTGTGGCGCCGGATGGCCGAAGGACTGGTGAAGGGAGTCACCGGCGTCGCGTGCCGGCACGACGAGCCGCACCCGGCCTGGCGGGAACTCCTCATCACGTACCACACCTGCTACGAGATGGAGACCGGTGAGTACTCGACGATGTCCTACTGGTCCGATGACGAAGCCTGGCTGAGCTTCATCATGCTGCAGTCCGGCCATGGGGCCGGCACCCGCAACTACACGGTCGTGCGTCAGGAGTACGAGCGTGAGCGGACGATGCCGGTCCTCGACGCAGAGCCCGCCTACGAGCAGATGCCGATGAACTGGCCCGAGCTGTTCCCGCTCCACGACGAGTGGATCGTCCGCAAGCGCGCCTACTGGGCCCTGCTGGCAGGCGCCTGTGGCCACACCTACGGACACGCGTCGGTCTGGTGCATGATCTCGGAGCGCGAACGGAACGACTTCTTGAAGTACAGCTGGTACGAGGCGCTCGAGCGTCCGGGCGCCTCCCAGATGACGATCCTGCGGAATCTGGTGGAGTCCGCCGACTTCGAGAGGTGGCTCCCCGCACAGGAGATGCTCGCGCATGCCGGCAGGTGTGCTCCGGAGTGCGTGGACGGCCACCGTCAGGCGGCCCGCGACCGGGACGGTCGCTTCGCACTCGTCTACCTCACCGATGGCGGGACGGAGCGCGTGGACCTGTCCGGACTGGACCGCGAACTCTTCGGGATCTGGTTCGATCCCCGCGAGGGAACCCTGACAGGAGTCGGTGACGACAATGAGCCCTTCGCCGTGGAACACGCGGACGGCTGGACGACCGTGAAGGCGCCGACCTCGGGCACGGGCGCCGACTGGCTGCTCGCCGTGTCGTCCGACGTGTCGTGGCTGCGTGGTCTCGGAGCCCCGCGCACGTGGGGCGAACCTCTCGCGGTCGAGCAGATGTCGATGATCTGGGCATGACCGCGCACAACCGCCTGGGCGGTCGCTGAGGCATCGGCGCCCCGGGGCCCGGTCCCCGGCCACCCGTCCGGAGCCCGGTGGCGTCGGGCAGGCCGCGCGCCCCGGGGACCCTTGTGCCGGGTCGGCCCCATGGAGGAACGCGGGCATCGTGTCCGGAGAGGGGCTGTCCCCCTCCTCTCTCTTCCCCGGCGGCTGGGGCGGGACATGGCCGCCCACGCCGGGGTGGCCGCCACCCGCGCGGGGCGGTCGTCACCGACCGAGGACGAGGTCCTCGCCGCGCAGGCGGAGTTCGGCTCGCGGCCGCCCGGCAAGGACGTGGACGCCGTCGCCTTCACCCGCGCGATGCTGTTCCCGCAGGCCGGCGGCCGCGCGTTCGGTGCGGTCACGGACGGCGAGACACTGCCCCGCCCCGTCGTCGAGGCGCTGCGCACCAGGGCCGTCCGGGTTCCCCTCCTGCTGGGCGCGACGGCGCACGAGTTCACCGCCGGCGATCGCCGGTCCACGGGCTGGCCGCACACTGCACGGAGCTGCCGTTCGTCTGGGACCTGCTGGACGCCGAGGGGGTGCCTGCCGCACTCGGGACCGCGTCGCCGCAGGCGCTTGCCGACGCGATGCACAGCGCGTGGGTGCGCTTCGTGCACCACGGTGACCCGGGCCGGCGGCCCGCCTCCGAGGGCACCGGCATGCGCTGGGACACGGCCGATGAGGAGGTGGAGTTGTTCGGAGCGGACGACAGGCTCGCTCGTCCCCTGCGGGGAAGCTGGCCGGCGCCGTCCGGGGACCGCCCGGAGCAAGCATCTGAACAAGATTTCTGATTCGGGTTCCATGACGGCCGCCTGTTCCGTACCGTCTGTCCGTGCAGAATGACAACCACACTTTCCGTGAGCCCAAGCAGGAGCGGAGTCGGCAGTCCTTCGACAAGGCCCTCGACGCCGCGGTCGCGTTGACGGTCGAGCGCCGCTCGGACGCCTGGACGCTCGCCGAGGTCGCCCGTCGGGCCGGGGTGTCCACCGGGTCCATCTACGGCCGGGTGGACAGCAAGGACGACCTGATCCACACGGCGCAGGCGCGGGAGATGGTGCGCATCCGCGTGGCCCAGCGGCAGGCGTTCGGTGCTCCGGTCCCGGCGGGGGAGGCCTTCCGTGATGCGGTGGCGCGGGTGATCCGCACCCTGGCCGGGGTGCTCCGGACGGAGGCGCCGGTGCTCGCGCCGTTCATGCTGATCGGCGGCCGTGACCGCGTCGTGGCCGAGGAGGGCAAGCGCGGTTTCGAGGAGCTGGTCCGGCTGTTCTGCGCCGGACTGCTGGCGCGCCGGAACGACATCCGGCATCCGGAGCCCGAACGTGCGGTGAGCTGGAGCTTCACGGTCGTGTACAGCGTCCTGGCCCGATGGCTGGGGTTGGGCAGCGACCCCGAGGCGGCCGGGGAGGGCGACTGGGAGCAGATCCTGGCCGACCTCTCGGAGATGGTCACCACCTTCCTCGGCGGCCCCGGAGGTGACGCCGCCGAGGGCTGAGCGGCATCGGTGTCAGTCACCCGCGCCCCTCCGGTGCCGGAAGCGGCCTCCCGGCTGCGAGGTTCCGGCGGGCGCGGCCGTCGGGCACCGGAGGTGCCCGACACGCGCAGTTCACCAGCCGGAAAAAAAATGGAATCAGAACCTTGAATCTGATCTGAAGGAACTCCAGACTGTGCGAGACCGCGATGCACACCCCCCTCGCCCATCGAAGCGCCGCAGACGGTCCCCATCGCACAGTCCACCTTCCCGAGGAGTACCACGGTGCCTCCCATCCTCAGAACCCGGATCTTCCGGAGCGGCGTCGCAGTCTGCGGAGCCGCTGCCCTGACCGTTGCGCTCACTTCCTGCGGCTCGTCCGGCACCGGTGGCTCGTCCGGTGCCGACGACCTGACGATCACCCTCCCCAACGCACCCACCTCGCTGAACCCCTGGAGCAACCGGAACGGGTACGAGGTGATGGACGCCCCGTACGACACGCTCATCCACTACAGCAGCGACGGCAGGCTCGAGCCCTGGCTCGCCACGTCCTGGAAGTTCACCGACCCGAAGACGCTGGAGCTGAAGCTCCGTGAGGGCGTCAAGTTCACCGACGGCACCGCGTTCGACGCCGCCGCCGTCAAGGCGAATTTCCAGTACGCGATCGACAACAAGTCCGGGTCCGGCGATCAAACGTTTCTGCAGAACATCGGCAGCATGGACGTCGTCGATGCCACGACGATCGATCTGCACCTGAAGGGGCCCAACCCGGCGCTGCCCTACGACTTCTCGCAGTACTCCGGTGCCATGGTCAGCCCGAAGGCGCTGACCGCACCGAAGTCACTGGACACCGCGCCGGTCGGCACGGGCCCGTACGTGCTGGACGAGAAGGCCACCCGCACCGGCCTCTCCTACGTCTTCAAGCGCAACCCCGACTACTGGGCCAAGGACAAGAAGGCGTTCCCCTTCGACAAGGTCACCTACACGATCGCGACGGACCCCACGGCGGCGACCAACGCGGCCAAGTCCGCGCAGACCGACACGCTGATGCTCAACCCGGGGGACAAGGTCCCCTCCTTCAAGACCGTCACCAGCGCCTCGGGCAGCAGTTCCGGCTTCACCGGCATCTGGGTCGACACCACCGGCTCCAACCAGAAGGCCCTCGCCGACATCAGGGTCCGTCAGGCCATGAACTACGCCATCGACGCGAAGAAGGTCGCGGCCGCGGTCTATCCCGGCTCCGCCGACCCGGTCCCCGCCGTGCCGGTGGCCAAGGGCGACCCCGGCCACAGCGACCAGCTGGCCTCGATGTACCCCTACGACGTGGCGAAGGCCAAGAGTCTGCTCGCAGCCGCCGGGTACGCGAAGGGCTTCTCGATCAAGATGCTGAGCCTGCCCGTCGGGGACCAGTACGCCCAGGCCCTCGCCGGCTACCTGAAGGCCGTCGGCATCACCGTGAAGGTCGAGAACCACAGCACGGACCTGGTCCAGCAGCTCCAGTCGGGTACCTTCCCCGTCGGTCTGCTGCTCCAGCGGCTCACCGGCGACCCGGGCCAGGACTTCGGAGGCCTCTTCACCTCCAACGCCTTCTTCAACGTCAAGAAGACGAGCGACCCCAAGATCGACTCCCTGCTGCAGGAGGCGGCGAAGACCACCGACGCCACCGCCCGCAACGGTGTCTACCAGAAGCTCGCCCTGCACGCCGCGGAGCAGGCCTGGTTCCTCGGGGCGCTGGAACTGAAGACCGTCACCGCGTACAACCCGAAGACGCTCTCGGTCAGCCCGCCGCCGCGCGGTCAGATCCACCTGTACGCCTACCAGCTGCCCAGCTGACCCACCCGGTCCGGGGGCTGCCGAGCAGGCCGCCCCCGGACCCCTACAGCCGTTCCCGCACAGCCCGGCAAAGGAGCCCCCGCGTGCTGCGATTCGCCGTCCGCCGCCTCATGGTGGCCGTCCCTCTCGTCTTCACGGTGGCGACGCTGTCCTTCTTCCTGGTCCAGCTCGTCCCCGGGAGCCCCGCAGCCGCGATCCTGGGCGTCAACGCCACCAAGGCCGATGTCACCGCCCTCGACCACAGCCTCGGCCTCGACAAGCCGGTGATCAGCCAGTACGTCACATGGATCAGCGACGCCGTACAGGGCGACCTGGGCGGTTCCTTCGTCAACGGCCAGCCGGTGAGCGACGCGCTCGCGCAGGCCCTCCCTCCCACCCTGTCGCTGGCGCTGGTGTCCACCGTCCTCACCCTGCTGCTCGGCGTCGCCCTCGGCATGCTCGCGGCGGTGAAGGCAGGCCGCGCGGACCGGACCGTCCAGTGGCTGGGCAGCCTGGGCATGGCGGTCCCCAACTTCTGGCTGGCGGCCGTCCTCGTCTTCCTGTTCGCCATCAAGGTGCCCGTCCTGCCGGCCTCGGGTTACGCCGAGCTGACCACGGACGGCTTCGGCCCCTGGCTGACCCATCTGCTCCTGCCCGCCGTCGCGCTGAGCGCGGCCAACCTCGGCCAGATCGCCTTCCAGGCCCGGGCCGCGGTGCAGGAGTCCCTCAGCCGTGAGTTCGTCCGCACGCTGCACGCCACCGGGCTGCCGCGGCGGCGGATCCTGTTCAAGCACGTCCTGCGCAACGCCGCCATCCCGGTCGTGACCGTCGCCGGACTGACCTTCATCTTCACCCTGGGCGGCGTCGTCGTCCTGGAACTCGTCTTCAACTTCCCCGGGATGGGAAACCTCATGCTCCGATCGGTGCAGACGCACGACTTCTCGGTCGTCCAGGGCGGGGTCCTGTACTTCAGCCTCGTCGTCATCCTCGTCAACCTGGCGGTCGAGTTCGTCACCGCCGTCCTGGACCCCCGGGTGCGGGTCCGATGACGGCCACGATCCCCGCCCACGGCACCCAGGGCGTCGGCGACGCCACTCCCCAGCCGCAGCGGCCTCGGCCCCGCGGCACCCTCGCCGCGGCTGCCCGGAAGGCGCTGCGTCGGCCTCCGGTCCTGGTGGCCGCCGGCTGGATGGTGCTCGTGGTCGTCACGAGCCTGCTCGCCGGGGTCATCGCGCCCCATGATCCACTGAAGCAGGACCTCGACCACCGGCTCAAGGGCCCGAGCGCGGCCTACCTGCTGGGCACGGACGAACTGGGCAGGGACCTGCTGTCCCGGATCCTCCACGGAGGCGGGTCGCTGCTGCTGGCCGCGCTCATCCCGGTCGTGGTCGCCTTCGTCCTCGGAGTCCCGGCTGGCCTGCTCGCCGGCTACGTGGGCGGCTGGGCCGACCGCGTCTCGGACTTCGTGGTCAACGTGCTGTTCGCCATCCCCGCACTGGTGATCGTGCTGGCGGTCGCCGTGGTCGCGGACAACAACCTGCCGGTCATGACCGTCGTCTTCGGCGTGATCGTCAGCGGCGGCATCTTCCGCCTGGTCCGCGCCTCGACACAGGCGTCCCGGGATCTGCTGTACGTCGACGCCGCCCGGGTGAGCGGCGTCGCCCGACGGACCATCCTGCTGCGGCACATCCTGCCCAACGTGCTGGGCCCCCTCATCGTCCAGGGCTTCCTGCTCTACAGCGGCGCCTTCCTCTTCCTCACCTCGCTGTCGTTCCTCGGCCTCGGCTTCGATCCGCAGGAACCCAGCTGGGGACAGCTGGTCTTCGACGCCTCCGGCCACCTCGACGACGACCCCTGGATGATGGTGCCCATCGGCGTGGTGCTGATCGCCACCGTCGCCGCGCTCAACTACCTGGGCAACTCGCTGCTGGCCACGCTCCCCGCGGCCCGGCGCGCCCGACTGCTCACCCCGTGGCGCCGGCCCCAGCTGCCGCCCGAGGCGGCGCACGGCACCACCCCGAAGAGCCCGGAGCCCCACCGCAGCGCGGCTGCGGACACCACCGCCTCCACCACTCCGGACGCCCTGCTGGCCGTCGAGGACCTGGTCGTGTCCTTCCGGACGCCGGAGGGCGACTGGCAGCCGGTCGTCGACGGGGTCTCCTTCTCCGTGCACCGCGGCCGGACACTCTGTCTCGTCGGGGAATCCGGCTGCGGGAAGACCATGACCGCACTGGCCACCCTCGGGCTGCTCCCCTCCGGTGGCGCCGCGGCGGGCTCGGTGCGCCTTGCCGGGCGGGAACTGCTCAGCCTCCCGGAGAAGGAGATGGCGCAGGTACGCGGCAGCCGGATCGCCCTGGTCTCCCAGGAACCGATGGTGGCACTGGACCCGTGCTTCTCCGTGCGGTCCCAGCTCGGCGAAGCCGTCCGGCTGCACCGCGGCGGCTCGCGCGCGCAGGTCCGCGACCGGGTGCTGGAACTGCTGCGACTGGTCGGCATCCCCCACGCGGAGGCGGTGGCCAAGAGCTACCCGCACCAGCTGTCCGGCGGCATGGCGCAGCGCGTCGGCATCGCGCTCGCCCTGGCCGGTGAGCCCGAGGTCCTCGTCGCCGACGAACCGACCACCGCACTGGACCCCACCATCCAGGCCGAGATCCTCGACCTGCTGCGTTCGCTGCAGGAGACCCTCGGACTCGCCGTCGTCCTGGTCACCCACGACCTCGGGGTCGTCGCCGACATCGGCGACGTCGCCGCGGTGATGTACGCCGGGCAGGTGGTGGAGCTCGGCCCGGTCGAGGAACTGCTCGCGGCGCCGCGGCACCCCTACACACGGGGACTCCTCGACGCCGTCCCGGAGGGAGCCGTCCGCGGCCGGCCGCTGCCCACGGTGCCCGGCGTCGTCCCCCTGCCGAAGGACTGGCCCCAGCACTGCAGGTTCGCGGCGCGCTGCTCCCGGGTCACCGACGCGTGCCGCGACGCCGCCGTTGCGCTGACCGTCATCCACACAGACCGCTCGAGCCGGTGCATCCGCACCGAGGAGCTTGCTCTGGGAGCGAAGAAGTGAGCACATTCCCGCACACGGGCGACGCGCCCGCGAACCGGCCGCTCCTGCAGGTAACCGACCTGCACGTTCGCTACCGGCCCCCCGGCTGGCGGACCCCGCCGGTCCGGGCGGTCGACGGCGTCAGCTTCACGATGGCCGCCCACGAGACCCTCGGTCTGGTGGGGGAGTCCGGGTCCGGAAAGTCGACCATCGGCCGCGCCATGCTGGGCCTGGCCCCGGTCACCTCCGGACAGGTCGTCCTCGACGGGCACGACATCACCTACGTCCGCGCGGGTGACCGCAAGCACGTCGCGTCCGACCTCCAGGTCGTCTTCCAGGACCCGTACGGCTCCCTGAACCCGGCCCGGACGATCGGCAAGACCCTCTCCGAGCCACTCGAAGCAGCCGGTACGCGCGACCGCGCCGCGGCGCTGGAGGAGATCCGCGCCCTGCTCGGCAAGGTCGGCCTTCCCGAGGACGCCGCGGACCGGTACCCGCACGCCTTCTCCGGCGGGCAGCGCCAGCGCATCGCCGTCGCCCGCGCGCTGGCGGTCGACCCCAAGCTCGTGGTCTGCGACGAGGCGATCAGCGCACTCGACGTCGTCACCCAGGCGCAGGTGCTCAACCTGCTCACCGAGCTGCAGCGGGACACCGGCACGGGCTACCTGTTCATCGCCCACAACCTGCCGGTCGTCTCGTACTTCGCCGACCGGGTCCTCGTGCTCTACCGCGGGCGCGTCATGGAGTCCGGCCCCGCGGCGGCCGTCCACGAGCGCCCGGCCCACCCCTACAGCCAGGCGCTGCGCGCGGCGGTCCCCGTGCCCGACGTCGCCGAGCAGCGCGCCCTGCGCCGCCGACGCTCCGACGTCGTCCGGGTGACGACCGCGCAGGCCGAGCCGGCACCGGACGAGGGCTGCCCGTTCGCCCCCCGCTGCCCGCACGCCGCTCAGGTGTGCTGGACACGGCGGCCGGCCGACGCGCCGTTCGAAGGCCGAGAGGTCGCCTGCCACGTCTACGACCCGGCCTCCGGCCACCCGCAGGCCGGCAACTCCGCCGCACTGGCGGCGGGCGAGCTGGAAGCGACCTCGGGCTGACACACCGGTCCTCACACGGCCGGACCGAAAGGACAGCATGACGCTCAACCCCGCCCCGTCCGGGGCGGACGACAGGATCGAAGCCCTGCTCTCGGCGATGAGCCGGGAGGAGAAGCTGGCGCAGCTGCAGATCGGCTACCGACCCCGCCTCGAGGACGCGGCCGAGCTGGTCCGGGCCGGCATCGGCGCGGTGTTCTGGCCGCGCTCGGCCGAGGCGGCCAACGAGCTGCAACGCGTCGCGCGGGAGGAGACCCCGCACGGCATCCCGCTGCTGGTCGGACTGGACGTCGTGCACGGACAGCGGACGATCTTCCCGATCCCGCTCGCCCAGGCGGCCAGCTTCGACCCCGCCGTCGCCGCGAGCGACGCCCGTGTCTCGGCACGGGAGGCCGCCTCGGGCGGCGTCACCTGGACCTTCTCGCCGATGATCGACGTCTCCCGCGATCCGCGCTGGGGCCGAGTGGCCGAGGGATTCGGCGAGGACACCCTCCTCAACGCCGTTTTCGGCGCGGCGAAGGTGCGCGGTTACCAGGGCAGCTCGCTGACCGGGCCGGACTCGATCCTGGCCTGCGCCAAGCACTACGTGGCCTACGGCGCCGCCGAGGGGGGCCGCGACTACAACACCGTCGACGCCTCCGAGTACCGGCTGCGCAACGTCCACCTGGAGCCGTTCCGCGCCGCGGTCGAAGCCGGGGCGGCCACCGTCATGGCCTCGTTCAACACCGTCGCCGGGCGGCCGGCACACGCCAACCGGTGGCTGCTCACCCACGTGCTCAAGGGCGAGTGGAAGCACGAGGGCCTCGTCGTCGGCGACGCCGAGGGCGTGGTGAACCTGCTCGCGCACGGCGTGGCCGAGGACCTGCCCGACGCCCTGGCCCAGTCCTTCACGGCGGGGCTCGACATGGAGATGGGCGGCAGCGTCGTCGGCCCGGACGGGCGCACGGCCCTCACGCCCGAGGCCCTGTCCGCCGAGCGCGTGGACGACGCCGTACGGCGCGTCCTGCGGCTGAAGGTGGCGCTCGGGCTGTTCGACGACCCGTACGTCGACCCCTCGGCCGAGATCACCGCCCCCTCGTCCACGGCCCGGGCCGCGGCCCGCGAGGCGGCCGAGCGATCGGCCGTCCTCCTGCGCAACGACGGGACGCTGCCGCTGGCCGACGGCCCGCGCCGCGTCCTCCTCGTCGGTCCGTACGCCGAGAGCACCGACCATCTGGGAGCCTGGGTGCAGTCGTTCGCCGAGCCCGCGGGATCCCTGGCCGACGCGCTGCGCGACGAGCGGCCGGACTTGCACGTGACCGTGCTGCCCGGCGCCTCCTTCTTCGGCGACGACCCGGCCCTGCAGGAGCAGGCCGCCCGGGCCGCAGCCGGCCACGACGTGGTCGTCGTGGCGGTGGGGGAGCCGTCCGCACTGACCGGAGAGGCCAGTTCCCGCAGCGACCTGCGGCTGCCGGGCGACCAGGAGCGACTGATCACCGCGGTCGCCGGCACCGGCGTCCCGTTCGCCGTCGTGCTCGTGGCCGGCCGGCCGCTGGTCACCGGCGACTGGATCGACCGCGCGCCCGCGGTGCTCTGCCCATGGCACCTGGGCACCGAGGCGGCCCCGGCGATCGCCCGGCTGCTCACCGGGGCCGCCAACCCCGCCGGCCGGCTGCCGATGTCGTTCCCGCGCACGGCCGGGCAGATCCCGGTCCACTACGACCACGAGAACACCGGCCGCCCGGCGACGTCCGGCGGCAGCCTGCAGCAGGAGGAGGTCGACATCGGCCTGCAGGGCCCGGCCAACGTCGACGACCGGTTCACGTCCAAGTACCGCGACCTGCCCCTGGGGCCCCAGTTCACCTTCGGCCACGGTCTCAGCTACACGACGTTCGCCTACGGCCCGCCGTCCGTGTCGGTGACCGAGATCGGGCTCGAGGAGCTGCGCGGCGGCGCCACGGTCGAGGTGTCCGTCCAGGTCACCAACACCGGGTCCCGTGCCGGGGACGAGGTCGTCCAGCTGTACCTGCGCGACCCGGTGGCCTCCGTCGCCCAGCCGGTGCGGCGCCTGCGCGGCTTCTCGAGGATCGCCCTCGAACCGGGGCAGTCGTCCCTCGTGCACCTGAAGCTGGGATGGCAGGATCTCGGCTTCTGGACCGGCCGGGGCGATGAGTACGTCGTCGAACCGGGCCGCTTCGAGGTCCACGTGGGCGGGACTCTGGAAACCACCCGGGCAGGTGAGTTCGTCGTCTCAGGGCTGTCACCGGCGAGTGCCACCGCCGGCGAGACCTGAGAGCCGCGCGGCAACCGTTCGACTGCCCCTGCCGTCACGCGGCCGCCGCCGTGATTTCGGCGACACCGCCCCCCGAGCCCCGATCCAACCGAGGAAAGACCATGCACCTTCCCACCCGGCCGATAGTCAGCGGCTTCCACCCCGACCCCACCGTCTGCCAGGTCGACGGCACGTACTACATGGCCCACTCCAGCTTCGAATACGCGCCCGGCCTGCCGCTGTACCGCTCCACCGACCTGCGGACCTGGGAACACCTCGGCCATGCGCTCGACCGGCCGTCCCAGCTGTCCGTCTCCGGGGCGGTCGCGTCCGGGGGCGTCTTCGCGCCGACGCTGCGCCACCACGACGGCCGGTTCTGGCTCATCACCACGAATCTGACCGAGGGCGGCGGTCACCTGCTGGTGACCGCCGAGGACCCGGCCGGGCCCTGGTCGGATCCGGTACGGTTCCCCGACGCGCCCGGCATCGACCCGGACCTGGCCTGGGACGACGACGGCACCTGCTATCTGACCTGGTCGGGCTTCGGCGACCAGGGGCCCATGGGCATCGTCCAGGCGGTGGTCGACCCCACGACGGGGAAGGTTCTCTCCGAGCCCCGGCAGCTGTGGCAGGGCACCGGCGGCAAGTTCCCGGAGGGCCCGCACATCTACCACATCGGGGATTTCTGGTACCAGCTCATCGCCGAGGGCGGTACCGAACGCGGGCACGCGGTCACCATCGCCCGTGGACCCTCACCGGCGGGGCCGTTCGAGCCGTGTCCGTGGAATCCGGCCCTCACCGCCCGCGGCACGGATTCGCCGGTGCAGAACGCCGGCCACGGCGATCTCGTCGAGGGCCCGGACGGGCAGTGGACGCTGGTGTACCACGGAGTGCGGCCCCGCGGGACCAGCCCGGAATGGCACGTGCTCGGCCGGGAGACCTTCGCCTCGCAGATCACGTGGGAGGACGGCTGGCCCCGGCTCGGCGAGCCGGTCGAACCGTCCTCCCCGGCCGTGGTGACCGAGGAGTTGTCCAGCCCGCACCTGCCGGCGTCCTGGTGCGCACCCGCCCGCTTCCCCGCCGAGTCACTGCGACCGGCGGAGAACGGCTGGCGGCTCGCCGCTGCCCCCAAGGGCGAGGCTGTCTTCGCCGGCCGTCGGCAGGAGCACCTCTACGCACGAATCCGCGCGAAGGTACGTGCCGAGGACGGGCAGGGCGGACTGGAACTGCGGATCGACCCACGGCACGCGCTCCGGCTGGAACTCACCCGCGGGCGTGTGCGTGCCGTCGCCCGTGTCGGCTCACTGGTGTCGGTGCTCGGTGAGACCGAGATCGACGGGGCGTCGGACATCACGCTGGCGCTGCGGATCGAGCCGGCCCGCGGCCACGTCTTCAGTACCGAGCTGGGCCCCGACGAGATCATCGCCACCGTGAGCGGTGCCGACGGCGTCGTCGAACTCGGCCGCGTCGACGGCCGGTACTTCTCGACCGAAGTCGCCGGAGGGATGACCGGCCGACTGATCGGCGTCTTCTGCGACCGGGGCGATGTGATCGTCCGTTCGTTCACCTACACCGGATCCGATGACCCCCACGCCCTGGACGCCGTCGGCTGATCCGGCCGAACGCGGCGGGGACACGAGGGACTGCTGTAGGTGATGTCCCTGTCCCGGCCTTCGTCGGAGTTCTCGACGAGCGATCCCCCGGAGGCCGGGGCGACGAGGTGCCCACAAGGCAAGGTATTGGGCCGTCGGGGCTGCCCGGGGGCGACCGGGGGCGCTCGTGATCAGCTGCGGCGGGCGGCCCAGACGGTGCGTTCGGTGCGCAGTGCGAGGTCGTCGCGGTGCAGGATGCTGTGCGGGCGGCCGGTGTCGAGGAGCTGGTCGAGCGCGGTGAGGTCCTCGCGGGAGAGCGATCCGGCGGCGGCGCTGCGGATGCGTTGCAGGCTGCCGAGGGCGTAGCGGCCGATCGCTTCGCTGCGGGAACCCTCGATGTTCACGGCGATGGTGCGTTCACCCTCGACCGTGAATCCGGCGGCGGTCAGCATCGGGCCCCACTCGGCGCCGCGGTGGGGCACGTGCTCGGCGTGGAAGCGATCGGTCGCGGCATGACAGCGCTCTTCCAGGCCGGGCCGTCCCTCGGGGGCGCTCTCGGGCAGGAAGCGGGGGAGCCCGGCCAGTTCGACGACGGCGAACAGGCCGCCGGGCGCGAGCACGTCGTGGACGTTGCGCAGTGCGCGATCGGGACGGGCCATGTGGTGCATCGAGGCCGACGCCCACACCAGGTCCGGTGAGCCGAGGTCGGGCCATGCGGGGTCGTCGAGGTCGGCCTGCACGGTGCGCACGCGCTCCTCCGTGCCGCGGGCGCGTGCCTTTTCGTGCAGGCGCCGGAGGTGTCCGGCGGATGCGTCGACGGCGGTGACATACGCGTCGGGGAAACGGTCGAGGAGGGCGAAGGTGCCCGCGCCCGTGCCGCAGCCCAGATCCACGATCTGACGCGGGCCGGTCTTCAGCGGCAGCCATGCGGTGATGAAGGCCAAGTGCTCGCCGAGGACCTCGGCGTCCAGGTCGAGGATCTCCGCCTGGCCGTCGCTTTCGTGTTCCCGGTGGCGGTCGTGCGGGGCGTCGGGGTGGGGGGTGTGCGGATGCGCTTGGCTCATGCCCTCACGCTAGGACGGTCATGCGTCCGCGGCACAGTTTCTTCCTGTTTGCGCAAGGCGATGGCCGGGTGTGCTGCCCGACGCGCAAGATGTCACCGCCGCGGAGGCCGCCGGCCGGCCCGCGCCGTCATTCGCCGGAGACCTGAGCGTCGTGGTCGCCGCCCTTGCGCTGGTGGCCGCGGCGGGCGTCGCGGTCGAAGATGCCCAGGATCTCGCAGGGGCCGCCCTCGGCACCGATCGCGTGCGGCATCATCGTGGGGAACTCGGCGGCCTGGTTGGTCTCGACGCGGAAGCGCCGGTGGCCGAGCATGAGGCTCGCGGTGCCGGACAGGACGACGAGCCATTCGCGCCCCGGGTGGGCACGCATGCGGGCCGGGTTCTCGGGTGGCGGGTCGGTCATGCGCTGGCGTACCACGCTCATGCCGGGGTCGCCCTTCACGCTCCAGCGCATCAGGCCGTGGGTGCCGTCGATCATCGGGCTGATGACGACGTCGTCGGCGGCGGTCTCCACGAGCTGATCCAGCGTGGTGTCCAGGGCGCGGGCGAGGACGACCAGCTGATCCAGTGCGAGGCGGCGCCGGCCGTTCTCGATCCGGCTCAGTGAGGACTGGCTGAGGTTGGCGCGGGTGGCCAGCTCTTCCAGGGACCAGCCCTGCGCCACCCGCAGGGCGCGGATGCGTTTGCGCACGAGGCTGTCCAGCTCTGCATCTTCTTGCGTCATGGGCAACATCGTATGCCCCTGATGCAATGCGGGGTTAGCGTCGTGTGCAGATGGTCCGGAGCGTCAGGGCCGGCACGACGAAAGGGTGGGAGGCCATGGCTGTGACGACTTCTCCGTACGCGAGCGACGTACTGCCCGACGCAACCGTCGACGCGGCGGTGATCGGCGGCGGTGCCGCGGGGCTGAACGGTGAGCTGATGCTCGCCCGCTCCCGCCGCTCGGTCGTCGTGATCGACAGCGGCACCCCGCGCAACGCGCCGGCCGAGGCCACGCACGGCTTCACCGCCCAGGTCGGCGTCTCCGTCACGGCCGGTGCCCTGGCCGGCTCCCACATCAACGCCCTGCCGGCCACCGCTGGCACCGACGCGGCCCTCGTCGCAGCCCGGGGCGGGGCAACCGCCTCCTGACGCCCCCCGGCACCGGCCCACCGCTCGCCCGCCCCGGCATGCGCGCGATGGCAGGGCCCCGCCCACCTCCACTCGGCGACCGGATCCGTTCCGGCGCTGACTCGGCATGCCCTTCTGAGAGGAACCCATGAGTACGAACCAGCCCGTCCAGGCCACCGAAGCCGGCGGCGGGGGTGCACCTGATCCGCGTCAGCTGCGCGCGATCCTGAGCGCCGTCTCGATCGCGCTGATGGCCGTCATCGCCTCGGTGTCCGGACTGAACGTCGCGCAGACCCACATGGCCGTCGAATTCGGTGCCTCGCAGAGCACGATCCTGTGGATCATCAACATCTACACCCTCGCCCTGGCCGCGCTGCTGCTGCCGCTCGGCGCCATCGGCGACCGTCTGGGCCGCAGGCCCGTGCTCGTCGCCGGGCTGCTCGTCTTCGGCGCCGCGAACGTCGCTGCGGGCCTGGCACCGTCGGCCGAGGTGATGCTCGCCGCGCGCGTGGCCGGCGGTATCGGCGCCGCGATGATCATGCCCGTCACCCTCGCCGTGATCACGTCGACCTTCCCCGAGGACCAGCGCGGCAAAGCGATCGGTGTGTGGACCGGTGTCGCCGGAGGCGGCGGCATCCTGGGCATGTTCCTCTCCGCACTCCTCGTCGACGTCGCCGACTGGCGCTGGTTGTTCGTCCTGCCCGTGGTCCTGGTCGTCGTCGCTCTGGCCATGACGCTGCAGTCGGTTCCGGACTCCCGCGAGACCTCGGCCCATCGCTTCGACACCGTGGGTGCTCTGCTCTCCACGGTCGCCGTGACCGGCCTCATCTTCGTCCTGCAGGAGGGCCCCGAACGCGGCTGGACCGCCCCCGCGACGCTGATCAGCCTCACCGTCGGACTCGTCGCCGCCCTCGGCTTCGTGGCCTGGGAGCTGCACCGCCGGGACGCCTCGCTGCTGGACGTCCGCCTGTTCCGTGAGCGCGGCCTGGCCGGCGGCTCGATCACGCTGCTGGTGGTCTTCGGTGTCCAGGCTGGCATCGCCGTGGTCCTCTTCCCGTTCTTCCAGGCCGTCCTCGGCTGGTCGGGCCTGCTGTCCACAGTGGCGATGATGCCCATGGCCGTCATGATGATGATGGCCTCCGGCCTGGCCCCCAAGCCGGCCGCACGTATCGGCTCCCGCGCGACCATGGCCGTCGGCATCGCGCTGGCCGGTGTCGGCCTGGCGCTCATGGCTCTGCTCGTCTCCGTCGACGGCGGCTACCCGGCCATCCTGCCCGGCATGCTCGCCATGGGCATCGGCATGGGACTGTCGATGACCCCGTCCACCGCGGCCATCACCGCCTCCCTGCCGCGCGAGAAGCAGGGTGTCGCCTCCGCCCTCAACGACGTCACCCGCGAATTCGGCACCGCACTCGGTGTCGCGCTGCTCGGCGCGCTCCTGTCGGCGGGCTACCGCGGCGCCATCGACGACAGGCTCCACGGCATCCCCCAAGAGGCCGCGGACACCGCCCGGGAGGGCGTCGCCAACGCCGTGGAAGTGGCGGGCAGCACCGGCCCGCACGCGCACGAACTGGTCCACGCCGCACAGCAGTCCTTCGTCGACGGCTGGCAGCAGGCCATGTGGGCGGGCGTCGCCGTCATGGGCGCTCTCTTCCTCTGCATCGTCCTCCGCGGCCCGAAGGACACGGCCCCCGCCGCCGTGGACGAGACGGAAGCCGACGAGGCCGTCGCCGCCCGCTGACCGCACGAGAGCCGGACACCCTGCTGAGGCCGACCCGTCGGGAAGGCGCTGGGTGTCCGTGCGGCGGCCGAGGCGGCCGAGGCGGCGGGGTGGGGCCGATCGGCCCGGGACTCAGCGCCTGCCGAGCCGGGTCTTCTCGGACCCGGGGGCGATCGTGGACGGGCCGGGTGTGCTGAAGGTGTGGTGACCGGCTGCCGGTCGTGCGGCCGTGTTGACGGGATCTCCGGTTGTCCGGTTGTCCGGTTGTGGTGCTGCTGCTGGGGCCTGGCATCAGTTGCCGTGTGGAGGCGAACCCGACGCAAGGCGGAGGTCGGCACCCATCCGACGGTGCGCACGGTCCGCACCGCGAACGGCGACCGGGGCACCTTCCCGGACGGGGCGCCGATTCCTAGAATGTCATGTACATGATTATTTGAGGAGGTTCCTTGTCAGGGCTGACACGCTCGGGAACGGCAATGATCATCGCTCTTGCCTCGCTCCACGGGGCTGTCCCCGCCGACGCGTCACCGGCTCCTCCCGCGGCGGTGTCGTTGTCCCCGCACACGGTCGACGCCTCCCTGCCGGGCGCGGCCTTCGCAGTTGCGGCTGACGTCGAAGGAGACGGCCGTCAGGAACTCGTGGCCACAGGGTTCGGCCGCTTCCAGGCCGTTCCGGGAGGCCCGCCGATCCCTCCGGCGGCCGGTGCTCTCGCCCTCTACCGGCAGAGTGGACGAGACCTCGGCACCTGGTCGAAGCGGCTGGTGTTCGACACCGACGCCGCGATCCCCTTCCCCAACGAACCGGGCGTGGCCGACGTCGACCGCGACGGAGACCGTGACATCGTGGTCCCGGGCGGGTTCATCGGCTGCACCACGCCGTGCGGATCCCTCACCTGGTGGGAACACCGTGCCGACGGCGTCTGGAAGCGCCATGACATCGTGACGCCGGGCAGCTCCCCCCTCTTCTACCACCGGGCCGTCTTCGTCGACTTCGACGAAGACGGCCGCAAGGACCTGGTGACCGTCGGCGAGTCCCCGCAGCCCGTCACCAGGATCGAGGGGCGGCCCCCGGCCAACGCCTGGGTCCAGGTGTTCCGGGGTGTCGACGGACCCGAACGCTTCAGCAGGGAGCCGGTCGACCTCGCGGCCGGTGGCGGTGCTCTCCCCGTCGTGGCGGACGTCGACTCCGACGGCGATCTGGACGTGGCCTCCGCGCAGTACTTCGAGCCGGGAGCCGCGTTCATGTGGCTGGAGCGCACCACGGCGCCGGGTACGGACCACCCGTTCGGCAGCTTCACACCGCACGTCATCGACACCACGCAGGGCAGGGCGATCCAGTTGCGGCCCGTGCGGAACCTGCACGGCGACGGCCGTACCGTCTGGGTCGGCTCCAACCACACCAACACCGTCTTCCCGCCGGGCTCGACCGAACCGACTTCGCAGGTGGTCTCGTTCTCGGTGCCGGCCGACCCGCGTTCCTCCTGGGGCACGACCCCCCTGTCGACGGGCATCGTCTCGCGCGGCCGGGCAGGTCAAGCCGCGCCCGGCGTGTTCGGCAGTGGTGACCTGGACGGGGACTGTGACATCGACCTGCTGGTCTCCGGTGATGGTGACGACCGGCTGTTCTGGCTGGAGCAGAAGGACGATCACACCTTCGACACCCATGTTCTCGCCACCGCCGCCGGTCAGGCGGGAGGCGCCGTGGTCACCGATCTCGACCGCAGCCGGCCCCCGCGCAACGAGGCCGTCTTCACCGTGTTCGAGTCCGACAGCGTCGTGGTCTGGTCCCGAAGCTGAGTTCCGTCCCCGCCGTCCCCGCCGTCCCCGCCGTCCCTGCGGGTGCGGGGACGGTTTTCCCGCGGAACCACGGGCGGGTCACCGTCACCGGGCCGGTGACCGGGCGGGCGGCCCCGAGGTTTTCCCGGCCGCCCGCCCGGCGACGTACTCACCCTGCCGGTGTGCTCCGAACAGTCACGGCCTCTCCGCGTTCAGCCGGCATGGCCGTCGCTGAACTGCCGACGTCGCGCGGGGGGAGCGTTCAGGGCTTGGCGGAGTACACGACACCGGCCAGGTTCTGGGCCGCGGAGCCCCACACCTGGTCGTACAGGGAGGAGTCGACGCCGAGCGTGTGGAGCAGCCAGGCGGTCGTGACGCCGTAGGTCAGTTTCAGCTGGGCGGCGCGGGTGATGGTTCCGCTGTCACATCCGATGCCGGAGCTGTCCTCGAATCCGCAGTGGAACCCGCCGGTGATGACGCGCAGTTGAGTGGCGGACGGCTTGGCGTCGTACATCTTCTGCTGGTTGCCGGCGACACCGGCGATGCTGTCGGCGCTGCCGCCGACGTACTGGACGGGGATGCTCAGCGCGCTGGAGGCACTGACGGCCGAGGGGTTGGTCTCCGCCGCCGCGAGGGTGGAGACGGACTTGACGGCCGCGTTCCGGCTCGCGGCGAGCAATGCCGCGCCACCGCCCATGGAGTGCCCCGAGACGGCGAGCCGGCCGGTGCTGACCGCGCCCGCGAACCGTGAGCCGGTGGTGTTGTTCTGGGTGGTGAGCCAGGTGAGTGCCGCGTTCAGATCGTCGGCGAACGCCGAGTGGCTGGGGAGGAGACCGCCCTGGGACTTGGGCGCGACGGTGATGATGCCCCAGGAGGCGTAGTGCTTGAGCAGGCTCTCGTACTGGGTGATGGCCTGGAAGAAGCCGTGTCCGAAGGCGAGGCCGGGGTGGGAACCGGCGGCGACCGGCGCGTTCGCCCCGGCCGTCGTGCCGGGGTACCAGACACGTGCGCTGAACGAGCGGCCCGAGGCGGAAACGGTGAGATCGGTGTAGGCGACGGGGAACGACCCCGTGGTGGAGGGGTCCACCGCCCGGACCTGGTCCGCTGCCTGCGACGCGTGGGCGGCCGGTGCGAGGGAGAGGGCGGCTGCCGCGCACAGCAGCAGCGCGGTCAAGGACCGCAGGAGTGTCAGGAGTGTACGGAACACGAGATCACCTTTTCTGTGGGGAGGAAGCAGTGATTTCCGGTGGTACGTCTCCGTGGTGTCCGGGTGTTCTCGGACTCTGGGGCCGGGGCCCACTCCACCGCGGGCACACCCGTGAGCCCGAGCGGTGTACGAGGGAAAGCTCACCGAACTGAGAATTGCGCCGGACCCGGACCCGGACCCGGACCCGGACCGGACCCGGACCGGACCCGGCCGAACCGGGGCTGGTCCGTACGCACCGACGGGGCGCGACGCGAACAGCCGGGCAAGCTCTGGATCGGCCGGTCGCGAGGGATCGCGGCGGGCCCCGCACCCCGTGGCCACCGGTCGCCGGGACGCTCACCCCCCGAAGCGCGAGGTGAAGTCGCGCAGCGTACGGCCGCCCGAGAGACGCGGCGGCCGAGCGGGCCGGACCGGCTGCCGGCCGGTAGCCCGCGCTCGGCATGTGGACGACGACCTCGCGGTCGGGTTCCGCCGTCATCGGTCGTCTCGCACTCGGAACTCGGCGAGCAGCGGGATCACGAGACGTTCGAGATTCTCGCGCCGGACCTGAGGGTCGACTCCGCTGAGCTGCACGGGGCTGTTCGGTGTCGGGACGTGCGCGGTGAGCGCCAGGTGCGGCAGGAGCACCAGAAGGAGCGACAGCAGGGCGTCCAGGTCGGCGTCCTTGCGCAGGTCCCCGGCGCCGACGGCGCGTTCCAGGAGAGGGCGGAGACCGGCCAGGTACATGGCGTTCACGGGTTGCCTGACCGCTTCTCGAACCGCCGGGTCCATCTCCATGTTGGTGGCCGCGGCCACCCCGCGCTCCAGCGGCTGCCCGGCGAAGTACTCGAGCCATGCCTCCAGTGCGTCGACGAGGTGCGTGGTGAAGTCGCCGGTCCCGTCGTAGCCGTCGAGCCAGGGCCGCATGTGCGCGTAGACGCGCAGCGAGGTCTGCTCGGCCACGTAGGAGAAAAGATCCAGTTTGCCGGAGAAGTACTGGAACAAGGAGCCCTTGGCGACCCCGGCTTCGCGGGCGATGACGTTCAGGCTGCCCGTGGAGTAGCCGTGGGTGCCGAACTCGTCCATCGCCGCGACCAGGACCCGCTCGCGGCGGGCGGGCGACAGCCGGGTCCAGGTGGGAGTGGGCATGGACACTCCTTCATGTGACCGGACGGTCATGTGACCGCCCGGTCATGGTGAAGGCGTCCCTCGCCACAAGTCAACGGCCCTGACACGTATGGCTGTTACTGGCTTCGGCTCGTCAAGGTGACGTCGCACCGTCGAGGACCGGTCCGGTCCCCGCCGTGAAGCCGCCGAGGGGGTGGGGGCGCCGGGGAGGGTGCGGCCGGCTGCCGCAGCCGTTCGACCGACACATCCGGCCGGCCTCGCCCACGCGGTTCGTCCTGGGGTGGGGTTCGTCGTGGAACTCGCCTTCACCGCCGTCGCAGCAACGCTCATCTGCCATCGCCGCATCACCAAATGAAATGACGTCATGGAGGTTGTCTCACGTGGCGTGATGTTCGTGCGGCGTTGAGCCGAAGCACGATGGTTGTCACATGGGCGGGCTTGCCGTATCCGCCGTCCGCCCGCGGCGCGGACCGCGCGGGTGGCGCCCCGTCAAGCTCCGCGCAGACAAGGCGTACTTCTTCCGCCGGCCACCCGACCTGGCTTCGCACACGGGGCCTCGTCCCGCGCATCGCCCGTCCGGGCATCGGGTCCGGCGAACGGCTCGGCCGCCACCGCTGGAAGACCGAACGGTCCACCGCCTGGCTGCTCGGCCACCGCCGCCTCACCGTGCGATACGAGCGAAAGGGATCGCACCTCCCCGCCCTCCTCGGTCTTGCAGCGGCCCCGACCTGCTGCAAGAAGCTCGCGAAACCCTCCACGTGAGACGACCTCGCAGTCGACGGACGGCGGTCGATGCCGTGGGCCGGGTGCCGGCAGTGCCGCAGCCCTCCGACCGCCGGTGCCGCTACCGGGCTGCCTTCGCCGGGTCAGTCTGCTGTGGCGCGCCAGGCGGCTTCGGCGTCCTGAGCGGTGAGGTGGGTGGGGAAGGCCTGGTCCAGGCCGACGAGGCGGAAGATCCGGCTGACGCGGTCGGGGACCGAGACCAGGGCGATGGTCGCGTTCGTGGCCAGGGCGTGGTTGCGGGCCGCGATCAGTACCGTGATGCCGCTGGAGTCGCAGAAGGTGAGGCCGCCGAGGTCGAGGGTGAGTTGCTGGCCTTCGCCCAGGTCGAGGCCGGGCAGTGCGGCGCGGACCTCGGGCACGGTGTGGTGGTCCAGATCCCCTGCCAGTTCGATGACCGCTCCGGCGGGGGTGGCTCGGGCGTGGAGGGTGAGTTGTTCGGTCACTGCTGCTCTTCACGGGTGGCTCGGGGCACGTGGATGGCGAGGACGGCGGTGTCGTCGTCCACGCCGGTGCCGAAGGTGTCCAGCAGGTCTCGGACCGCGCTGACGGTCTCCGAGGCGGTGGTGGGGGCGAGTGCGCGGCCGAAGTCGAGGAGGGCGTCGTCGCCGTAGCGCTCTCCGTCGCCGGCGGTGGCGTTGGTGTGGGCTTCGGTGAGGCCGTCGGTGTGCAGGAGCAGGGTGTCGCCGGGGGCGAGGTGGAGGGTGGTGGTGGCGATGTGGGCATCGGGCAGGACGCCGATGAGCTGTCCGCCGGGGGTGTGGAGGAAGTCGGCGGTGCCGTCGGCGCGCATCAGCAGGGCGGGCGGGTGGCCGCCGCTGGACAGGGTTATGCGGAAGCCGCCGCGGTCTGGCTCGGGGGTGAGCAGGCCAAAGACGACGGTGCAGAAGCGAGGGTCCGTACCGTTGTACTCGTGGTTGAGGACCGTGTTGAGATTGCCGAGCACGGCAGCTGGATCGGGGTCGTAGACAGCTGCGGCACGCAGGGTGTAGCGGGTCAGCGAGGTGACGGCCGCGGCGGCGGCGCCCTTGCCGCACACGTCACCGAGGAAGAGGCCCCAGGTGCCGGCGGCAAGGGGGAAGAGGTCGTAGAAGTCGCCGCCGACCTCGTCGGGTGAGGCGAGGTGGTAGTACGCGGAGACGTCCAGACCCGGCACATTCACCAGTACGGGTGGCAACAGCGTCCTCTGCAGGGTGGTGGCCAGAGTGCGGAGGCGGTCGCGTTCCTGATCGGCTTCCTGACGGGCGCGCAGCAGCTCGGTTTCGTAGGCACGGCGATCGCGGGCGTCGAAAAGGGTGGTGCGGATCAGCAGCGGCTGTCCGTCGCTGCCCTTTTTCACCGTGGAGGTGACCAGGACCGGTAGGCGAGAGCCGTCGGCAGTCTTCAGTTCCAAGGCGATGCCGCTGATCTCGCCCTGCATCCGCAGTAGCGGGGCGAAGTGGGTCTCATGGTAGAGCCGGCCGCCGACGGTGAGCAGGTCGGAGAAGTGCTTGCGGCCGACCAGGTCGTCGCGCTGGTGACCCAGCCAGCCCAACAGGGTGGCGTTGACCCTCGCGATCCGGCCGTCCAATTGGGTGGACAGATACCCGCAGGGCGCGTGCTCGTACAGATCCTCGGCACTGTCCTCCAGCAGAGCGGAGAACTGCGCCTGCTCGTCTGCCGGCGTCCCGTCTCCCTGCGGTCCGCCCTCTTCGTCGTTGGTCTTGCCCATCACTCGGGGCCTCCCACGAACGCGGCGATGGCTGCGGCGGTCTCCTCCGGAGCGGCGAGCTGGGGGCAGTGCCCGGTGGCGTTCAGCGTGACCAGTCGGCTTCCCGTTATCTGCCTGTGGACGAACGCACCCACTTCTGGCGGGGCGATCGCGTCACGGGAGCACTGGGCGACCAGCGTGGGCACCTCCACGTCAGCGAGGTCCGCGCGGTTGTCCGACAGGAACGTCACCCGGGCGAAGACCCGTGCGATGTCCGGATCGGTGCGGCAGAAACTGTCGGTCAGCTCCTCGCCCAGCTCAGGCCGCTCCGGGTTACCCATGATCACCGGTGCCGTCGCACCCGACCAGCCCAGATAGTTCGCATCCAGCGACTCCAGCAGCTCCTCGATGTCCCCGGCGCTGAACCCGCCCCGGTAGCCGGCCTCGGGGGCGTCGATGAAACACGGCGAGGGAGCGAGAAGGACCAGCCGGGTGAACGCCTCGGGCTCCCGCGCGGCGGCCAGCACACCCATCATCGCGCTCACCGAATGTCCCACGAACGTCACGGGGCCGAGCCCCAGCTCCCGGCACAGCTCCAGTACATCGTCGACGTATCCGTCGAGCGTCGAATACCGCTCCAGGCTCCACGCCGACAGGTCGGAGCGTCCGGCTCCGACGTGATCGAAGAGGACGACCGTGAAGTCGCGTTCCAACACCGGCACCACCAGACGCCACATGTTCTGGTCGCATCCGAACCCGTGCGCCAGCATGACCACCGGCCCGCCGGCCCGCCCGGTCACCGTCACGCGATTCCTGTGGCGCACATCCATACCGCCATCCTCGCAGAGGGAGTTTCCCGCGAGGCCGCTCACCTGTGGCCGACCCGCCATCGACGTGGTCACAGTGACCTGGGAACTCCAAGACGGTGTCCTGGGTGCTGAGGCGGACGAGTCGCTTGTAGCGGCAGATGGCTGCGGCGAGGCCGAGGAAGGCCGGGCAGTTGCGGGGATTGCGTTCGTAGCGAGGCTGCGGACGGTCGGCAGCCGAACCAGGGTGTGCCGGAACACCACGGGGTCGGCCCGGAACAGGTGGCGGGGGCGCGGCGCGGGCGGGTCGAAGTCGTCGCGCAGGACGCCGTCGGGTAGGCCGTCCGACGTGGGGGAGGGCAGGTCCGGCTCGGGGAAGGCCAGCCACAGCCACACTCCGAACGGCAGCGGCACCGGGTACGCCGCCGGGTCGGCAGGGGCCTGGCAGCAGTGGCCTGGCAGCAGTGGCCGTCGGGCTGTCCGGGGCCTTGCACGCTACAGTCCGGCCGCCTGGGCCAGTGATGCCCGCTCGCCCTCGTCCAGATGAAGGCCGGCCAGCAGTTCGTCGTCGGCCAGCAGACGCCGCACCCATGCCGCGTCGGCAGCGAACGCCGCTCGGCAGAGGGCCCGTTCGGGGTGGTCGCTCTCGGGGCCGCTGACTGCCAGGTCCCACGCGTTGCCGGGGTCGGTCGGTGCGGACAGGGCGGCGGCCACGAGCACGAGCCCGAACAACTCGTTCCGGCGTGGAACCGAAGGATCGGCAGTCAGCCTCAGCAGGTACGGGACGACCGCCGGCATCGTGGCGCTGATGGACATCGGCCCTGACATCACAAGCCAGTCCAGTGCCCGTCCGGCCATCTCGGACGCGTCAGGATCGAGCAGCCCACGCAGGACGACCGGGACATCAACCGGGCAGCCAGGAACGGACGACCACTCCACGTCCTCGCACCCTTCCAGTGCCGGATGCGGAGCAGCCTCCTGCCTCAGGTGTGGGTGGGCCGCCGTCAGGGCTGCTGTCGCGGACACCGCTGCGGCCTCGTGATCCACTTTGCACACCGGCGTGCCTCCCATCCGCCCGCTGGCGTCGTACCGACGGACATCGACCACATCGACACCCCGAGTCTATGCACGCCGCCCCCCTTCACGGCCTTGGGCACCCACCCCTTGCTCACCAGCGCATTCACTTGCGCGGCAAGGAAGTCGAGCCAGAACCGAAACTCGTGACCGTCTCACCAGGCGGACCCGGTGTGATGTCACGCCGGAGGAGCTGACGGGGTTGCGTCCTCAGGGCTGACGCTCGCTCGGCCCTTCCTCGCAGGTGATCTCGTCACGCGGGGTGTAGCGCGTGCGGAACGGCTCCCGCTTCACTTCCCGGCCGTCGTCGCCGAAGACCCGCTCGACGGTGACGTCGAAGCCCTCGAGCGGGGTCTGCGGCACGCACTTCTCAGCAGCGCTCACCTTCTTTGCCGGCTGCCGCACGTTGGTGCGCGGCCCCTTGACGGACGTGATCTCGTCGTACTTCCTCGTGCCGAGGAAGGTGACGGTCACCGAGGTGTCGGTGGACTCGGCCTGGATGTAGATGGCCTTGCCGGAGTCGTTGGTGAACCTCAGATCGAGGCTGCCCCAGGCGACCGTCGCCTCGCGGCCCTCGGGGTAGCGCTCGATGTAGAAGGAGTGGGCGCCGTACTCGACGGGCTTGACGCCCGCGAAGAACATCGCGTTGAAGACGGTCGTGGCCACCGCGGAGACACCGCCGCCGGGCGCCTTGGTGTACTGGTCGTCGAGGATCATGATGCCCTCGACGAAGCCGTTGGCCTTGGTGCGCTCGCCGACGGTCCGGTTGAAGCTCCAGGTCTCGTTCGGCATGACGACGGAGCCGTTGATGAGTTCCACGGCCCGGCCGATGTTCGTCGTGCGGTAGGCGGCTGGTTCGAAGTTGACGGTGAAGGAGGACATCCTCTCGGTCAGCCCCAGACGTGCCGCGTTCTCACGGGTGACCTCCGGCTGGATCTGCCGCGTGGTCACCTTGCCGGTGCGGGCGGCGTCCGACTTGGTGAGCAGGGTCAGGACAGCCTTGCTCAGGGCCTTGTCGGTGACCTCCGTGCCGCGTCTGGCGTCGGCGGCCACCACGACCTTGTCGCCCTCGAGCCCCAGCCGGGCGTTCCGAGGTGTGCTGGGGAGACCGTTCAGGGCGTCGGCCACCGCGGGGGCGGCGCGCAGGCCCTTGCTGTCGAGTTTCGGGGTGAGTCTGCTGGCGCCGTCCGGGCGCATCGTCAGGTACCCGCTCAGCACGGTCGGGGTGATCGTGAACCGCTTGCCGCCCGCAGTGAGCGTGACCGGTGCCGACATCGCCGGCTGCGCGAACTCGCGCACCGCCCGTCGCATCTCTTCCCCCGTGACCCTCGGCTTGGTCTCACGTGCGGGCAGCACCGTGACCGAGTCGGCCGCGCCGTGCAGGAAGGGGGCGCGCAGAGCGCCGATCGCGGCGTCCACGTCCAGCGCGTACCCGGTGCGCGGGGCGATCTGCTCGACACGGCCTTCGGCGAAGGAGACGGCGCCGTCGCGGACCTTCTCGTCGAGAGTCTCCGCCAGCTTCCCGACGGCGGCACGGGCCTTGTCTTCGTCGATCCGCACGACCGGCTCGAGGTCACCGCCCGAGCGGAACAGCCCGCCGATCACGCTGACCGGATCGGCGCCGGTGGACGCCGCCCGGTCAAGGGTTTCCCGGATGTCGAAGGTGAACCCCGCCTGCCGCGGATCGACCGCGCCCCTGCGATCGCCGACCCGCACGGCCAGCTTCCGCGGGCCGGCCACCACCAGGTGCTGCTCCAGCTTCCGGGCGGCTTCCTCGCGGGTCAGACCCCCGACATCCACGCCGCGCACCGTCGTGCCCGCCTCGATCTCACCGCCGGTGAACAGCAGCGCGGCGAGATACAGGCCACCTATGCCGACGGTCAACGCACCGCCCGCCAGGGCGACGGGCGGGAGAGAAGCTATGCGAGGAACGGAGGGCACTCGGGGGCGCATAGGTCTCCTGAACGATCGATGGAACGTGCACCCAGTGCCGCGGCACTGTGAGCGAGAGCAGTCGGTCAGGCTACGCACAACCGGGCGCCAAAGCGTATATCTCAGGTCACACCAGGTTTTATGGATCAGCGGCCTGAGCGATGAGCGCAACGGCATCCGACATGCTCAGCGCCCGGATCATCCAGGGGAAGTACCTGCCCCAGGAGCTGGGCCCCGGCTCGGGCGCGACCTGCTGGCGGCGCCTGACCCCCTGGAAAGAGGCGGGCGTCCGGGACCAGCCGCACGCGCCCCTGCTGAAGCGGTTGCGGTCGAGGAACCAGCTCGACCGGTCGAGGGCGGTGATCGACTCCTCCCACGTCCGGGCCGCTCGCCACGGCCCCGAAGCGGACCCGGCCCGGTCGAGCGCGCACGACCGGGCAGCGAACACCACGTCCTCACCGAAGACCGGGGCACCCCGCTCGCAGCATCCCTGAACGGCGGCAACCGTGGGCGACGTCACCCAGCTCCTGCCCCTGCCCCTACTCCTGTCTCTGCCTCTGCCCCTGCCCCTGCCCGACAAGGTTCCGGCCGTCGTCGGGTCCGTCGGCAGACCGCGTCGACGGTCCGACATGCTCTTCGCCGACGCCGACGCCGACGCCGACGCCGACGCCGACGCCGACGCCTACGCCGACGCCGACCGTGCCCACGACCACGAAAAGTACCGTTGGCCATTGCGGGGAGCGCGGCATCCAGCCGGCAATCGCCGAACGGAGACAATCACACGGCACCGGCCTGGGCACCTTCCGCCGGGTCGCCGAACGCGCCATCTCCTGGCTCCACGGCTTCCGCCGCCTGCGCATCCGCTGGGAACGACGCGACGGCGTCCACGAAGCCTTCCTCGGCCTCGCCGCTGCCTGGATCACCCATCGCCACGTCCGACGCCTTTGGCATGGCCTTCCCGTTGAGTTGTCGTGTCCAGGAGAGACCTGTCCCGGCGAGGCACTCGTCGATGAGGTGGGGTTGTCGTCGGATGTGGCGCATGTCTCTGCGGACCGCTTTGACGAGGTGGTCGCGGTCGGTGAGGACGACGCTGGCGGTGGTGCTGCCACGGGCAGCTCCTCCAACGTGATCAACCCGAAGACCCTCTCGCCCGGTCAGCCGACATGACAGGGCCGGAGACTGCCTCGTCCTACCAGATCAGGCACCAGTAATGGCCGTGATGGCCGATGCCGATACGGCCGCCTTGCGGAACCAGGCTCGGGTCCGGCCGCCCCACGGCCGCCATCGAGCACACCGGGTCACCGACAGCCCCCGCCACGGCCATCCGCCGAGCGGCGGCCACTGCTGCCGTGGACGTGTACCACGTGGTTGTTGCCGGCTTGGTGCCGCCGCGCGTCGGTGTCGGCGTCACCGGCTCGGGCGGGGGAGTGACGGCCGAGGGAGACGGTGTGGCCGTCGACGGCCTCGACGGCCGTACCGGTGCCGGTGTCGTCACGGTTCGCGGGGGCCAGGTTGAGGGTTTGGGTGCCGCAGGCCGGGTGCGTGCCGGGGTCGCTTCCCGCGTCTGACCGGCAGACGCGTCCGCCGTTGCCGTCGCTCTCGCCGTCGTCCGGTGGGACGTCGGCTGGTGGGACGTCGGCTGGTGTGCGGGCGGCTGCCGCTGCCCGGTTCCCTCCGCCGGTGCCGACCGCTCGTCAGGCGGTTCGGCTGGACGGGAACGGCCCGTCCCCGTCGGCGCGGGCGAGCGTGGGCCCGCGGGCGTCGACCTGATCGAGCGCGACTCCGACGCTGCCGGCGGTGGCGTGCTCGGCGTCTCTGACCTGGGCGTCCAGGTCGGCGGAGGGCTCAGCGTCGGCAGGGACAAGTCGGTCGAGGGCGAAGGCTCCGGACGAGGCGTGTCGCCGTTCTGCGCCACCAAGGCCCATACGCCGACACCGCCGAGGGCGAGTATGACGGCACCGCCCGCGATCCACGGAGCCCGTCGGGGCGGGCGTCGGTGACGGTTCATGGTTCTTACTGTCCTATGGGTCCGGGCAGGACGCTCGTCGCCCGGTGAGCTTCGAAGGCCGAACCGCCCAAGGGCGTGCAGATCATGGACTCGCCTTTTTGATCTTGATTTGGGTGGGCTCGGACGCGAGGAATGTCGCCACCTCGGCTGGTGTCCGAAGGCGGGCGGTTGAGGTGCTGATGTGGTGGCCGTGTGCTTCCAGGAGTGGGCGGACCTCCTGTTCTGCGCGGCTGATGGTCGGGGCGGTGACGCCGAAGCCGGCACGCCGAGGTCGGTGGCCTCCATGCGGAACCGGGTGGTGAGCCGGGGGCCGGTGAGGTCGGCGACTTCGGAGACGCGGAAGGTGTTGGCCGCCGCGTGCGCCGGGACGCGCAGCAGGGGACCCCCAGGGCCGCCGCGGTGGCTGCTCGGAGGAAAACGGCCCTGCTGAGGGGGGCCGGGCGGATGGACGCCTTGATGCAGACACGGCACGGATCTGCGGAGCCGGCCGTACCCGTCGGGTGCGTCTTGTTGATCCCGTAGGGTGGACGCGGCCGACGAGTTGGCCCGTAGGGACCGCGTCACCGGTACCCTCCGGCGGCGAGCCGGTGAGGACGGGCGGACGGCCCGTGCCAGGGCCTCACTTGAGAACGGACCATGAGCGACAACACCCTGTGGAACGTCCTGCGGGACGCTGCCCGCGAGCAGCCCGGACAGGTGACGGTGCATGTACGCGGCGACGGCAGCGAAGTCGAGGTGACGTACCGGGAGTTGCTGACCGTCGCCCGGCGTGTCGCCGGAGGCCTGCGTGCGGCCGGGGTCCGAGCCGGCACGTGCGTCCCACTGGTCGCCGACCGCAGCGAGGACTTCCAGGCCATGTTCTGGGGCCTGATCGGCGCGGACCTGGTTCCGGTGCCGCTCGCCGCCGACGTCCGCCGGGTCCTGCCCGTCTGGGAGCACCTGGACCGGCCGCCGGTGTTCGTGGACGCGGCCGGTGCGGACATGGCACGGCACCTGCCCGCCGGAGCGGCCGTACTGCGGCTGGAGGAGGTGCGCGAGGGCGACGACACGGGCGGGCCCACCGCGTGCGAACCCGATGCCCTGGCCTTCGTGCAGTTCTCCTCGGGCAGCACCGGTGTGCCCAAGGGCGTCGAACTCACCCACGCCGCGGTGACCGCCAACCTGCGTCAGATCGTGGCCGTTTCCGACCTGGGCCCCGACGACGTGGTGCTCAGCTGGATGCCCTACTTCCACGACATGGGCCTGATCGGCACGCATCTCGCGCCGCTCGCCGCCCGTGCCCGGCAGGTCAAGATCGGGCCGCTGACGTTCGCGCGGCGGCCCGGGATCTGGTTCGAGAAGGCCACCGCCCACCGGGCCACACACCTGTCGGCCGCCAACTTCGCGCTCGCGCTGGCGACACGGCGCCTGTCCGGCGAGGACATGGCCCGATTCGACCTCACCGCGGTCCGGCGGGTCGTCGTGGGCGCCGAGCCCATCTCCGCTTCCGTCTGGCGCGAGTTCACCCACCGCACCCGGCCCGCCGGACTGGCGCCGCAGGCCCTCCAGCCGGTGTACGGCCTGGCCGAGGCCACCCTCGCCGTGACGTTTCCGCCGCCGGACGAGATCGCCCTGCCGCTGGCACTGGACCGCGCGGAGCTCAGCCGCGGACGCGCGGTGGACGTTCCGGGCACCGACGTGTCCGCCGTCGAACTCATGGACCTGGGACGTCCCGTGCCCGGCTGCACCGTCCGCATCGTCGACGACGCCGGTCGTGAACTCGGTGACCGGCGCGTGGGGCACATCCAGGTGCGCGGTCCCCAGACAGCCCGCGGTTACCGCCGTCTGCCCGACGCCACCGCCGCCGCCTTCACCGACGAGGGCTGGCTGCGCACCGGCGACATGGGCTTCCTGCGGAGCGGACGGCTGTGCGTCACCGGCCGGTACAAGGACGTGCTGTTCCTGAACGGGCTGAAGCACCACGCCGCCGATCTGGAGGACGTCGCCGCCGCCACACCCGGGCTGCCGCCCGGCACGACCGCGGTCGTGGGGTCCACGGACCCGGACACCGGCGGCGAGCGCGTGGTGGTCTTCGTCTCCTGGGCCCGCCCGCCGCGTACGGCCGACGAGGTGCTGGAACGGGTCGCCGCCCGGGTGGGCGAGGCCCTCTTCCACGACGACGTGCGGGTCGTCGCCCTGCCGCCCGGGCAGTTCCCGCGCACCACCAGCGGGAAGGTGCGCCGTCATGTGCTGCGGGAGCGGTTCGAGGCGGGCCGGTACTCCCGTGTCGTCGTTCGCGGTCCCGGTGCGGCCCTGCGGCCGGCGCGACCGACGGCCGGCCGACCCGGCGGACCCGCGTCCGCTCCCACCGGACGGCGCGCTTCGGACGGTGCCGGCACACCGCGGTCGCGGGCGGCCGTCGAGCAGGTGGTGCGCGAGGTGTGGGCCGAAGTCCTCGGCACGGAAGGGGCGTTGCTCGACCTGTATGCGTCGTTCCGCTCGCTGGGCGGCACCTCGTTGAAGGCCATGGAGGTGCTGGCCAAGCTGGAGGACGCCTTCGGCACACCGCTGGAGACGGCCGCCCTGCGCGCCGGTGCCGACACGGTGGCCGGGCTCGTCGACCACCTGCTGGCACAGACGGACAGCTGTCAGGCGGACAGTTGTGCGGACGCCGGTGACGGCCGTGGTCCGAACGGCATGCCCGAGCCGGCCGGGGGCCGTGCGGGGGCCGGGGACGGCGGCGATCCGGACGACACCACCGACCCGGCCCGGGGCGGCGGTCCTGCCCGGCAGGCCCGCGAGGCTCTCGCCGTCATCGGTCTGGCCTGCCGGTTCCCCGGCGCGACGACACCCGAGGCGTACTGGCGGCTGCTGACGGAGGAGCGGGACCTCGTCACCCCCGTGCCCCCGCACCGCTGGGACGCCGACAGGCTCCCGGCCGCCCGCTGGGGCGCCTTCCTCAAGGACCCGGCCGCCTTCGACGCGGACCGCTTCGGGATGTCCGAGGAAGAGGCCCGCACCCTCGACCCACAGGCCCGCCTCCTCCTGGAGCTGGCGCACGAGGCACTGGAACGGGCCGGGTACGCCGGCCCGCGCCGCCGCGCCCACCGCGTCGGCGTCTTCACGACCACCGGAGACAGCGGCTACCGGGAGCTGCTCGACCGCGCCGCCGAGGACAGCGGCACGGACCTGCCGCCCTCGGCGCTCACCGGCAACCTCCCCAACCTCCTCGCCGCACGCATCGCCCAGCACTTCGACCTCGACGGCCCCGCCCTGGCCGTGGACACGGCCTGCTCCTCCGCCCTGGTCGCCCTGCACCTGGCCCGTCGCAGTCTCGCGGCGGGCGAGTGCGACATCGCCCTGGTCGGCGGCGTCAACCTGCATCTCACCCCGACCGCGCACCGGATGCTGCACGCCGCGCAGGCCCTGTCGCCCACCGGCCGCAGCCGGGCGTTCGCCGCCGACGCCGACGGGTTCGCCCTGGGCGAGGGCGGCGCGGTGCTCGTGCTGCGGCGCGAGGAGGACGCCCGGCGCGCCGGCGACGAGCTGCTCGCCGTGGTGCGCGGCACCGCCGTCAACAACGACGGCACGTCACTGAGCCTGATGGCACCCAACCCCGCCCGCCAGCGTGAGGTCATCACCGCCGCCCACACCGCGGCCGGCATCGACCCGGCCGAGGTGACCTACGTCGAGGCGCACGGCACCGGCACCGCCCTCGGCGACCCCGTCGAGCTGAAGTCCCTCGCCCACGCCTTCCCGCCACGGCCCGGCGCCCGGCCCCGGCTGCTGGGCTCCGCCAAGACCAACATCGGCCACCTGCTCAACGCCGCCGCGCTGCCCGGGCTCGTCAAGGTCGTGCTGGCGCTGCGCCACGGCCAGGTACCGCCCTCGCTGCACGCCGACCCGCCTTCCGCGCTGGTCGCCACGGCGGGTTTCCAAGTGCCCGGCCGGCTCGTCGACTGGCCCGCGCCGCCCTCCGGGGGACCGCTGGTGGCGGGCATCAACGCCTTCGGCTTCGGCGGCACCAACGCGCACGCCGTCCTCCAGCAGGCCACCGGTCGTCCACCGCAAGAGCCCCGGCCGGAAGACGGCCCCCACCTGCTGGCGCTGTCCGCCGCAACCCGGCCCGCGCTGCACGCCCTCGTCCGCGACCTGTCGGCCCACCTGGACGCCCACCCCCGGACCGCCACGGCCGACCTGTGCCTGACGGCCGCGACGTCCCGGGACGACGACCCGCACCGGCTGGCCCTCGTCTGCGACGAGGACGGTGACCTGCGCGCCCGCCTGGCCGCCCTCGCCACGGCCCCGGCCGGCGACCGGACGGCGGACGGCCCGCCCACAGGCACGGACGTGTTCACCGGAACCGTCCGCACCCGCCCCCGCCTCGCCTTCCTCTTCCCCGGCCAGGGCACCCAGCGTCCGGGCATGGCCGCAGAGCTCCACGCCACCGCTCCCGTCTTCCGGGACACCCTCGACGAGGCGTGCGCCGCGCTCGGCCCGCTGCGGGGCCGCACCCTCACCCACTGGTGCACCGATCCCGGCGCCGATCCGGCCGAACTGGCCCGCACCGAGATCACCCAGCCCCTCCTGGTCGCCTACGAGGTCGCTCTCGCCCGCCAGCTGGCTTCCTGGGGCGTCGTACCGGACGCGGTCGCCGGACACAGCATCGGGGAACTGGCCGCGGCTTGTGCCGCGGGTCTGCTGCCACTGCCCGCCACCGTGCGCTTCGCCGCCGCACGCGGACGTGCGATCGCCGAGCTGACCGAGCGCGGCGCGATGGCCGCGGTGCTCGGCGCGGACGACGCCGTGCAGACGCTGATCGCCGCTTCGGACGGCGCCCTGGCCGTCGCGGCCCGCAACGCCCCCGGCCGCCTCGTCCTGTCCGGCACCGTCCAGGCGGTGGAAGACGCCGTGGCGGAACTCACCGCGCGAGGCGTCACCGCCCGTCGGCTCCGGGTCTCCCACGGCTTCCACTCCCCGCTGATGGAGCCGGCCGCCCGGGCGGTGCACGACGCCGCACACGCTCTGACGCCCACCGCCGGCCGAATACCGCTGCTGAGCACCCTCACAGCCGACTGGGCGCCCGCCCCCGACGCCGCCCACTGGCGCGAACACACCCTGCGCCCCGTCCGGTTCGGCGCCGCCGTACAGCGGCTGACCGAGGACGGGTACGACACCTTCGTCGAGATCGGGCCCGGCACCGACCTGCCGGCCGCCCTGCGCACGGCCACCGCGGGCCGGCCCGGCGCCCCCGTGACCGTACTGTCCGCCCTGCCCGCCGGACACCGCCAAGGGAGCGGCGGACGCCGTGAACTGCTGCGCGCCGTCGGCCGGTTGTGGACGCGCGGCGTCACCGTCGACCACGCCGCGCTCGCTCCGACGGGACGCCGCGTGCCGCTGCCCACGTACCCCTTCCAGCGGCGCACCTACTGGCCCGGACCCGACGCCGCGAGGCTGCTGCAGCACGTCACCTGGACGGCGGCCCCCCTCGCCCCGCCCGTCGATGCCGCCCCGGTCACCCTCGTCACCGGGCCCGATGCAGAGGCGGTGCGGGAGCTGTCCGCACGGCTGGCCGAGCGCGGGGTGCCGACGGCACGCACGGGCACGACCTGCGCCCACACCGTCGTGCACCTGGCCCGACGGGCGGGGGAGGACACCGAGGCGCCGGCCGCGGCGGCCGACTTCCGGCACACCGTACGGCAGTTCGACCGGGCCGGTGCGCGGCGCCTGCTGGTCCTCACCGAGGACGCCCACCGCACCGGCACCGACGGCGAGGCCCGGCCGCACCCCGAGCAGGCCCTGCTCACCGGGCTCGCGCTGGCCTTCCCGCAGGAGACCGAGGGCGCGGAGCTGGTCTGCGCCGACCTGTCCTCCCTCGACACCCGTGAACTGCGGCTGGACGCCGTCCTGGCAGAAGTGACCGCCACCGGCAGCGGCACCCGCGTGACCGCCTGGCGGCACGGCACCCGGCTCCTGCGGGGCATCGCACCCCTGCCCGCCACCGCCGTGCCGGACGGGGACGGCCCGCTGCCCGCCGACGGCGTCTACCTCATCACCGGCGGCGCGGGCGGCCTCGGCGCAGCACTCGCCCGGGACCTCGCCGGACGCGGCCGCCCCACGCTCGTCCTCACCGGCCGCTCCCCCCAGCCCCCGGCCGGACTCCTCGCCGAACTCGCCGAGTACGGCGCCGACGCGCACTACCGGCAGGCCGACGTGACCGACGAGCGGCAGCTCGACGCCCTCCTCGCGCAGGCTCCCGCACCGGACGTCGTCCTCCACGCTGCGGGCGTGGTCCTGCCGGGGTCGCTGCGCGGCACCGGCCCGCAGGACACGGACCGTTCACTGGCCGCCAAGACGCACGGCACGCGGCTTCTGGCCCGGGCCCTGGACCGCCACGGGCACCGCCCCGGGCTGTGCGTGGCCTTCTCCTCGGTGGCCTCGGTACTCCCCGACGCCGCGGGCGCGCTCGGCGACTACGCGGCGGCCAACGCGTTCCTCGACGCCTTCGCCGCGGCCGAACGCGCCGCCGGGCGCCGCTGGCTGGCGCTCAACCTCGGGCCCATCGCCCGTACCGGGCTCGCCTCCGCCCTCGGGGACGGCACACCTGCGCGAGCCGGCGGCGTCCCCCTGTCCCGGGCCGAGGCGCTGCGCGCACTGCGCGCGGCCTGCGCCGTCGACACGGCCCAACTGGTCATCGCCGACCTGACGGACGCGGACACCCCGCCGACGAGCAGTGCTCCGGTGGGGACGGACACCAAGGTCCAGGCAGAGGCGCGCGTACCGGCAGGTCCTGCCGAGCACCACCGTGCCCCGGCCACCGCCGTCCCCGGCGACCCGTCCGGCACCCGCCTGCTGATACAGGGCCTTCTGGCCGAAGCCCTGCAGCTGCCCCCGGAAGCCGTCGACCAGGACCAGGCCTTCCTCGCGCTCGGCCTCGACTCGCTCGCGGCGGTCGACCTGGTCCGGCGGCTCGAACGCGCACTGGGACGGGACCTTCCGGCCACACTGTTCTTCGAGTACCGCACGGTACGTGAACTCGCCGCCCACCTCGACGCCCGGCCGGCCGGCGACGGCACCCGGCCGGCAGCAGCACCGCCCCGCGACGTGCCCGCTCCGCCGGCGGCCGCAGAAGGCGTCCCGTTCCCGCTGACACCCGTCCAACTGGCCCTGCACACCAGCAGCGTGCTGTACCCGCGGACCCCGGCCCGCGGCTGGGTCCGGCAGACCGTCCGGGGGCCCCTCGACCCGGCCCTGCTGCGCCGCGCCCTCACCGCGCTGGCCGCACGGCACGGCATGCTGCGGGTGCGCATCGCGCAGGACGGCGGGGTACCGCACCAGAGCGTGATGCCGGGCGCCGCACCCGAGGTGTGGTTCGAGACGCGGTCGTGCCCCGGCGGCGGAGCGGCGCTCCACGCGCTGGAGACGGAACTCACCAACCGGCCCCTGGACCTCACCGCCGAACCCCCGTTGCGGGCACTGCTGGTGACCGAGGACGCCGAAGTGGCCCACCTGCTCCTCGTCGTGCACCACGTGGCCGCCGACGGCTACAGCCTCAACGTGCTCTGCACGGAGCTGTGGACGCTCTACACCGACCTCGCCCTCGGCCGCGAGCCCTCCGCGCTGCCGCCCGCCGCGGACTTCGCCGCCTACACCACCGACGCCCGCCGACCCACCGTCCGCGCCGGCGACCTCGCGTACTGGACGGCCCGTCTGACGCACCACGCCCCCTTGCCCCTGCCCTGCGACGGCCACCCCGAAGCCGAGGACGGCCCCGGGCCCCTCACCGCCGTGCACCACGTCCTGGACGAGGGCCTCGTCGCCGCGCTGCGCGCCCGGGCCGCCGCATGGAACGTCTCCCTGTTCCACCTCCTGCTCGCCGCCTACACCCGCTGCCTGGCCCGGTGGACCGGGCACCGGGACATCGCGGTCAACGTCGCCCGCGCGGGCCGCGACGCCCGGGTGCCGGGGCTGGACCGGATGGTCGCCCCCCTCGCCGACACCCTGCCGCTGCTGCTGGACACCGACCCGGACGAACCGCTGCCCCATCTCGCCGAACGCGTACGGCTGGCCTGGCTGGAGAGCGAGCGGCACGCCACCGTGAGCAGCCTCGACCTCGCCCGGATGACGCCGGGCGACGCCTCGGGACCGCGTGCGGTGAGCCCAGCGAGCTTCAGCTTCGCCCGCTTTCCGGCAGCGCTGGACGCGGACTGCCCGGTCGAGGTGCGACCGACCGCCGCGGGCACCGGCTCGGCCGCCACCCGGCTCAGCCTGCTGGTCTGGGAGGACGGACCGCTGCTCCGGCTGTCCTGGAACGCCCCCGAGCGCCTCCTCACCCCCGCCACGACGACCCGGTACGCAGCCGACTTCGCACGGGAACTGGACGCCCTCGCGGGCACCGCCGGTGCCCCGGGCGCACACAACGGCCTCCCCACGACACCACCCGCCCCCGCTGCCCGGGCGACCGTCGTCGGCCGTCTGCTGGAGCGATTCCGCACCGCCCCCGACGCCGTCGCCGTCGACGACGGCCGCCTGACCCTGACCTACCGCGACCTGGACACAGCCAGCCGCAGCCTCGCCCTCCGGCTGCGCCGACAGGGCGTGCGGCGAGGGGACCTGGTGGGCATGGTCACCTCCCCGGGCCCGAGCACGGTGATCGCCGTCACCGGCATCCTGCGGGCGGGCGCCGGATGGGTGCCGCTGGACGCGGAGCACCCGGCGGCCCGGCTGGCGGAGCAGACGACCCGCTGCGGCGTCTGCGTCATCGTGCACGACGACCGCACCCGACCGGCCGCGCGGGCACTCACGGCCGCGACAGCCGTCCCCGTCATCACCGACCCGGAACCCCTCACCGTCACCGGGCCGGTCGCCGATCCACCGGACGACCCCCTCAACGAGACCGCCGCGGACTCCGACGCGACGGCCTACGTCATCTTCACCTCCGGCTCCACCGGCCGCCCCAAGGCCGTGCCCATCACCTTCCGGGCCATGGAGAACTACCTCGACTGGGCCATCACCACCTTCGCCTACGGCCCCGGCGACCGGCTCGCGAACACCTCCTCCCCGTGCTTCGACGCCTCCGTACGCCAGTTGCTCGCCCCGCTGCTGACCGGCGCCACGGTGGTGACCGCCGACCGTGACCTGGTGCGCGACCCGGAGCTGCTGCTCGACCACGTGGAGCGGGCGCGGATCACCGTGTGGAGTTCGGTGCCGTCGCTGTGGGAACGGCTGCTGGCCGCAGCGGAGAACCGTCTGCGGCGCGGTGCGGTCCTGCCCGACCTGTCCGCGCTGCGCCTGGTGCACGTCGGCGGGGAAGTGCTGTGGGCGGACTGGGTGCGCCGCTGGTTCGACCTGTTCGGTCCGGGACAGCGCATCGTGAACCTCTACGGGCCGACCGAGACGACCATCAACGCCACCTGCCACATCGTCGGCGAACGCCCCGCCGACGACGTCACGGCGCTGCCCATCGGCCGCGCCGTCGCCGGGACGGAACTGCTCGTGGCCGGACCCGGCGGCGAGCAGGCCGGTCCTGGCGGCACCGGTGAGCTGCTGATCGGGGGCGTCGGCCTGTCCGCCGGTTACCTCAGCCAACCCGACCTGACGCGCGCCGCATTCGTGTGGCGCGACGACCGCCGCTGGTACCGCAGCGGGGACCGGGTGGAGGTGCTGCCCGACGGCGCGCTGCGGTTCGTCGGCCGGATCGACGACCAGGTCAAGATACGGGGCCACCGCGTCGAACCCGCAGAGGTGGAGGCCGTGCTGCGCGCCCGTGCGGACGTCGCGCAGGCAGCCGTGCTGGCCCACGACGAACGGCTGCTGGCCTTCGTCGTGCCCGCGGCACCGGACGAGCGGGAAGGCGCGGACGCGGTGGCGCTGCGGCGGTATCTGACGGACTCCCTGCCGCCCTACATGGTGCCCGCCCGGATCGTCCTCCTGGACGCGCTGCCCCTGACCGGCACCGGCAAGACCGACCGGCGGGCCCTGCTCGAGCGGGCCGCCCGAACACCGGCCACGGGCACGCCCCAGGCCCCGGCCACCCCGCCCGAAGCCGGCGCGCGCTCGTCCGGAGCAGGCGCCACGGAGGAACAACTCCGCCGCATCTGGTGCGAGGTGCTCGGTGTCGACCGCGTCGGCCGCCACGACGACTTCTTCGAACTCGGCGGTGACTCCCTGCTGGCCCTCCAGGTCTTCGACCTGCTCGCCCGGCAACGCGGCGGCCCACTGCCGCGGCCCACCGCCGTCTACCGGCACCGCACCCTGGCCGCGCTCGCCGCAGCCGTGGACGCCGAAGCCGTGGACGCCGAGTCGGCGGGGAAGAGCAGGCGACCCGCCCCGGCCGGCCCGCAGGGGCCCACCCCCGGCGACAGCGCCCCGGCGTTCCCGGACGCCTACCCCGTCACCCCGAGCCAGCGCGGCTTCCTGCTCGCCGAGGCCATCGCCCCCGGCACCGGGGCGTCCTGGCTGGCCCGGCTGCGCCTGACCGGCCCGCTCGACCAGGACCATTTCCAGCAGGCCGTCGACACCCTCGTGGCCCGGCACCCCATGCTGCGCACGGTCTTCCCCGCCGGGGCGAGACCGCCGGTGCAGCAGGAACTGCCCCCGTCGCTGCGGCTACCGGTCGCCTTCGAGACCGTGTCGGACCCACAAGAACTGGCGCGGCGCGTCGAGGAAGAGCGGCGCCGCCGCTTCGAGCCATGGGCCTGGCCCCTGCTGCGCCTGCGCGTGCTCACCCTGACACCGCAGGAGCACGTGCTCCTCGCGCACGCCCACCACCTGATCGGCGACGGCTACAGCGCCGCCCTCCTCCTGGAGGAGCTGACCACCGTCCACGACGCCCTGAACCGCAGCACGCCAGCCGAACTGCCCGAGCTGCGCGGCACGTTCCGCGAACACGCGGAACGCACCGCCAGCCAGGACGAGAACCCGGAACCGCAGGCGGACGGCGCGCGGCGGCGCCGGGCCGCCCTGTGCGCGCCCTACACCAGACCAGTCCTGCGACCTCCGGCCGACGGCGCCGGACGGAGCCGGCCCGACTCGTCCGGCACCCACGTCTTCCTCTCCCACGGCTTCGTCCTGGACACCCCCGTCGTGGACGCCCTGCGGAAGATCGCGGCCGAGGCGGGCGCCACCCTCTACGCGCCGCTGCTCGCCGCCTACCACCAGGCGCTCGCCGCCCTCACCGGCCAGGAGGACCTGGTCATCGGGCTCGCAGTGTCCGGCCGCGACCACCCGCTGCCCGGCATCCACCGCATCTTCGGGCCGTTCGCCACCGCCGTCGCCGTCCGCCCCTTCGGCCCCGGCGCCCAGGCCCCGCCCGGGGACGACTTCCCACAGCGGGTGCGCGACATCGTCGACGAGACGGTCACCGCCCGCATCCACGAGGACATCGTCCCGCGGGACGCCGGCGGACTGCCGTTGACGTCGCAGTTCTTCTTCACCTTCCTCGACTTCGGCACGCTGGGCCCGCGCAGCGGTGACACCCTGGCCGTGCGGTGGGACGAGGAGGAGGACAGCGACTTCACGCCGCCCGCCGCCGGCACGGACGTCTTCCTCGCCGTGCGGCCGGACGACGACCGGCTGCGGGTCACCGTACGCGGTGCGGCGGCGGCCTTCGACGACGCCGCGCTCGCCGCGTTCACCGAAGGGCTGCGCGACCGGCTCGTCTCCCGGGCGGCGCGGCCCGTACGGCGCTCCACGCCGCCCGGCGGGCAGGACCTGGACGCCGCCCTCGTCGGCTACCTGCCCGCGCCCGCCCACCTGGCCCGGCTCGCGGGCCTGCCGGAGACCGGCACGACCCGCGAGGACATCCGCCGCCTGCTGTTCCCGGACAACGCCCCCCGCCTGCTGGAGACGACCCTCACCCCGCTGGGCCGGTCCGGGTTCGTCGCCCTGCCCCTGTTCGCCGACGAACTCGCCGGGGACGGCTCCCTGGCCGGGCACACCGTCCGCGCCGTGGAGACGGCGTCGGCACGGGGCGCCCGCTGCGTCTCCCTGGCCGGCATGATCCCCTCACTCACCGGCTACGGCTTCGACGTGCTGCGCGCCTCCCGCGCCCCCGCGTCGATCACCACCGGGCACGCGGCCACGGTCGTCTCCGTGGTCCGCACGGTGCACTCCGCACTGTCGGCCACCGGCCGCGACCTGGCCAGCACCGACCTGGCCGTGGTCGGGCTCGGCTCCATCGGCGGCTCCTCGCTGGAGCTGCTGCTCACGCTGGCCGAACGGCCGCCCGCCCGACTCGTGCTGTGCGACGTGCCGGGCAGCGGTCCGCGGCTGCGCGAGCTCGCGCGGACGCTGCGCGGGCGCGGCCTGGCCGGGGACGTCGCCGTCCACGTCTCGGACCCCGGCCTGCCCGACGCGGTGTACGAGGCAGATCTGATCGTTGCGGCCGTCAGCGGGCACAGCGCCCTCGTCGACATCGACCGGCTGCGTCCCGGCACCGTCGTCGTGGACGACAGCTTCCCGCACTGCTTCGACACCGCCCGGGCCCTCGCCCGCATGCGCGAGCACGCGGACGTCCTGGTCCTGGGCGGGGGCCTGCTCACGGTCGGCGCCACCCGGCGCACCCTGGCGGACGGGCTGCCGGACCTCGTCGCGACCTCCGACGCGGTGGCGCGGCACGGACTCCCCGGCACGCTGGCCTCCTGCCGGACGGAGTCACTGCTGCACGCCTGGGGCGCCGACGTACCCCTGGTGCGCGGCCTGGTCGACGGTCCCACGGCCCTCGCCTACTGGCGGGCCGTGGAACAGGCCGGAATCACCGCGGGGCCGCCGCACCTGCTCGGGCACGAAGTCGCGGTCCCGGGCCGGGGCACGTACAGGGCCTGGAACGACTTCTTCGAGCAGGCCGAGGTCATCCTGGCGACACCGCCTGAGCCGCAGGGCTGACCTGGTCGGCAAAGCACTCCGCTGTGGACGCCACTGGTCATGGGCCGGGCTCACCCGCGACACGAGGGATGAGCCATGGCCCCGGTCCGCGTGGATCCGGAGCGCTTGCACACAGCCGGCATCCTCTGCCCCGCTCAGCAGCCGTCCCCGCCTTCCCGATCCCACACCTGTCGATGACCACGTCCGCTCACCGAGAGGCTCCTGGCCGCGGCCGCCGGACCGCCCGACAGCATGGAGGCGGCCGGGCTGCCCCACCTGCTGCCGCCCGTCCGCTGCTGCACCGTTCGTGAGCCGGCGTCGGCCGGCCGGCCCGGCCGACGGAGCACACCGGCTCCGGCCCGACCGCCGCCGCCTCAGCCGGGAGCTCCTACGGCCCATACCTGGCAACCGCTGCTCAGACGCTGCCGGTTGCGTCCCGACGTGGCCAAGCACCACATCGGTTATGGCTGAAAGAACCGGTAAATCCGGCACAACCATCTGAAGGGGCGGCACGTCACATACAGCAGGAGCAACCAACTCCTAAGATCACAAGGGGGAAATATGCGCTTCACTCCGTCCATGCTGGGCGCCGCCGCACTGGCCGTTCTGTCGGTCGGTGCCACCACCGCCCTGGCGGCACCCGCGTCAGCCACACCCAACACCACACCGCAGAAGGTCTGCGGAAACGGCTACAAGACGGTGAACTCCGCCGCCATCGGCTCACTGGGCACCGTGTACCTCGCCTACAACACGACCAACGGCAACAACTGCGTCGTCACCATCCGCACCAACCCCGGCACCACCCTGGACATGTCCTCCTGGATCTACGTCCCCGACACCAACGAGGGCGACGACGACTACGGGCGCTACACCTCGTACGCCGGACCCTCCTACGTCATCGGCAAGGGCCACTGCGTCGACTGGGGCGGCAGCATCGCCAACACCCACGTCCAGGTGACCGGCTCCAACTGCGGCTCCCTGACGGAACACCGGACCACCTACACCCGCTGATCCACCCGGCACGCACACAAGGCCGCAGCGATCCGGCCTGCCCCGGCGGAGCCCACCGGGCTCCGCCGGGGCCACCACGGGAGCGGGCGAGAGCGGCCCCGACCGGGGCGGTGAGGAACACACTCACCTGCGCTGTCACGTCGTTGGGTGAGCGAGTGTCTGCTTGAAGCACAGTCCCTCCACCCCGGCCGCCGTCCGCTCCAGCCACTCCCGCGCCAGGGCCGGGTCAGCCGTCGACGGGCACAGCACCCACGGCGCCGTCAGGCCGCTTTCCGCGAACAGCTCTTCCAACGCCGCACGGCGCCACGCGTACGGCCGGACAGCCAGGTCGCCGCCTCGCTGGACCGGGTCGAAGGCCACGAAGTGCGCCGGCCACTCCCGCGCCGCCCGAACGGCAGCCGCCCCGCGCCGGGCGAGCCGCTGCCGCAGCCGCTCGAACGCCGGCCGGTCCCGCTCCCGCACCACGAGCTCGCCATCGATCCCGGTGTCCGCCGACAACTGCGCCAGGGCCGCCGCCCGGATCTCGGGGAAGGCGTCCATCACGTCCGTGCCGCGCCGTGAGGGCAGCAGCACCCCTACGCCCGGCTGCTGGACGACCATGCGATGGACCCGCAGGGATGCGTGTCTCCCTGCCTGCGGAAAGCTCCGCGCCGGTGCGTCGCGCGGACAACGAGCGCATTCCGCGAGAAGCTGCTGCTGGGACGGCGCGCAGCTCCGACCTGTCCCGTCCCGCGCCTCTGTTCTTTCTCCTTCCGGGAGTCCGCCATGGCAGCACCGCCCGCGCCACGTGGGGACGAATACCGCTTCGACGACCTGCGCGCGCTCTTCGTCAACTGCACGCTCAAGCCGTCACCTCGGCTCAGCCACACACAGGGCCTCATCGACAAGAGCCGCACCATCATGGACACGTGCGGGGTGAGCACGGACGAGATCCGTGCCGTCGATCACGACATCGCCACCGGCGTCTACCCCGACATGACCGAGCACGGATACGCCACGGACGCCTGGCCCGCCCTGTACGAGCGGGTGATGGCCGCGGACATCCTCGTGCTGGCCGGACCCATCTGGCTGGGCGACAACAGCTCGGTCACCAAGCGGATCATCGAGCGGCTCTACGCCTGCTCCAGTCTTCTCAACTCCTCCGGGCAGTACGCCTATTACGGACGCGTCGGCGGCTGTCTCATCACCGGCAACGAGGACGGCGTGAAGCACTGCGCCATGAACGTCCTGTACAGCCTCCAGCACCTCGGTTACACCATCCCGCCGCAGGCCGACGCGGGTTGGATCGGCGCCGTGGGACCCGGCCCGTCCTACTTGGACCCCGGCTCCGGCGGCCCGGAGAACGACTTCACCAACCGCAACACCAGCTTCATGACCTGGAACCTGATGCACCTGGCGGCCCTGCTCAAACGCACCGGGGGCATCCCCGCCCACGGCAACCAGCGCTCGGAATGGGACGCGGGCTGCCGACCGGGTATGGACAATCCCGAACATCGCTGAGCAGGACCACAAGTCCGGGACCCCTACGGCTCTACCCGTTCCCACCACTCCCCAGTCCGCGGCAGCCGGGCCCGCCAGGCGCGCGCCACGTCGATGACCGGGCCGGCTTTGCGCCCGGCGGTCGGAACTGGACGAGCCGCAGATCCCTCCGGCGTCCAGGGCGCCGCCGAGCGCCCAGCGTATGCCGACCGCGTACAGGCCGACCGCAGCCTGACTGACGGTGAACAGCCGACCTGGTGGAGTCTCAATGGGTGAGTCGGGAGGCTCCGCCGGCCGTCGGCGCTGTCAGGCGTCGGTGCCGGCGGCCTCTTCGAGCAGGTCCATGGCCTGGTTGTGGAAGCGGCGTTCGGCGTCACGGCACGGGGCGTTGAAGAAGACTCGCTGAGCTTCGGCAAGATCGCAGTTCAGCAGGCCCATGGTCACGAACACGGCTTCCACTCCGTGGCACCCGTTGTCCTTGAGGAACTGCTGGAGCACGTCCTTGTCGCCGGTTGCCTCCCAGAGGGGCCGGGCGGTTGCCTGCATGGCAGCGACTACTACGCCCGCACCGGGAAGATGATGGCCGACGACGGCCTGGAACAGCTCAAGGACTTCGACGCCATCTACTTCGGAGCCGTCGGCTGGCCCACCGTCCCCGACCACATCAGCCTGTGGGGCCTTCGGCTGAAGATCTGCCAGAGCTTCGACCAGTGGGCCAACATCCGCCCGGTCCACTTCCTGCCCGGCATCACCAGCCCGCTGCGCAAGGCCGACACCACCGAACTCGACTGGGTCGTCGTCCGCGAGAACAGCGAAGGCGAATACGCCGGCCTCGGCGGACGCAACCTCTCCGGCCGCGGACCCGGTGGCGAAGTCGCCGTCCAGTCGGCCCTGTTCACCGAGGTCGGCTGCGAACGCATCATCCGCTTCGCCTTCGACCTCGCACGCACCCGCACCCGCCGCAAGGTCTCCTCCGTCACCAAGAGCAACGCCCAGCAATACGGCATGGTCCTGTGGGACGACGTCTTCAAGCGCGTTGCCGCCGACTACCCCGACGTCGAGACCGAGAGCGTCCTGGTCGACGCCATGTCCGCCAAGTTCGTCCTGCACCCCGAGGACCTGTCGGTCGTCGTCGCCTCCAACCTCAACGCCGACATCCTCTCCGACCTCGGCAGCGCCCTCGCCGGCAGCCTCGGCCTGGCCGCCAGCGCCAACCTCAACCCCGAACGCCGCTTCCCCAGCATGTTCGAGCCGGTCCACGGCTCCGCCCCCGACATCGCCGGACAGGGCCTTGCCAACCCCATCGGCGCCGTCGGCAGCGCCGCCCTCATGCTCGACCACTTCGGCCTGCCCGACCATGCCGCCCGCCTGAACAAGGCCATCGAGACCGTCACCAGCACCGGCATCCTCACCCGCGACGTCGGCGGCACCGCCTCCACGGAAGAGGTCACCAAGGCCCTCATCGGCGCGCTGAACAACTGAGACGCCGTCCCACGGCGCTCCACCGAGCACCCCGGTCCGATCTCACGTCGCGCCGACGGACCGGGACAGCCGCTCCACAGCGGCCGGACCGTGCCGGGCCCACAATCACTGGGGGCCCGGCACGACTGTGCCCGGCACGGCTGTGCGGGGGAACCGAACGGCCCCGCCGATACGGACCACGATCCGGCACGCGACGGCGGTGGGAACACCCCGGGACGGCCGCACCAACCGACAGGCGGCGGTACGCCGAGACCGGGGGCAAGTCACGCCAGTCCTTGGGGAAGGCTGCCGATGCCGAAGGGAATCGTGCAGATGAGCAAGGGGTGACGGGCCTCCGTGTGGCCGGTCGGAGCCCTTGCCTTCCGCCAGACTCCTGAAGACGGACGCTCCGGTGGAGCGCGCGTATGAGGCGATACGGGGTGGGCGTGGCCGAGCGTGGTAGGGCTGAGCGTGCCGCTGCGGGTGAGACGGGGCTGGGTGTGAGGGACCAGGACGTCCAGCGCACACGCGCGGCGACGGGGGACCGGCCGGGTGGGCGGCAGGACAGCGACGAGCAGTGGCGAGCCGACGGGCCGGTGCGTGCGGTGCCGCGGCACGTGGCCTGCGTGATGGACGGCAACGGCCGTTGGGCCCAGCGGCGCTCGCTTCCCCGGACGGCGGGCCACCGGGCTGCGGAGACCACCGTCATCGACATCATCGAGGCCGCTCGGGCGGCCGGCGTCGAGTGGCTCAGCCTGTACGCCTTCTCCACCGAGAACTGGAACCGTCCTGGTTCCGAGGTCGACTACCTGATGCGCCTGGTCCGCCGGGTGGTGCGCAAGCACGCGCCGCTGCTGCTCGCCCGCGGCATCCGCTGCCGCTTCCTCGGGGCTGCGGACCCGCGTATCCCACGTGAGCTGGCTCGGGATTTCGAGGATCTGGCGACGCTGACCGCCGACAGGCGGGGGATGACGCTGACCGTCGCCTTCGACCACGGCGGACGCCGGGACATCGTGGAGGCCGCCAGGTCGCTGATCCGAAGCGGGACGCCCGCCGAGGAGGTGACCGAGCGGCTCTTCGCGGACCACCTGCCGTTCCCCGACACTCCCGACGTGGACCTCGTCATCCGCACCTCCGGCGAGCAGCGCATCTCGAACTTCATGCTCTGGCAGGTCGCCTACGCCGAGTGGGTCTTCCCCGAGGTGCTCTGGCCGGACTTCCGGGCCCCGGACTTCCTCGCCTGCCTGCACACCTACCGCCGCCGTGACCGCCGCTTCGGCGGCGTGCCGCCCCAGACGAACGGAGACCCGTCATGACGACTGGAACCACCACAACGGCCGACGAAACACCCCTGTTCGGGCCGGAGTCGCAGTTCAGCGCCTTCTTCGACGACCCGCGCTGGGCGCTGGCCGTGATCCGCGCCACCGTGTTGGAGGCCGCCCACCCGCAGATCGGTGCCGCACTCGTCGACAACTCCACCTTCGTCGCCCACCCCTGGCGTCGGCTGCGCAACACCTTCCTCAGCATGCGCCGCATGTTCGACGCCGATCCGGCGGTACGCGAACGGGAGGCCGCCCGGCTCAATAGGCTGCACGCCCGCATGAGCGGCTCCGACTCCCGCGGCCGCGCCTACGACGCCATGGACCGCGCGACCCGCGCCTGGGTGGTCGCCACCCTCTTCGAAAGCGCCGTCAGCATGTGCCGACTGAGCGGCCAGCCGCTCGACCAGGACGCCATGGAGCGCATGTACGCCGAGTACCGCATGTTCCTCGCCGCACTCGACGGCGACGCCGGAGAGCTCCCCGAAGACCTGAACGGTTTCTGGCGGTACTTCGACAGGGTCGTCGAGGACGAGCTGGAGAACACCGAGGCGGCCCGCGTCATCCTCTACCGGCTCTTCGACCACCTGCCCGCCCCCGCGCTGCTCGCCGGCGCACCGACACTGTGGGCCGCCGGCCGGGCCGTCGTCGGTCCGCTTCTCGGCGCGATCACCGTCGCATCGCTCCCCGAACCGTACCGGCGCAGGGCCGGCCTGCCCGAGATGCCCGGCGCCCCGACCCTCATGCAGGGCGCCTACCTGGCCGCCGGGCTCACCCGATTCCTGCCCGAGGGCTGGATCAACGCCGAAACCGTCATCGAGGCCCTGTCCCTCTCACCCGACAGCGACGACCCCCGCGCCCGGACCGCGGCCGCGCTGCGCGCCCGCATGAAGCGGGCCTCCGCCCTGCTCCGCCTCCTCACACCACTGAGCGACGAGACCGGTCCCGATCCGGTCCCGGCCGCCTCGCGGGCCACGGGAGAGGGCCGGCGCTCGGCGGAGGAGTTCTTCCGTCAGGTGCTGGACCAGACCGGCGACGGCCACCTCGACTGGCCTGACCTCGCCGCCATGGCACGCGAACTGGCCACCCGCCTCGACCTGGACGAACCCGAGGAGACCCGCCTCTACGACGCCTTCGCCGCCTGGTGGCGCGAACTCCAGGCCACTCTCGACACGGACGGCGACGGCCGCGTCAGCGCCGACGAGTACGCTGCCGCCGTCCCCTCCCTCGCCGGTCCCGCGCTCATCCGCGTCGCCGAGGTGCTCTTCGACGCCACCGACAAGGACGGCAGCGGGACCATCGACGCGGACGAGCACAGGACGCTCTTCCGCACCGCCTTCCGACGCGACCTCACCACCACCGACGGCACCTACAGTCGCAGCGCCTTCGTGGGCGACTTCCTCTCCTTCATGTCGGGCCGGCGCACGAACACCCCGTACGACCCCCTCCTCACCGATGCCTGACAGACCGTGGGGCGTGCCTGCCGCCAACACGGGTACCGGCGCCGTCATCACCGCGCCGACCCCGACCTCCTGGGACCGCTGCCCTTGCCGGAATCCTCGTCCGGGCAGGTCTGGCGGCATGCTCGTACTCGTGGAGAAGGCCGCCGAGGTGATCGCGTCGTCGTGCCTTGAGGCAGGCGATCTGGTCCGGATCGGCGATGGGCGATCGCCGACCGGCGGGGGCAACGGGGTCAACGGGCGGGCGTTCGCGATGCCCTGATGGGGCCGGTGCACATGGTAGGAACGCTCGAATTCCCGCAGGGCATGGAGCAGATGCCGCCGGTCCCAGATCACGGTCCGGTCCAGCAGATCGCGCCTGCAGGTCTGCACCCAGCGTTCCACGACCGCATTCGTCCGCGGCATCCGGACGCCGCTGAGCACGACCTCGATCCCCGCATCGGCAAGGACCGTGACGAACAGGGCGGGGAACTTCCCGTCCCGGTTCCCGTCCCGGTCCCGGATCAGGAACCGCGCCCGGCAGTTGACATCCTCCAGGTCCATGACGAGATTCTTCGTGGCCTGTGCCACCCATGAGGCCGTCGGGTGCGCGGTCGCGCCCAGGATCCGGATCCGTCGGCTGGCGTGCTCGATCACGGCGAACACGTAGAGTCGTGCCCCGGTCAGGGGGACCGTCCCGAAGAAGCCGCAGGCCAGCAGCGCGTCGGCCTGGGAGGCAGGAAGTCGGCCCACGTACTGGAGGTCCGCTCGGGCGCCGGGTCGGTCCCGGCCTCCCGCACGATCCCCCGGACCGTGGAGGCGGCGGCCTTCACGCCCGGCACCAGCAGCTCACCGCGGAGGCGCCGGCAGCCCCACGCGGGGAAGCAGCTCGGGCCGCCGACAGGGAGCTGACCCGGGCCCTGAACCAGCCTCACGCCGGGCGGTCATGAGCTCACCAAACGGCACTACCGAGACTGACTCGTCCAGAGGCACGGGTCTCCGTCACCACCACGAAGGGCGGGCCCAGTGCTCAGGGGATTGTGCACAGGCGTGGCGGGGGCGTGCGGGCTCTGCACTGAGGCGAGTAACTGACAGACCGTCAAGTGACGGAGGTCTGTCACGCTGCCTCGAAGCGGAAGCAATGCTTATGGCCTGATGTCCGAGCCGGGATCCAAGGCCTGGCTGCGTAGGTTGCAAGCGAGAACAGGGCCGCGTCTAGAGTGTCGTCATGAGTGACCACGGTCATATGACCGTATCGGCGTCAGGGCTGTCGGGGGCGGGCTCGTGGTGGACAGACCTGCGATGGCTGGTGACCGCTGATCCGGAGCGGGTGCTGGGGTTGCCGGCCTCCGATGCGGACTCCGATGCACGGCTGGTGGCTGCGGTGTACCAGGCGTCGGTGGACGTACACCGGGACGTGCCACCGTGGGTGCGGCGGCAGTTGCTGGCCTTGGACGCGGCTCGGTACGGGGACCGGGAGTTGTCGGCGCGGATCGCCGCCGTGCCCGTGGAGGACGTCGACGCCGAGCCATGGCGGGTGCTGTGGTCCACCGGCACACAAAGGGACCCGAACTTCCAGATGAACCCGTCCGGTCACACCAGCGGTGTGAACGCGGTGGCGACAACCTTCTCGGACGGCCGCCACGTCGTGGTCACCGGCAGCAAGGACCAGACGGTCCAGGTGCGGGACCTTGAGACCGGCCGGCCGGTTGGCGGACCCATGGGCGACCTCAATGGCAGGGTGTGGGCGGTGGCGACGGCGGTGGTCGACGGCCGGCCGTACGTCGTCACGGCCAGCGACTGGGCGGTACGAGCGTGGGACCTGGCCACCCGACACCAGACGGGCGAGCTGCCGGGGATCAACGGTGAGGTGTGGTGTGTGGGTATGGCTGTCGTCCGGGGGCGACCGTGTGCGCTCGCCAGCGACGACGACGTATCCGTGCGGGTCTGGGATCTGGCCGGTGGGGAACAGGTCGGCGAGCTGACCGGACACGACGACTTCCTGATGGCCGTCGAGACGCTGGTGATCGATGGCAGGCCCCATGCGGTGGGCTGTATGAGCCGCGGCAAGGTCTGGACGTGGGATCTGACCACCGGACAACCGGTCGGGGAGCCCCTGCCGGGCCACGACAGCGAAGCGTGGGCGGTCGCGACAGCGGTCATCGGCGGCCGAGCTCACGCGATCACGGCAGGTTATGACGCCACCGTGCGCGTGTGGGACCTGGCCACGAGACGGGAAGTCGGCAGGCTGGTCGGCCACGAAGGCACCGTGTCCGCGGTGGTGACCGCGGTGATCGGTGGAGAACTCCGGGTTGTCACGGGTGGTTCCGACGGAACGGTGTGCCTGTGGGAGCCGGCGGCCGGACGGCAGATAGGCCGGGAACTGGTGTTCCCCGCGCCGGTCTACGCGCTGACCGTGACCCCGGAAGGTTCGCTCGTGGTGGGCTTCGGCGGTGACGTCGCGGTCCTGACTCTGCACTCTGACCCTGGCTCCACGAGACCGTGAGCTGCTGGTGCTGTGACCGGAGTGGTTCGCCGGTTCCGTCCGGCGATGAGGGCTGCGCAGCCGGTGACTGCGCAGCCCTGCGGCAGTCCCGTCGACCTGTTCCAGAAGCCATGGATTATTTGGCCGCACCGTAACCGCGAGGCCCCGCTGAGCCCTTCACCGGCCTCACCGGTGGCTGTGCTTGGGCGGATCCGACCCTGTGCTGTTCGCCGCTCTGGGCCGCGGTCGGCTCCTGACAACCTTGCGTGAGGACCTGGCCGGTGTGACCGTGCGGGTGGCGCAGCGCTGCTGACCGGTCACTGCGACCCGCTCAGCGACCTCACGGCCGTCGGCCAGGCGACGCCGCGGCGGCCTCCCGTCTGCTCACGATCTTCGTTTTCCACGCACCGGCGCGCCGTTATCGATCTCGCAGCGGCGGGCGCCGACGCGGACGCAAGCCTGGCCGAGCGGGACTGTAAACCGTTCGATGTAACTCCCGATCATGGAGGATGCACCGATGACCAGTGAGAATGTGACCGAGGCCGAGGCCGAGGCCGTCGAGCGTCTGAGCCGAAGCCGTCGAAGGCGGTGGATGACCGGCTGATCGACGAGTTGGTGTCCCGTGCCCGGGCGGAGGGCCTGCGGCTGACCGGCGAGGGCGAGTTGCTCCAGCAGCTGACGAAGCGGCTGCTGGAGTCCGCCCTGGAGGGTGAGATCACCGATCACCTCGGTTATGACAAGCGCGATCCGGCCGGGAAGAACGGCGGATGACCGTGCAGCCCTGCGGGGCATCATTCACGTCCGGTGCAAGGGCGTGAGCCGGAGGGACGTCCCACCCGAACAGATCGCACTCAGCGGTGTGGCGGCCTGGCGCCGCCGGCAGGACCGGGCCCGGGCAGGCGTCCGGCCCCGCCTCCGCACAGTCCTTCGCGTCGAGCTGGACCGCACGGGGCGGCGCGCCGGGAGCCTGCCCGCCAGGCGAGTCGCGCACGGACGTCCCCTGGTGCAGGGGCTTCACAGCAGCCGTCGGATGTCGCCGCGGACCCGGTAGAAGCCGCCTGCCGCCGTGTGCAGGGCGTCCACGACGTAGCGTGCTCCAGGCTCCCGTATCGCACGCGGGAACTGGACGTTCAGCGCTGGATCGTAGCCCTCGGACACCACGTGCACCCGGACGCGCCCCGCCTCGCTGACGCACTCCACGACGACCGCTCCCGCCGGGGCCTGGGCGACGGTGGTCACCGCGCCCGCGGCCGTGGCTGGCTCGTAGGTCGGCAGGGCCGCAGCGAGCTTGACGTCCCGCGCCAACGGCACCGTACCCTGCTGCGCCGCGGAGACGGCCGCCTCGCTCGCGTCCACGCACACCAGCGAACCGTCCGTCGTCACCAGGTACAGCCGCTCGTCGCGGTACTGCATCGACAGCGCCGAACCGCCGCCGGTGCCGAGCTTCCACAGGCGTGTGCCGTCCTGGTCGAAGCAGTAGACCGACGAGGCCGCGTCGCCCGCGAAGACGAACTGCCCGCCGGGCGAGGTGGCGCACGAGTACACCGCACTGTCGCACGCATACGTGGCCTCGATCGCGCCGGTCCGCTTCGACAGCCGCTGGACCACCCTGTGGGCGGTGCCCGCGTACACGACGTCGTCCTCCTGCCAGCCGAACAGGACACCGCCCCGGGTGGACGTGTGCCACAGTTCCCGGCCGCCGTCCGGCGCGTAGGCCGTGACGCCCCGGTGGTGGCCGTGGTAGACGGCCTGATCGTCGGCGCGGACCATCCAGGCGTGCTCGCCCTGGCTGCGTCGGGACCACTGGTGCTCGTCCTCGTGGTCGATGACGGTGAGCCGGCCCTCGCGGTCGGAGACGTCCAGGACGCCCTCGTGGATGTCGAGCCAGAAGATGTCGACGTCCGCCGCGATGTCGTAGGCGGCGAAGGGCAGCTTGGAGGACAGGTCGTACACCTTGCCGTCGTCACAGCCGGCGTAGATCCAGAAGTCGTCGGCCACCAGGCACTTCACGCCGTCCGGCAGGCTGAAACGGGCCAGTGCGTTGCCGTCGTGGTCCAGGGTGTACACGTCACCCGCCTGGTTGCCGACCCAGCAGCCCTCGCCGTCGATGTGGATACCGAACGCCGAGGAACCGGTGGCGAACCGCCACAGCACGGGGGCGACGGCACGCGCGGTGGACGGGGCCGAGACCACCTGACGCCGGGTCACCGCGCGCGGGGCACGCTGCCCCGCAACGGCCGGGGCGTATCCCCTGCGGACCTTCTCGCCGACCTTCTTCGCGGCCGCGGCGCGCGCTTTCTCCGCCGTGGGGAACGTCGTCGTCTGGGTTTGTCCGCCGGCGCCGATCCGCCCGTAGCGCACCGTCACCACCTGCCCGTCGACGGTCACTTCGTAGAACTTGTGCGCACCGTCACCCTCCTGCGACAACTCCAGATACGTCGTCGACCCCGCGGACCCGGCAGACATGGCACACCCCTCCCCACAGCGGACCCGTGGCCTTTCCAGCGGGTCTCACTGCTCACACCGTAGAAGGAGCCACTGACAATCACCCACGCCGACGGCCCCGGCAGGTGTTCCCGAATGCGCTTGACGCGCGCCGTTCCGCCGTGGATGACTCTCAACACCGCGGGTCCCACCGCAGACAGGCAGCGGTTCCTGCTCAGGGCCCGGGGAAGCACCGGCCAACATGGTGTTTTCCGACCGTACACATGTCCCTCCCCACAAAATGGCAGCCCTGCGGACATCGTTGACCTCGCTGCACTGGGTGAGTCCTTCACCCGCGATCCCCATCCCGTGTATGCCGACTTACGGGCCCGGGGCGCGGTCCACCGCATCCGGATGCCGGAAGGAGGCGCGGAGGCCTGGCCCGTCGTCGGGTACGAGGCCGGACGTGCCGCACTTGCGGACCCCGGACTCTCGAAGGACTGGAGCAGGGCATCCCCCTCCCTGCCACCTGGCGCCATCTCCTCCGGCCCGCACATGCTCAGGGCCGACCCGCCGGACCACACACGGCTGCGCAAACCGGTCGCCCGGGAGTTCACCGCGCGCCGGGTGGAGCAACTCGCCCCCGGCATCCACAAGACCACCGACGCGCTGCTGGACCGGATGCTGCCCGCCCCCGACGGACGCGCCGACCTCGTCGAGGCGCTGTCCTTCCCGTTGCCGATATCCGTGATCTGCGAACTCCTCGGTGTACCGGACCTGGACCGCGAATCCTTCAGGACCTGGTCGAACGACGCCCTCAGCGCCACCGATCCCGAAGAGCGCACCGCAGCGGCAACCGCGATGGCGCGATACATGGCGGAGCTGGTGGAGGGCAAGCGGAAACAGCCCGGCGACGACCTCATCAGCGCGCTGATCCACGGCTCCGACGAGGACGGGGACCGGCTGTCCCGCGAGGAACTCCTCGGCACGGCCCGGCTCCTGCTCGTGGCCGGCCACGAGACCACCGTGAACCTCATCTCCAACGGCGTCCTCGCCCTGCTCACCCACCCGCAGCAACTGGCCGCCCTGCGCGCGGACCTCTCTTCGATCGACACCGCGGTCGAGGAGATGCTCCGCTACGAGGGTCCTCTGGAGACTCCCACGTTCCGCTTCACCACCGAGCAGGTGACGATCGGCGACACGGTCGTCCCGGGCGGCGGCGAACTCGTCCTGATCGCCATGGCCGACGCCGACCGCGACCCCGCCCGCTTCCCCTCACCCGACCGCTTCGACATCTCCCGCGACGCCCGCGGCCACATGTGCCGCACAGGCCTGCCCAAGCCCATGCGGCCGGTCCGCCGACCAATTCACCTGCTTCATCGGTGACCTCGACCGAGAACGTCCCGCGGTCGGTCGCACCTGGGGCGGCTGTGTTGAAGGCGGCCAATTCTTCGCCCAATCGCCCAATCGCCCAATCGGTCATTGAGGTCGGTGTCACGCTCGCCGATGGTCAGAGTCGGGCCAAAGCTGTGGTTGGTCGTCACGGCGCGGAGTACGTCAGTCCGTCCGGCTCCACAGCACGCGATTACTCACGACCTTGACCCACTTTTACTAGTGGGTCTGGGGTTTTTGGGTGCGGGTGCGTTTGAGCTCGTAGAAGCCGGGGGTGGTGGCGAGGTGGTGGATGGCGTTGAAGAGGTGGAGGGCGGTTTCTCCACGGGGGGTGGGGGTGAGAACGGGGCCGAAGAAGGCGTGGTTGTCGATGGCGATGATGGGGGTGCCGAGGTCTTCGCCGACCTGGTCGATGGCGTTTTGGTGGGAGGTGCGGAGGGCGGTGTCGTGGTCGGTGGTGGTGGCGGTGGTGGCGAGCTGGGGGTCGAGGCCGGTGGCGTGGAGGGCGTTTTCCAGAGTGGTCTGGTTTGCGGGTGCGTTGTCGTGGTGGTAGCGGTGGCCGAGTTCGGTGTAGAGGGGGCCCAGGATGTGGGAGCCGTAGCGTTGTTCGGCGGCGATGCAGACGCGGGCGGGTCCGTAGCTCATTTTTTCGCGGTACTTGCGGGGGATGTCGCGGCCTTCGTTGAGGATGGCGAGGCTCATGACGTGCCAGCGGAGGGTCAGGGGACGTTGTTGGTGCACTTCGTGGATCCAGCGGGAGGTGATCCAGGCCCAGGGGCAGAGGGGGTCGAACCAGAAGTCGACGGTGATGGTGTCGGGTGGGGACACGTCTGCGGGCACGTCGGTCTCCCTGTGCTGTGTGGCCGGGTGGGTGGGTGGGTTGGGGGGTGTCGGGTTAGGGGGTGGTGGTGGGGAGTTGGGTGAGGATGTGTTCGGTGGCTTTGAGGGCGCTGGTGATGCATTGGCCGATGCCGATGCCGTCGTAGGCGGCGCCGCAGATGGCGAGGTGGGGTTGGTTGTGGAGGGTGGTGCGGATGCGGGTGGTGCGGTGGTGGTGGCCGGTGGTGTATTGGGGGATGGCGTTGGGCCAGCGGGTGATGTGGGTGGCGAGGGGTGGGTGGGTGATGCCGGTGGTGTGGGTGAGTTCGCGGGTGGCGAGGGTGGTGAGGGTGGTGTCGTCGTGGTGGAGGAGGTGTTCTTCTTTGCTGCCGGCGGCTTGGCAGCGGATGATGTCGATGTCGTGGGTGAGGTGGGGCCATTTGATGGTGGAGAAGGTGACGGTTTTGAGGGTGTGTCCTTCTGTGGTGGGGATGCGGTAGCCGCTGTGGCCGAGGGTGCGTAGGTGGGTGAGGGCGGTGCGGGGGTAGGCGAGGGTGATGATGAGGGAGCCGGCGTGGGGGATGTCGGCGAGGGCGGTGGTGGCGGTGGTGGTGTGGGGCAGGGGGGTGATCAGGCGGCGGGTCTGGTCGGTGGGGACGGCGAGGATGACGGCGTCGGCGTCGAGGTGTTCGGGGTGGGTGGGGGTGCCGGTGGTGACGCGCCAGCCGTGTGGGCGGCGGGTGAGGGTGTGGACGGGGGTGTGGGTGCGGATGGTGGAGTGGGGGGAGGCGGTGAGGAGGTGGTCGGCGAGGGTCTGGGGCAGGGAGCCGAGTCCGTGGGTGAGGGTGGAGATGCCGGTGGTGGGCTGTTGGCCGGGCGGGGGTGGTGGGGGGAGCAGGGCGGCGGCGGCTGCGGTGAGTGAGGTGTGGCGGCGGGTGGCGGCGGCGAGGGGGGCGAGGGTGGCTTCGAAGGAGAGTTCGTCGGCGCGGCCGAAGTAGGCGTCGGACAGGAAGGGTTCGACGAGGCGGTCGACGACTTCGCGGCCGAGGCGGGGGGTGATGTAGTCGGCGACGGAGATGTCCTGGTGGTGTTCGGTGGGGGGCAGGGTGAGGTCTTCGCGGGCGCGGGCCAGTGCGGTGTCGGAGAGGATGCCGGATTTGGCGAGTTCGTCGAGGTCGCTGGGGACGCCCATGAACTGGCGGTCGGGCTGGGGCCGGATCTGGCCGCGGGTGTAGATGGCCATGGATTTGGTGGTGGCGGCCACGACCTGGTCGGTGAGGCCGGCTTCCTGGAGCAGGCGGGCGGTTTTGGGGCGGCGGGCGTAGGTGGATTCGGCGCCTTCGTCGATGGTGACGCCGGCCAGTTGTGTGGTGGACAGTTGTCCGCCCAGGCGGGAGGAGGCTTCCAGGACGGTCACGCGTACGGGGGCGTTGCGCAGGAAGAACGCGGCCGCCAGGCCGCTGATGCCGCCTCCGATGACGACCACGTGTGCGGGTGTGGCTGTGTGCGCCGTGTTGTTGTCCGCCATGGGCCCCTGCTCCTTTGTGGATATGGCTGTCGCCTCAGTGTCGAAGGGGTGCCGATAGTTTTGGTCGAGTCGGGGTGGACCGGGGAAGGCGGGGCCGGGGCGGGTGCCCGGCCGGGCGGGGCGGGGCCCTGGGGGCGGGTCGGGGCCCTGGGGGCGGGTCGGGGCCCTGGGGGCCCGGCCGGACTGGGGTGGTGGACCGGGTCGGGGGGTGGTGGACCGGGCCGGGCCGGGGTGGCGGACCGGGCCGGGGGTGGGGGTGCCCGGGCGGGGTGGGTCGGGGCCGAGGTGGTGGGGGTGCCCGGCCGGACCAGGGCGGGGCGGGGCGGGGCGGGCCGAGGCCCTGGGTGGTGGAGCGGGGCGGGGTGGGCCGGCCGGGTGGTGGGGTGGTGGGGTGGTGGGGGAGGGGCGGGTGGTTGTCCGGGCGGGGCGGGGCGGGTTGGGGCGGGTTGAGTTGGGTTGGGTCCGGGGGGATCGGGTTGGTCTGGGCGGCGGCTGGTGCGGCGTGTTTCCTGCCGTATGGGTCCCGTGTTCCTGTGTTCCCGCAGTCTTCGCTGTGGCGTGGTGCGCGCGTTCTCGTGGTCGCGTGGTCGCGTGGTCGCGTGGTCGCGTGGTCGTGTGGTGCGGTGGTTGCGAGGGCCTTCGCGGTCGCGCGGTTTCGTGGTGCTCGCTGTGGCGTGGTCGTGTGGTGCTGGCGTTGCCGTGGTCGTGTGGTGCTGGCGTTGCCGTGGTCGTGTGGTGCTCGTGGTCTTTGCGGTCGTGTGGTTTTCGGGTTTTGCCGGTGTCTTCGTCGCTCGTTGCGTCTTTGTGTTGCCGCTGGCTGGCGTTGCGGTGGTTGCGGCTGTTGCTGTTGCTGTGGTGGTGGGTTTTGGTGCTGTTTTTCGGGTTGTGGTGTGCTGCGGGGCGGGGCGGGGGTGGTGGGTGGGGTCGGGGCGGGGTGTGGTGGGGGGCGTCCGATCCGTTCTCGACCGGCTGTCGACTGTGTTGCTGGAGATTGCTGCTGCGCGTAGGTATCGGTGGAGGATGAGGAGAGTGTGGTATGCGGAAGGTCGTTTCGCGGGACGGTACGACGATTGCGTATCGCAGTGCCGGTGAGGGTTTGCCGATCGTGCTGGTGAACGGTGCGTTTCGTGATCACACCATTTTCGATCCGCTGGTTCCGGAGCTGGTGGCGCACTGCACGGTCTATGTCTATGACCGCCGGGGGCGCGGGCACAGCGGGGACTGTCCGGGGTATGCGGTCGAGCGGGAGGTGGAGGACCTGGCGGCGGTGATCGAGGAGGCCGGGGGGCAGGCGGTCGTCTTCGCCGGGTCGACCGGTGCGAACCTGGCGTTGGAGGCGGCGCTGGCGGGGGTGGGGGTCACGAAGCTCGCGTTGCACGAGCCGTATTTCCGTACCCTGGGGCATCCCAAGCCGCCGGCGGACTGTATGGATGTTTTGCGGGCGTTGCTTGCCCAGGGCCGGCGCGGGGAGGCCGCGCAGTACTGGCTGAGTGAGCTGCTGGGTCTCAGTGCGGAGGTCATTGCCGAGTGGCGGCAGGCTCCTTTGTGGGCGACGAACGAGGCGAACGCCCACACGTTGTTGTACGACACGGCCATTCTGGGTGACTTCGAGGTGCCCGTCGCCCGTCTGGCCGCCTTGCGCACGCCGGCTGTGGTCCTCAGCAGTGACGCCAGCAGTGACTGGCTGCGTGATGCGGCCCGGGCGACCGCGGCCGCGCTGCCCAACGGGTTCGGGATGCAGTTGCCGGGTTCGTGGCACCGTATCGACACCCCCATTTTGGGCCGGGTCCTCGCCGGGTTCGCCACCACCTGAAGGAGTGCGGGGCGGTGCGTGTGCGCTGTGCTCGCCGGGCGTTGCCTCGAGGTGGTGTGGTGAGCGGGGCCACCGGCGTCCGTGTCGCGGTGCTGCCTGTTCGGCCCGCCGGGGCCGTGCTGTCGTTTTGCCGGCTCGGTACCGGTGAGCACCGTGTCACCTGCGTGAGGCGGGCTCGAGGCCGGGGAGGCCTTCGGTGCGGCCTGGCTGCCTGATCCCGGTGTGTGCGGCCCTCGGTGACGGCGGCCAGGCGGTGGGCGAAGTCGCGGTGGCGGCGGTGTGCGACCGGTGCGCGTACGCAAGGGGCGGGCGGGCACGTCCTCCCCGCCCGCCCCCCGCTTCGGCACCCACCCTCCCCGCTGCGGCGTCCACCCCCTGCGGCGCTCCCCCCTCGTCGGCGCCCCCTGCTTCGGCGTTCGCTCCCTTGTCGGCGCCTCCCCGCTGCGGCGTCCACCCCCTCGTCGGTGCCCCCGCTGCGGCACCCACCCTCCTCGTCGGCGTCCACCCCTGCGGCGCTCACCTCCTCGTCGGCGCTCCTTGCTGCGGTGTCCGCCCGTCTGTCGGTGTCTGTGGCGGTACAGGAGGCCCGGCCTTGTGCGGGCCGGGTCGGTTCGTGGGGTACCGGTATCCGTGAGTGCGTCAGCCGCAGCCGCTGCCGCTGCCGCAGCTACGGTCGCTGCTGCCGCGGGTGTGATGCGGTTGTGGGTGAGCGCCGTAGTGGGGGGCGGGTTATCGGCTGAGGCGGCCGGAGGGGGAAGCGGCTGGTGTGTGTGAGGGATCGGGTGTTCCCGGTCTGTGGGCGGTTGCTGCCGTGGCGGTGGGCCGGACGCGCTGCTGCGGTGGTCGCGGCGCCGGGGGGTTTTGCCGGTGGCCGGGGCCGGGTGTGCCGGGCGCCGGGCAGGTTGCCGGCGGGTGGGAGCTGGTGGTCTCGAAGCGGTGGGGCGCGGCGCGCACCGGGGCAGGCGGGCAGGCTGGCCGCTCCGGGTGCGGTCAGGGCCCCTCTCATCGGCCGGATGCGGCCCGCGCGACGCCCGGTGGTCATCGCGCGACGTCCGGTGGTCATCGCGCGACGTCCGGTGGTCATCGCGCGACGTCCGGTGGTCATCGCGCGACGCCGGTGGTCACCGGGTGTGAGGCGGTGTGCCCGCGGACGGGTATGCGCCTGGTGTTCCTTGACCGGACGTCAGCTGCCGCGCGTGGGGTCTTCGGCGGGGCGTGCGGGCACGGGCGGCCGGCCTCTTCTTCGGTCTGCCCGGCCCGGCCCGGCCCGTGCCCGTGCTGCGGCCGCCGTGCCCGGGGCTGCCGTCCGGCGACGGACCGTCTCCGTCCCCGGCCGTGGTCCGCCTGTGGCCGTTGCCCGTTCTCCCCGGCCGTCCCTGGCCGTCCCGCCCCTGGTCGCTGGTCGTCCCCGGCCGTGGTCTGCCTGTGGTCGTTGCCCGTTCTCCTCGGCTGCCCCGCCCCCGGCCGCCCCTGGCTGCCCCTGGCTGCCCCTGGCTGCCCCTGGCTGCCCCTGGCCGTCCCGCCCCTGGTCGCTGGTCGCGCCCGGCCGTGGTCTGCCTGTGGTCGTTGCCCGTTCTCCTTGGCTGTCCCGTTCCGGGGCGTTGCCCGTTCTTGTGCGCGGGGGCTTTGGTGGCTCCGGGGCGGGGTTGGGGGTGGGGGTGGTTGTTCATGGTGGGTGGGGCAGGCGGGGGCGCGGTGGTGGGTGGGGCGGGTCTTGTGCCGTGGTGGCTGCCGGGGTCCCGTACCGCGCGGGCCCGGGGGAGGGTCGTGGTGCCGGGTTTCGTGGTGGCTGCCCGGTGTGCGGCGGTGTTTTTGCCGGTCTGCCGCAGGAGTGGGGAGGTGGGTGGCCGTTCAGCTCACGGGGGCGGTCCAGTTGCTGCGCAGCCAGCTCTCCAGGCTGGTCAGGCGGGGCCGGATGCGGCGCAGTTCGGCCAGGTCGGCGTGGTAGCCGTCGTTCTCGAGCCAGTCGAACATGGCGGCCAGGTCGGGGCGGGCGGTGCGCAGGGGCTCGAAGGACTGCTGTGCGTAGCGGGCCGGGAGGCCGGCCACGCGCCCGAACGTCTCGGCGATCTGCACGCCGGTCAGTTCGTCGCTGGTGATCTCCACCTGCCGGCCCAGCCACGTGGCCCGGTCGTCGAAGGCGTCCGCGGCGAACGCGCCGATGTCGTCGGTCGCGATGACCTGGACGGGGGTGCGGGGGTCCAGCCACAGGCCCAGTACCAGCTCGCCGTCGACCAGGCGGGGGGCCAGGTCGAGGAGGATGTCGTAGAACATGGTCGGCCGCAGCACCGTTGCGGGCAGGCCGAGTTTGCCGATGTGTTCCTCGATGGCGAGCTTGCTGCGGAAGTGGGGGATGGCGTCGCAGCGTTCGGCGCCGCCCACCGAGCTGTACACCAGGTGCTGCACGCCCGCCTCGGCGGCGGCGTCGGCGACCGTCTTGCCCTGGCGTTCCTCCGCGGCCACCCCGCCGGGGCCCCGGAACGTCTGGACGCTGAACACGCCGCTCACGCCGTGCATCGCCGCGCGCACGGAGGCGGGTTCGTCCAGGTCTGCGTGTACCAGGTGCGCACCCGCCTCGGCGAGCGCGAGCGCCGCGGGCGCGCGCACGTCACGTACCAGGGCGCGCACGGCGCGTCCGCGGCGCAGCAGCTCGCGGGCCACCGCACCGCCCTGCCGGCCGGTCGCGCCCAGGACCAGGATCTGCGCGTCTGCGGCCGCGGTGTTGTCTTTGTTGTCCATTGCCTCACCGATGCGTCGTCCCGGCCTGCCGGGAAAAACCGGAAAAAGAGGAGGAAGAGAAAAAAGGGTCGAAAGCGGGGGATCGGGGGGGGGGAGCGGGGGAGTGGGGGTGGGGGTGGTGGCGGCCGGTGTGCGGCCGGCTGCCGGCGGCGCCGTCAGCGCCGCCGGCGTCCTTTCGGGGCCCCCGCGCCCCTTTTCGGGGCCCCGCCCCGCCCCCCTTTTTTTTTTGGGTTGTGGCGTTGTCTGCCGGGGGGTCAGGAAGCGGAAGCCGCTGTGGCCCGGGGGTCGAGAATGCGGGAGAACGCGTTCGCCAGGACGTCCGCCGGGTGCGCGGCGGCGGTCATGGCGCGCCATGCCACGTGGTTGTCGGGACGCACCAGGACGGCGCCGTCCCCGCGGATCTCGCGGACCGCCTGCCATCCGCCGTCGACGTCGGTGAACGGCCCGTCCTGCCCGTCCTGCCCGTCTTGGGGGTTCTGGGGGGTCTGGGTGATGCGTACGGTGCGGATCGGGACCGAGAATTTCTCCGCCACCTGCGCGGCCGCCTGTGCCCACGCCGCCCCTTCGTCGCCGGTGAGCAGGACGAAACCGGCCGGGGAGCCGGTCAGGTCGTGGGTCGACAGGCGCTCGCCGCCTTGTTCGAGCCATGCGTGCGGCAGCCGGTGCCCGGGCCGGGTGGTGGGGTGGTACACGTCGCGCATGGGCACCCGGGCGGGGGGCAGGCTGCCGTCGGGGACGAGGGCGCCCTGTTCGTAGTGGAAGCCGATCTCGAAGTCGTGGGCCTGGCAGCCGGCGCGGTGGGTGTCCAGGATCTCCGCGGTCCGTGCCCGCACCACCTCGCCGATGGGGGACTGCGCGAAGTACGCGGCGAACATGCGCTGCCGGCGTTCCTGGGGGGCGCGCGGGCCCAGGCCCACGGTGCCCAGGACCGTCTGGTGGTGCGAGGCCGCCGACACCGCCCAGTCGACGTTGAGCAGGCACACCGGCCGCCGCTCGGCCTCGTAGGTGTCCAGGAGGCTGTCGTGGGCGCGGCCGCTGAGTACCGCGGCCAGCTTCCACGCCAGGTTGTGGGCGTCCTGGATGCCGGAGTTCAGGCCCAGGCCGACGGTGGGCGGCTGGCGGTGCGCGGAGTCGCCGGCCAGCAGTACCCGTCCCTTGCGGTAGTGCTCGGCGACCAGCGCCTCCACCGTCCAGTTCGTCACGTGGTGCAAGGTCAGTTCCAGGCCGGGCAGGCCCAGTACCTCCCGGATCCTGGCCACGACCGATTCCTCGTCGAGCCGGCCGGCGTCCATCGGCTCGAAGTGCAGGACCCACTCCTCGCAGGCCTTGCCCCAGCTGGGCCCCATCTCGATGAGGTTGCTGCACAGGTCGGGGTCGTAGGGGTTCAGCAGGTGGGTCAGCAAGGTGCCCTCCTGCCACCACGGCGACAGGTCGGCGCTGAAGTACGCGGTCGTCACGTCGAGCAGGCCGTGCACGCCCTGCATCTCGATGCCCAGGGCCCGGCCGACCGTGCGGCCGCCGTCGGCCCCGACGAGGTAGCGGGCGGTGACCGTGGTGCTCTCACCGGTGGTGGTGTCGCGGATCTCGGCGACCACCCGGTCGCCCTCGTCGGTGAAGGCGGTCATCTCGTGGCCGAACAGGATGCGCCCGGGATTTCGTTCCTGTGCGCTGCGGCGCAGGATCGGCTCCAGCCGCACCTGCGGCAGCTTGACCGGCAGCACGGGCCCGGCCGCGGCGTACCGGGCGCGCAGCGAGCCGCCGCCGAAGGCGTCCATCTCGTGGATGTGCTGCGCGTCCATCGGCCGGTCCCCGGCGAGCGAGGTCAGCCAGCGCAGCTTCCCGAACAGCTCCAGCGGCGCCCCCTGCTCCACCATCGGCCCGTCGAGTGCGTGCTGACGGAAGATCTCCATCGTGCGCTGGTTGAGGTAGTGCGCCTTGGGCACGTGCGCGGTGTCCGCGTGCCGTTCGACGAGCAGGTGGTCCACACCGTGATCGGAGAGGAAGTTGGAGGCGGCAAGACCGCACCCGCCGCCGCCCACGATAAGAACCGGAACCTCGACTGCTCCCATTTTCGTCCTTCCGGAAGGTGACAGCCTCACGCTCACGGGGACTGCCGCATGTGCCGGGAATGCCTTCGACACGCAAATGTGGTCGTGCTCGGCTGTGCATCCTGAGTGGAGATGCCTACGCAGCATGACCTGGGCCTCTTTAGTCCCGGTCAACGACCGGTGGACCCCGGCAGCACGGGCTGCGGCGGAAGGGGCCCCGGCGGAACAGGCCTTGGCGGACGGGCTGCGGTGGAACGGGCTGCGGTGGAAGGGGCCTTGGCGGACGGGCCCCGTCGGACGGGCTGTGGTGGAACGGGTCTTGGCGGACGGGCCCCGGCAGGGGTGCCCCCACCGGGCGGCTCCCGCCGGGCGGAATCGGCCGGGTGGTCCTCGACGGGTGGTTTCCGCCCGTCGGGCCTGGCCGCCGCGGCTCCCGCCGGGCGGTTCCCGGCCGGGCTCCCGCCGGCTGTGCCGGGCCGGGCCGGCCTCGACGGCTCGTCACCGCCGGGCGGCCCCGCCGGACGGCCCTGGCCCATGGCTCCCGGCCGGGCGGACCGGACCGGGCGGGCCCCGGCCGGCGGGCGGCGTGGGGTGTCCTGTGCCGGGCGGGCGGCGTGGGGTGGCGTGGGGTGGGGGGGGTGCCGGGCGGGCCCGGGCGGGTGGTTCAGCGGCTCCGGGCCGCTTGGGCGAGTGCCACGTGGAGCCGGTCGTCCTCGGTCTGGCCGGCTTCCCACTGCACGCCGACCGCGAAGGGGTGGCCGACCGCCTCGACCGCCTCGACGACGCCGTCCGGCGCCCAGGCGGTGGCGGTCAGGCCGGTGCCGATCCGGTCGACCGCCTGGTGGTGGTGGCAGGCGGTCTTGGGCGGGTCGTCGCTGCCCAGGACCGAGGCGATACGGCTGCCGGCCCCCAGCTCCAGGACGTGCCGGCCGAACACGAACGCGGCGCCGTCCGGACGGTGGGTGTCGTCACCGGTGATCTCCGGCAGATGCTGGTGCAGGGTGCCCCCGCACTGGACGTTGAGCAGCTGCATGCCGCGGCAGATGGCGAGCAGGGGCAGCCCGGCCCCCAGCGCCGCCCCCAGCACGGCCAGTTCGGCGCGGTCCATGTCCGCGCTGCCGCCACGGGTACGCGGATGCCGGCTCTGCCCGTACAGTGCCGGATCGACGTCCGGGCCGCCCGGCACGAGCAGGCCGTCGAGGCCGGCGACGGCCTCCTCGACGCCCGGCCCCAGCGGCAGCACCACCGGCAGACAGCCCGCGGCGGCGAGGAAGTCCACATGTGACTGGAGCGCGAGGCTCACCACCATGTCGGTGCCCTGCAGGGTGACCGGGACGCTCCGGCCGGTGATCCCGATCACCGGCCGGCGCCCCGGCTTGTTCGACGCTGACGTCATGACCGTCTCCCGCCTAGCCTTCGCTGTCCGGCGACACGTACACGAAGCCGTCCTCGACCTTCACCCGGTAGGTGGCGATCGGCGCTGTCGCCGGCGGGTTGACCGGCCGGCCGCTGCCCAGGTCGAAACACGACCCGTGCAGCCAGCACTCGATCGTCGTGCCGTGGACCTCCCCCTCGGACAGGGAGACCTCGGCGTGGGAGCACAGGTCACTGACCGCGTACACCGTCTCGCCCCTGCGCACCAGGGCGACCGGCACGTCGCCGACCTCCACCGCGATCACACCCCCGGCCGGGATCTTGTCCACCGGACACACCTTGACGAAGCTCATCGCTGCAGCACTCCTCCTGCATCAAGTCCGGCCTCTCCCGGATCTCACGCACCTCGCTCCACCCTGCGCCCCCGCTCTGGAGGATCGACCGAGCACAGAACGACCCCTGTTGGAGCCCCCGCGCCCGGCCGGCGAGCAGCCCGGCCGGCCCGCCCCCGGCCCGCCCCCGGCCCGCCCCCGGCCCGCCGGCGGACCGCTCGGCCGCTCGGCCGCTCGGGGCCGGCAGGCCGCTCGCCGCACGGGCGCGGGCGGGCCCGCCCCGGCAGGCGCCCCGGCAGGCGCCCCGGCGGGCGGCCGGGCGGCCGGGCGGGCGGCCCGGTGCTGCCAGAGGACGGGGCAAGGCCGCCCCGGCCGGCGGGCGGCTACCAGGGGACGGGGCCGTCCTGCGACAGGGACGCCCCCGAGGGTCCCGCGGCGTCCAGCAGCGCCAGGCGGACCGCGATCACGGCGCCCTGCGCGGGAGTGCGCTGTCCGCGGTGGCCGTTGATGTCGGTGGCCACCACCCCGGGATGGGCCGCGTTCACCTTGATCGGGGTGTCCCGCAGCTCCTTGGCGTAGGCGAGCGTGATCGCGTTGAGGGCGGTCTTGGAGGACTGGTAGGCGATCATGTTGACGCCCGCCATCGGGGACGCCGGGTCGGCGTTCAACGCCAGCGACCCCAGGTGGCTCGACATGTTGACGATGCGTCCGGCCTCCGAGCGGCGCAGCAGGGGCAGCATCGCGTGGGTCACGGTGACCACGCCGAAGACGTTGGTCTCGTACACCTCGCGCAGATCACCTGCCTGCGCCTGGCTGGGCGCCCCGGTGAAACCGCCGGCGACGCCGGCGTTGTTGACCAGGATGTCCAGGCGGCCGTACCGCTGCTCGACGAAGGCCGCGGCAGCGGCCACGCGGGCCGCGTCCCGCACGTCGAGGTGCAGCGGCACCGCCGTGATGCCGCCGTCCGCCAGCGCGGCGGCCGCCTGCTTGCCGCGCACCTCGTCACGGGCGCCGACCAGGACCACGGCTCCCTGCTCGCCCAGCTGCCGTGCTGTCTCGTATCCGATGCCCTTGTTGGCGCCCGTGATGAGCGCGATCCTGTCGACCGCCACGGTGGACGTCCCTTCCGTCGTAGGGGAGTGAGGATGAGGGTGGAGGGGGGATGGGGTGGGGCACGCGCGGGGTGTTCCACCGAAGCGTCACACAGGTGCGGTGCGCCACCCGGGGCCGGCGTGAACGCCCCCGCTGTTCAACCGCGCCCGTTCCGCAGTCGAACACCGGCGCCGCACCGCCCGGCGCGGCCCGCACTTGCAGGACCGGCCGCGCGACGGCAGCCTGGTGCACCGGCACCCGCCGCCGCACCGTTTGCGCCGCGTGCCTTCGCCCCTTCGTCGTTTCGCGCCGCAGGGCGCCCGAGCCGCGACGGAGCAGGCCCGACTCACAGGGAGAAGCCCCGATGCCCCCGAGGATGAACAACCCTTCGCTGGTCGTCCCCGACGCCCTGCAGCCCCTGCTCGACCTGACCAAGGTCATCGGCCAGGTCGGCGTCCCCCAGCGCACGCTGGACCTGATCCGGCTGCGGGTGAGCCAGATCAACGGCCGCATCTACACGATCCCCGCCGATCTCGGCAGCGCCGCCGAGGCCGACGAACGCCTGCCCCAGGTCGCCCACTGGCAAGAAACGGACTGCTTCACCCCCGCCGAGCGCGCCGCGCTGGCACTGGCCGAGGCCGCCACCGACCTCAGCGGCCAGGACGACCCCGTCTGCGACGAGGTCTGGCAGGAAGCGGCCCGCCACTACAGCGAGGCAGAACTCGCCGCCCTGGTCATCCACATCGGCCTGGTCAACCTCTGGAACCGCATCAACGTCTCCACCCGGCAGGTCCCGGCGGCCTGGCGCTGACCGACCGGCACGCCGCGCCGGCCCGCGGCGCCGGCCACCGCCCCGGACAGGACCGGTGCCACCCCGCCCCGCCCACCGCCGGCACCGGCTGCAGCCCGGTCCGCGGCCCGCGGCGCCGCACCGGGCGCCGGCCACCGCCCGGCCCACCGCCGGGGCCCGGCGCGCCCGGTCAACTGCGGCAGCGTGCGCCCCTGTTGACTGCGCGCGGGCCGCGGGAAAGCATGCTCGCAGCCGACCACCCAGCCGCCAGGGAAGGAACCGCACCGTGCTGAAGCTCATCAACGCCGGGTTAGGCAGGACCGGGACGACGTCACTGCAGGAGGCGCTGGAACAGCTCGGTTACGGGCCTTGCTACCACATGTTCGACATCGTCGGCGACGAGAAGCGCCTGGAGCAGTGGGAACGCATCATCTGCGACGGCCTGCAGCCCGACTGGGACGCCGTCTTCGACGGCTACACCAGCGCGGTGGACGGCCCGCCCTCCTTCTACTACGACCAGATCACCAAGGCGTTCCCCGACGCCAAGGTCGTCCTCACGGTGCGCGACGCCGACAGCTGGTACGAGAGCACCTACAACACGCTCTACCAGTTCGTCCTCAAGAACAAGGACAACCCTCCGCCGCAGGGGTCCCGGCAGGCCCGCGTCTACCGCATGACCAGCGTCATGACCTGGGACGGCCTGTTCGAGGGCCGGTTCGCCGACAAGGACCGGGCCATCGAGGTCTACCACCGGCGCAACCAGGAGATCATCGACGCGGTCCCCGCGGACAACCTCCTCGTCTACGACGTCAAGCAGGGCTGGGAACCGCTGTGCGCGTTCCTGGGAGCCGACGTGCCGGCCGCGGCGTTCCCGCACGCCAACACCACCGCGAACATGCGCGAGCGGATGCAGCAGATGGCCGCCGGCGGCCCGCCCGCCGCCCCCGGCACCACACGCTAAGACACCACCCTCTTTTTTCTCCGTCACCCTCACCCCGCGGAAAACGGCCCGACCCACGGCCGCTCCGCGGGGTTTTCCCATATCCCCGGCCCGGCCCCGGCGAAGCGGCCGTTTCATATCCCCGGCCCGGCCCCGGCACAGCAGCCGTTCCGCATCCCCAACCCGGCCCGGCCCGGCGGCGCGCTCCGCAGCCTTTTTTACGCCCCCGTCCCGCACCCGGCGGCCACCCCCCCTTTTTTCTATTCCGCGGCCGCCCCCCTTTTTTTTTCGTAGCCAAACCGGTGCGCCATTCCCGCCTGCCCTGCCCCGCTCCGCCCCGCTCCGGGCGCATGCGGTGTTCAACCGTAGGTGTTTTCCCGCCACTTACCCCTGTCGATAGTCTCTCGCCGACCCCCCTGGACATGCCCGTGGAAATCGGGTCCGCCGACCTGCCCGCGCACCGGGCCGGGCGGCGCGCCTGCGCTCAAGAAGGGGAATACGTGAGGAAGTTCCTAGCAATGACGGTGGCGGCCGCCACCGCCCTGGCCGGCGCGGCGGTCGCGGCACCGGCGAAGGCGTCGGCCGACCTGCCGGCGGCCGGCGTCTCCTGGTCCGCCTGCCCGGACAACGACCCGGTCATCGGGGGTTATCTGAAAGGGCTCGAATGCGGCACCCTCCAGGTCCCGCTCGACCACAGCCGCCCCGACGGCCGCACGATACGACTGGCGCTCACCCGCGCCCGGCACACCGCGCCCGAGGAGCAGTACCAGGGCATCGTGCTGCTCAACCGCGGCCAGTGGCCGGGGCAGTTCGGACGTGACCTGCCCACCCGGTTCGCCAAGGGCACCTCCGGACTGTCCCCGGCCGTCGGCGCCACCTACGACTGGATCGGCTTCGACCCGCGCGGCACCGGGGCCAGCGAGCCGCAGGTCACCTGCGAGCCGTCCTACGTCTGGCCGGGCAGGGCCCGCCCCGACCTGGTGCCCGCCACACCCGCCGACGAACAGGCATGGTGGGACAAGGCCCGCGCCTTCGCCGACAGCTGCGGCCGCGCCCACGGCGACACACTCGCCCACCTGGGCACCAAGGACGCCGCCCGCGACCTGGACCTGATCCGCCAGGCACTGGGCCAGCAGCAGCTGACCTACTTCGGCTGGGACTACGGCACCTACCTCGGCTCGGTCTACGCCTCGATGTTCCCCCACCGGGTGCGCCGCATGGTCCTCGACACCGTCGTGCAGCCCACCGGCGGCTGGTACCGGGACGTCCTCGAACAGAACGTGACCTTCCAAAAGAGCGCCGAGAACTACTTCTCCTGGATCGCCGCGAACGACGCCACCTACCACCTGGGCACCACCCGGGCCCAGGTGGCGGCCAGGTACGACGAAGGCATGGCGATGGTGCGCCAGGCACCCGTCGACGGCAGGATCGGACCCGCCGAGTACACCGAGGTCTTCCTGGTCAACCTCTACCGCCGCTCCTCCTGGAGCGGCCACACCAAGGCACTGGCCGACTGGGTGCTGCGCAAGGACCCCGCCGGCCTGAAGGCCAACTTCAACGACCCCGGCTACCCCACCCAGAACAAGCAGGCCATGTACAACGCGGTCCAGTGCACCGACTCGCCCTGGCCCCGCGACACCCGGCGCTGGCACCGCGACTACTGGCGCCAGTACCGCACCGGCAACACCTTCCTCACCTGGTACAACGCCTGGTACAACGCGCCGTGTGCGTTCTGGCCGGTGCCCGCCGCCACCCCCCTCAAGACCGGCGCCGCGGGCGTGGACATCCTCCTGGTGCAGGGCGAGCACGTCGCCGGGTCCCCGCTGGCCGGCGCCTACGACGTGCACCGGCGCTTCCCCGACTCCCGGCTGCTGCTGGAGAACAACGGCTACGAGCACGAGACGTCGCTGTCGCGCAACGCCAACACGTGCATCAACGCCTACGTCAGCGCCTACCTGGGGGACGGCACCCGCCCGGCCTCCGCCAAGGGCGCCGACGCCGCCTGCGACGCCAACCCCGCACCCCTCCCGGCCCCGTAGCCGCCGCACCCCCGCAGGTGTTCAGCCGCGGAACAATCCGCGGTTGAACACCCCGCCGCACCAGGCGAGTTCGGCATTCCTCGGGTCATTGCAGCCGAAGAGGGCCCTGTGTACTTTGACAGCGACGATTTCCCAGCCGCCCGCGTGGAAGGCCAAAAATGGAAACTGGCGTCATCATTGTCGGTGCCGGGCCGGTCGGACTGATGCTGGCCGGCGAACTCCACCTGGGCGGCGTGAAAGTCACCGTCTACGACAAACTCGCCGCCCCTTCCGGAGAATCCCGCGCACTCGGATTCAACCGGCGGGCAGCCGAATCACTGGACCAGCGCGGACTGCTTTCCCGGATCGGTGAATTCCGGTGGGGCCCGATGGGACACTTCGGCGGAGTCCGTTTCGACCTCGGCATGCTGGCCGACAACCACAGCGGCGTCCTGGGCCTGTCCCAGGCCCGCACCGAGGAGATGCTCGCCCACCGGCTCGCCGAACTCGGCGTCCCCGTGCGCCGCGGCCACGAGGTCACCGGCGTGCACCAGACACCCGACGCCGTCACCGTCGACCTCGACGGACCCGACGGCCCCCGCCAGGACAGCGCCCGCTACCTGGTCGGCTGCGACGGCCCGCGCAGCACCGTACGCACCGCCGCGGGCATCGACGCCCGGGTCTGGCCGGCCACCCGCGGCATGTACACCGCGGAGATCACCGGAGTGAGCCTGCGCCCGCGGCCCATCGGCGAACGCCTGCCCGGCGGCCACATGGTGGTGTGCACCCCCCTGGGCGAGGGCCGGCTGCGCATCGTCATCCACGACAAGAGCCTGCCGCCCCACCCCGACCCCGACGCCCTCACCTTCACCCAGGTCGCCGACGCCTGGCAGCGCCTGACCGGCGAGTCCATCCACCACGGCCAGGCACAGTGGATGTGGGCCTGCGACAACACCGCCGGCCTCGCCGAGGACTACCGGCGCGGCCGGGTGCTCCTGGCCGGCGACGCCGCGCACGAGATGCCGCCGCTGGCCGCCTGGGGCCTCAGCGCCGGCCTGCAGGACGCGGCCAACCTCGGCTGGAAACTCGCCGCCACCGTCAACGGCCGGGCCCCCGAAGGACTGCTGGACACCTACCACGCCGAACGCCACCCCATCGGCCAACAGCTCATCCGCAACGCCCGGGCGGCATCCCTGCTCTACCTCGGCGACGCCGACATGGACCCCCTGCGCGCCGTACTGGGTGAACTGGCCGAACACCCCGACGCCGCCGCCCACCTGGCCGGCATCGTCAGCGGGCTGGGCATCCGCTACGACATGGGGCCGGGGGAGCACCCGCTGCTGGGCCGGCGCATGCCGCCCGACCAGGTGCTGGTCCTGCCCGACGGCAGCCGGACCCGCATCGCCGACCTGCTCCACACCGCCCGCGGCGTCCTGATCACCACCGACACCGACACCGACACCACCGACACCGGTGCCGGTGCCGGGGCGGCCCGGCTCGCCCAGGACTGGGCCGACCGCGTCGACATCGTCACCGCCGCCTGGGCACCCGACCCCGCCCCCGCCCCCGCCCCCGCGCTGCAGGCGGTCCTCGTCCGCCCCGACGGCTACGTCGCCTGGACCAGCCCCGGCAGCGGCCGCGACCTCACCGACGCCCTCACCCACTGGTTCGGCCACCCCCACCCCGCCCCCGCCGCCGCCGGGCCGCCGGCCGGCACCACCCACCGGACAGGAGCGCGAGCATGACCTGGGACGTGATCGTCGTCGGCGCCGGCCCCGTCGGGCTGATGATGGCCGGCGAACTGCGCCTGGGCGGCGTCGACGTCGTCGTCTACGAGAAGCTGCCCGCCCCGCCCCGCGAATCCCGCGGCGCCAGCTTCACCCGGCGCACCGCCGAGAGCTTCGACCAGCGCGGGCTGCTCACCAGGCTCGGCGCGACCGAACCCGCCGACAGCCACTTCGGCGGCGTCCCCATCGACCTGTCCCTGCTGGAGGAGGACCACCGCGGCGCGCGGGGCGTCTCCCAGTTCCGCACCGAACGGATGCTGGAGGAACGAGCCGCCGAACTCGGCGTCCCCGTGCGCCGCGGCCACGAGGTCACCGGCGTGCACCAGACACCCGACGGCGTCACCGTCGACCTCGACGGACCCGACGGCCCCGGCCAGGACAGCGCCCGCTACCTGGTCGGCTGCGACGGCGGACGCAGCACCGTGCGCCGGCTGGCCGGCATCGGCTTCCCCGGCCCCCGGCCCACCCGCGGCTTCTACACCGCCGACGTCACCGGCATCGAGACCCGCCGCCGCCGCATCGGCGAGAACCTGCCCGACGGCAGCATGATCATGGCGATGGACCTGGAGAACGGCGTCACCCGCGTCGTCGCCTACGAGCGGGGCATGCGCCCCAAGGACCGCGACGCGCTGTCCTACACCGACCTCGCCGACGCCTGGCAGCGCCTGACCGGCGAGTCCATCCACCACGGCCAGTGCCGCTGGATCAGCTGCTTCACCGACGCCTCCCGGGTCGCCGACGCCTACCGCAGCGGCCGGATCTTCCTCGCCGGCGACGCCACCCACGTCCAGCCCCCGGCGATGGCACAGGGCCTGAGCGTGGGCGTGCAGGACGCGGTCAACCTCGGCTGGAAACTGGCCGCAGCGGTCAACGGCCGCGCCCCCGAAGGACTGCTGGACACCTACCACGCCGAACGCCACCCCATCGGCCGGGAACTGGCGCGCAACGCCCGCGCCGCGATCGAACTGCGCCTCACCGGCGAGGACACCGCCCCGCTGCGCACCGTACTGGGCGAACTCATGACCCACCCCGACGCCGCCGCCCACCTGGCCGGCATGCTCAGCGGGCTGGGCATCCGCTACGACATGGGGCCGGGGGAGCACCCGCTGCTGGGCCGGCGCATGCCGCCCGACCAGGTGCTGGTCCTGCCCGACGGCAGCCGGACCCGCATCGCCGACCTGCTCCACACCGCCCGCGGCGTCCTGATCACCACCGACACCGGTGCCGGTGCCGGGGCGGCCCGGCTCGCCCAGGACTGGGCCGACCGCGTCGACATCGTCACCGCCGCCTGGGCACCCGACCCCGCCCCCGCCCTGCAGGCGGTCCTCGTCCGCCCCGACGGCTACGTCGCCTGGACCAGCCCCGGCAGCGGCCGCGACCTCACCGACGCCCTCACTCACTGGTTCGGCCACCCCCACCCCGCCCCCGCCGCCGCCCCCGCCGCCCGCCCGGCCTGACCGCGCCACGACGGCACCGGCCCGCCACGGCACCGGCCCCGACCGTGCGCCACCCCGCACCCCCGCACCCGCGGTCACCACCGCCGGCCACCGCGACGCCACACCGCCGCCGGCCCGCCGCCCCGCACCGCGCGGCGGCCCGCACGGGGCCCGCGGCCGCACCCGCGCCGGCTGCACGCCACGACGACCACCAACCCCCAGGAGACACACGTGACGACCGCGGTCACCGTCTGGCTCACCGGCCTGCCCAGCGCCGGCAAGACCACCATCGCCCACGAGCTGGCCCGCCGGCTGCGCGCGGGGGGCCACCGCGTGGAGGTCCTGGACGGCGACGAGATCCGCCAGGCGCTCTCCGCCGGCCTCGGCTTCTCCCGCGCGGACCGCGACACCAACGTGCAGCGCATCGGCTACGTCGCCGAACTCCTCGCCCGCAACGGCGTGCTGGCCCTGGTCCCGGTGATCGCCCCCTACGCCGACAGCCGCGAAGCGGTCCGCAGGCGCCACCACAGCAACAACACCCCCTACGTCGAGGTGCACGTCGCCACCCCCCTGCAGGTGTGCAGCGCACGGGACGTCAAGGGCCTGTACGCCAAGCAGGCCGCGGGCGAACTGACCGGGCTCACCGGGGTCGACGACCCCTACGAGGAACCCGCCTCACCCGACCTGCGCCTCGACTCCCAGCACCACAGTGTCCAGGAGTCCGCCGCCGCGGTGTACGCCGTGCTCACCGAAAGGGGACTGTTATGACGCCGACCGGCCACCCGCAGACGGCGGACCAAGAGGGCACGCACACCCGCTACGCCCTCAGCCACCCCGACGCGCTGGAGTCGGAGGCGGTGCACATCCTGCGCGAGGTGGCGGGCGAGTTCGACAACCCGGTGATGCTGTTCTCCGGCGGCAAGGACTCCATCGTCATGCTGCACCTGGCGCTGAAGGCGTTCACGCCGGCGCCGGTGCCCTTCGCGCTGCTGCACGTGGACACCGGGCACAACTTCCCCGAGGTCCTGCACTACCGCGACCGCACGGTCGCCAGGCACGGGCTGCGCCTGCACGTCGCCTCGGTGCAGGACTACATCGACCGCGGCATCCTCAGGGAACGCCCGGACGGCACCCGCAACCCGCTGCAGACGCTGCCGCTGACGGAGAAGATCCACACCGAGCGGTTCGACGCGGTCTTCGGCGGCGGCCGGCGCGACGAGGAGAAGGCCCGCGCCAAGGAGCGGGTGTTCTCCCTGCGCGACGAGTTCTCCCAGTGGGACCCGCGCCGCCAGCGCCCCGAACTGTGGAACCTGTACAACGGCCGCCACGCCCCCGGCGAGCACGTGCGCGTCTTCCCGCTGTCCAACTGGACCGAGCTGGACGTGTGGCAGTACATCGCCCGCGAGGGCATCGAACTGCCCGAGATCTACTTCGCCCACGAACGCGAGGTGTTCCGGCGGGCCGGGATGTGGCTGACGGCCGGCGAGTGGGGCGGCCCCCGCGACGGCGAGACGCTCCAGAAGCGGCAGGTGCGCTACCGCACCGTCGGCGACATGTCCTGCACCGGCGCCGTCGACTCCGACGCCGACACCATCGACAAGGTCATCACGGAGATCGCCGCCTCCCGGCTCACCGAACGCGGCGCCACCCGCGCCGACGACAAACTCTCCGAAGCCGCGATGGAAGACCGCAAGCGCGAGGGGTACTTCTGACGATGACCACTGTGACCGGCACCACCGCCGACACCCTGCGCCTGGCCACCGCCGGCTCCGTCGACGACGGCAAGTCCACCCTCGTCGGACGGCTCCTGCACGACTCCAAATCGGTCCTCGCCGACCAGCTGGAGGCCGTCGCCCACGCCTCCCGCAACCGCGGCCGGGACACCCCCGACCTCGCGCTGCTCACCGACGGCCTGCGCGCCGAACGCGAACAGGGCATCACCATCGACGTGGCCTACCGCTACTTCGCCACCGCGCGGCGCCGCTTCATCCTCGCCGACACCCCCGGCCACGTGCAGTACACCCGCAACATGGTCACCGGCGCCTCCACCGCCGAACTGACGGTGATCCTCGTCGACGCCCGCAACGGCGTCGTCGAGCAGACCCGCCGCCACGCAGCGATCGCCGCCCTGCTGCGCGTCCCGCACGTGGTGCTCGCCGTCAACAAGATGGACCTCGTCGGCTACGAGGAGTCCGCCTTCGCGTCGATCGCCGAGGAGTTCACCGCCTACGCCGGCGAGCTGGGCCTCGCCCGCGTCACCGCGATCCCGGTCTCCGCGCTCGCCGGCGACAACGTCGTGGAGCCCTCGGCGGCCATGCGCTGGTACGGCGGCCCGACCGTGCTCGAGCACCTGGAGACCGTGCCGGCCGCCCACGACCTGGCCCACCGCCCCGCCCGGCTGCCCGTGCAGTACGTGATCCGCCCGCAGACCCCCCAGCACCGCGACTACCGCGGATACGCCGGCCAGATCGCCGAAGGCACCCTGCACACCGGGCAGCAGGTGAGCGTGCTGCCCTCGGGCCGCACCTCCAGGATCGCTGCGATCGAACGGCTGGGTCGGCCCGTGCGAACCGCCCGGACCCTGCAGTCGGTGACCGTGCTGCTGGAGGACGACCTCGACGTCTCGCGCGGCGACCTGATCGTGCCCAGCAAGGACGCCCCGCCGACCACGCAGGACGTCGAGGCGACCGTGTGTCACGTCGCCGACCAGCCGCTGACCGTCGGCCACCGGGTCCTCCTCAAGCACGGCACCCGCACCGTCAAGGCCATCGTCAAGGACATCCCCTCCCGTCTCACCCTCGACGACCTCTCCCCGCACCCGCACCCCGGACAGCTCCTCGCCAACGACATCGGCCGGGTGCACATCCGCACCGCCGAGCCGCTGCCGGTCGACTCCTACGCCGACTCCCGGCGCACCGGCTCGTTCATCCTCATCGACCCGGACGACGGCACCACCCTCACCGCCGGCATGGCCGGCGCCTCCTTCACCGGCCCGGACCCGGCCGGCAACCGCACACCGCACCGGGGGCGGGCACGATGAGCACACCCCCCGTGCCGGCCGCCCGCCGTGCCGTCCGGCACCGCCGTGCCGCGGTCCTCGCCGCTCTCGCGCTGCTCGTCCTCACCGCCTGCGGCTACGGCTCGAAGGCCAAGGACGACCCCGGCGCCGAGGTCGCCGTCGGCGCGCACCGGATCGACGGCCTGGAGTCCGTGCGGATCGGCTACCTCGCCAACCTGACCCACGCCACCGCGCTGGTGGGCCACCGCAAGGGCTTCTTCCAAAAGGCGCTGGGCGCCACCAAGGCGCAGTACGCCACCTTCAACGCCGGCCCCTCCGAGATCGAGGCGCTGAGCGCCGGCTCGATCGACATCGCCTGGATCGGCCCCTCCCCGGCGGTCAACGCCTTCACCCGGTCGCAGGGCAAGAACCTCAGGATCATCGGGGGTTCGGCCTCCGGCGGTGTCAAACTCGTCGTCGACCCCGACACCATCACCTCCCTGCAGGACGTCGAGGGCAAGCGGATCGCCACCCCGCAGCTGGGCAACACCCAGGACGTGGCCTTCCTCAACTGGGCCGCGCAGCAGGGCTGGAGCATCGACCCGCACAGCGGCAAGGGCGACGTGTCGGTGGCCCGCACCGACAACAAGATCATCCCCGACGCCTACCGGTCCGGCTCCATCGACGGCGCCTGGGTGCCCGAGCCGACCGCCTCCAAACTGGTCGCCGAGGGCGGCCGGGTCCTGCTCGACGAGAGGAGCCTGTGGCCCGGCAACACGTTCGTCACCACCCACATCATCGTGTCCCGCACGTTCCTCGCCCACCACCCCCAGGCCGTCGAGGCGGTCCTCAAGGCATCGGTGGACACCAACAAGTGGATCAACACCCACCCCGCCCAGGCCAAGCACGTGGCCAACCAGCAACTGGCGGCCGACTCCGGCAAGGCCCTGCCCGCCACGGTGCTGGACCCGGCCTGGGAATCGATCGACATCACCGACGACCCGCTGGCCGCCACCTTGCGCACCCAGGCCGAGCACGCCGCCCACGCCGGCCTGCTCGACCACCCCGCCCTGAACGGCATCTACGACCTCACCCTGCTCAACAAGATCCTCTGCGACGCCGGTGAGAACGCCGTCGACGCCGCCGGCCTCGGCGCCGCACCCCCCTGCCCCCGATGACTTCCCAGGAGGTGACGACCATGGCCACCACCCTCACCACGGCCGGTGACGGCACCGCGACCGCCCGGCACGCCGCCCGCATCGAGCACGTCTCGAAGTCGTTCCCGGGCCCCGCCGGACCCCAGCCCGTCCTGGACGACATCAGCCTCGATGTCGCACCCGGCGAGTTCGTCACCCTCCTGGGAGCCTCCGGCTGCGGCAAATCCACCCTGCTCAACCTCGTCGCGGGCCTCGACCGCCCCACCACCGGCACCATCACCACCGACGGCCGGCCCGCCCTGATGTTCCAGGAACACGCCCTGCTGCCCTGGCTGAGCGCCGGCAAGAACATCGAACTCGCCCTCCGCCTGCGCGGCGTCGCCCCACCCGAGCGACGCGCCCGCGCCCGCGAACTCCTCGCACTCGTCCGCCTCGAAGGCGCCCACGGCAAACGCGTGCACGAACTGTCCGGAGGAATGCGCCAACGCGTCGCGCTGGCCCGCGCCCTGGCACAGCAGAGCAGCCTGCTGCTGATGGACGAACCCTTCGCCGCCCTCGACGCCATCACCCGCGACGTGCTGCACGAAGAACTGACCCGCATCTGGCGCGAGACGCACCTGTCGGTGCTGTTCGTCACCCACAACGTGCGCGAGGCGGTACGCCTGGCCCAGCGCGTGATCCTGCTGTCCTCCCGCCCCGGACGCATCGCCCGCCAGTGGAACGTGGACATCGCCCAGCCACGCCGCATCGAGGACACCGCCGTCGCACAGCTGTCCGCCGAGATCACCGGGGAACTGCGGGAGGAGATCCGCCGACATGGCCGGCCCTGACACCACCACCACCGACGACGGCAACGACCTCGCCGGCCTCGAAGCAGGCCTCGACGCCCTCGACACCCGCCGCCCCACCGCCCCACCGCTCGCACAGACCCTGCGCGAAAAGGTCCTGCCGCCCCTGACCGCCGTCACCCTCGTCCTGGCGCTGTGGCAGGCGCTGATCTCCTTCCACATCGTCGACGACCCCGCCAAACTGCCCTCCCCCCGCGCGGTGGGGGACGTGGTGGTCACCGCATGGCTGGAGGGCGAACTCCTCGGCTACATCTGGACCAGCGTCTCGCGCGGCCTGCTCGGCTTCGGCCTCGCCCTGCTCATCGCCACCCCCCTCGGCCTCCTCGTCGCCCGGGTCCGCCTCGTGCGCGCCGCGATCGGCCCCATCCTGTCCGGCCTGCAGACCCTGCCCTCCGTCGCCTGGGTGCCGCCCGCGGTGATCTGGCTGGGCCTGAACAACTCCATGATGTACGCGGTCATCCTGCTGGGCGCCGTCCCCTCCATCGCCGGCGGCCTGGTCTCCGGCGTCGACCAGGTGCCACCGCTGTTCCTGCGCGCGGGCCGCACCATGGGCGCCACCGGCCTCAAGGGCACCTGGCACATCGTGCTCCCCGCCGCCCTGCCCGGTTACGTCGCCGGCCTCAAACAGGGCTGGGCCTTCTCCTGGCGCTCCCTCATGGCCGCCGAGATCATCGCCTCCTTCCCCGACCTCGGCGTCGGCCTCGGCCGGCTCCTCGAAAACGGCCGCAACGCCAGCGACATGGCCATGGTCTTCGAAGCCATCGGGCTCATCCTCGTCGTCGGCATCACCATCGACCTGCTCGTCTTCAGCCCCCTGGAACGCCGGGTCCTGCGCAGCCGTGGCCTGCTGCTGAAGGACTGACACCACCCCCCCTTTCTGCCGCCCCCCTCCCGGGCACCCCACCCGCCCCGGCCGCCGCCCCCCACTCGTCAACCCACCCTCGACCGCGGCTAAAGACAGCGCTGCGACGCTCGTCCGGAACGGCAGCAGAAAGGGGCCACACCGGATGGCTTTCAACGACGGGCGGGCCACGGCGACCGCACACGGCTTCGGCCCGGCCGGGCCGACGCACCACGAACCGGCGGCCGGCGACCGCACCGACCCCCACGACCTCGACCACACCCCCGCACAGCAACTCCCGGTCCACGCCCTGTCACCCGGACCGCACCTGCGCCGCGGCGGAATCAGCACCGCCCACGTCCAACTGCTCATCGACGCATCCGGCCACACCCCACTGCCGCCCATACTCGTCCAGAAAGACGGCTGGCGCGTCATCGACGGCCTCCACCGCCTGGAGGCCGCCAAGCTCCGCGGCGACCACAGCATCACCGCACGCTTCGTCGACTGCACCGACACCGAAGCCCTCGTCCTGGCCATGAAGACCAACAGCGCCCACGGACTGCCGCTGTCCAAGACCGACCGCCTCTTCGGAGCCGAACGCGTCCTGTCGGCGCACCCCGAATGGTCCGACCGCGCCCTGGCCGGCATCACCGGGCTGAGTGCCAAGACGATCCGCTCACTGCGCGACCGCCTCACACCGGGCGGCACACCACCGGGCACCAAACGCCTCGGCCGCGACGGGAAACTGCGCTCGGTCACCGCCGGCGAGGGCAGACGCCGCGCCGCCGAATACATCAACGCCCACCCCCACGCCACCCTCAGAGAAGTCTCCAGAGCAACCGACGTCTCCCTCGGCACCGTCCACGACGTCGTCGCCCGGCTGCGCCGCGGCATCAGCCCCGAACGCGGCGGACCACGCGGCACCGCTGCACGACCCACCGCGCACCCGGACACCGCCCCGGACACCGCCGCGGACACCGCCGCGGCCACCGGCACCGCACCCGACCGCGCCGGCCCGCCGGATCCCGGCCCCACCCCCGCACGGCGCACCCACCCCGCCGACACGCCCCCCGCCTGGGAGAGCGTCGCGGCCAAGGTCGCCAACGACCCCTGCGTCCGCTACACCGAGGGCGGCAAGGAGTTCCTCCAGTGGATGGCGCTGCACGCCGCCGACCCCGACGGATGGCAGCAACTCATCAACGCCGTCCCGGCACACTGGCTCAGCGTCATCGCCCCCATCGCCGAGAGCGTCAGCAAGGAATGGAGCCTGTTCGCCGAGCAGCTCAGAAGCCGCCAGGAAGCGGTGTGACACCCTTCCCCACCAGGTCAGGACCCGCCGTCCAGCTCCCGCTCGAGCGCGCGCTCCACCGCGCTCAGCGCGACATCCGGGCACAGCCGTTCCGGATGCGCCGTGGGCGGCCCCTCCAGCCTCACCGGCCCCTCCAGCCCCTCCTCCGGCGGCGGCCTCCCCCCGGGAAGCCGGGCCCCCGACACATAGATGGCGCCGTAGGCCTGCAGGGCCTCGTACACCCCGTGCAGAAAACGCCTGATCAAGCCGGCCATGGGCGGATCCCTCCGATGGCGGGGCCGCGGTGGCTCCCCTTCGCCGTGTGCCGCCACTGTGCGGGCCCTTCATCGAGCCGGGTTCGAAGCTGACTCAAGCGCCGCCACCGACCATCGGCACCCGGCACCCGGCACCCGGCACAAGAGGGCACCCCGGCGCCCCGGCAGGCGCCGGCACGGCGCCGGGGCACGGCACGGCAGCGGGGGAGAGGGCACGGCGCCGGGGGAGAAGGGGCGGCGGCCGAGCGATCCGGCGCACCGAACACCGCACCGGCAGCCACCACCCCCGGCGCCCCACCACCCCCGGCGCCCCACCACCCCCGGCGCCCCACCACCCCCGGCGCCCCGGCGCCCCGGCGCGCCACCGCCGTCGCCGGCGCGCCGCACCGGCCGGCCCCCGCAAGAGGACGGCAGCGGCCGCGCACCCCGCGACCACACCCGACGCGCCGTCAGAACCATGGACACCCCGTCCCCACGACCTCCACGCACCGCCGCCTGCGACTGCCGGCCCGGCCGAGCCGCTGAACGCCGCGGTCTGCGGCCCGCCCCGGCGCCCCGCCGCGGTCGACGCGGTGTCGAGGCGGACTCCAGTCGCGCCTCCGCCCAGCCTCCAGAGCGGCTTGCCAACGTGGGCGGGTGGAGCAACCGGGCTCCGCAGCCCCGCAGGGCGCACGGTCACGGGAGGAAGAGGCCCATGGACGAGGCCGAACGTGAGCGGCAGGCACGCGGCGTGGAAGGGGCGGCGGTGGCACCGGTGCTCCGGCTCGCCGGGGTCGACGACGACGAGGACGACCCCGCGGAGCCGCACGTGGTCCGGGGGATCGACTGACGACCCACCACCTCGGCACGGCCCACGAGCCGCGACGGTGGCATGCCAGGGCGCGCTGCGCCGGTGACCGAAAGAGGAATTTCACACGATGACGCCCTCCCCGCAGCGCGCCGGCACCACCGCGGTGTCCCCCTCGCTCGACGAGTTCCTCACGGCGCCGCACACCGCCGTGCTGACCACGCTCAGGCCCGACGGCTCGCCCCACCTGACGCCCGTGCGGTTCACCTTCGACCCCCGCACGGGCATCGCCCGCGTCCTGACGGTGAACACCACGCGCAAGGTCCGCAACGTGCTGGCCACGCCGCAGGCCCGCGTCGCGCTCTGCCAGGTGGACGGTTTCCGCTGGGTCACCCTCGAGGGCACCGCCCGCGTCCTCGACGCCCCCGAACACGTCGCCGAAGGGGTCCGCCGCTACACGCAGCGCTACTGGTCCGCCCCGCCGAACCCGCCGGGACGCGTGGTCGTGGAGATCGCGGTCGACCGCGTGCTGAGCCTCAACTGCTGACCGCACCCCCACCCCCCCCCACACGCCCCCGCGGGCGGCGGGCCCGGGGCGCCGGCTCAGCCGCGCGCGCCGGGCGGCACCCCGTCCACCCAGATCAGGGCGAACGACAGCCGGGTCAGGCGCCAGCCCTGCGGGGTGCGGCGGGCCGCGCCGCTCACCGAGGTGCCGGTGGTGAACAACTCACCTCCCTCACCGCCGGGATGGTGGACGTGCGTGGAGACGAGATTGGCGCGCAATGTCGCCTCGTCGCCGGCGCAGTCCACCACCGCGGGAGAATTCAGGTGCTGGGTGCGCGCGAAATGCGCCAGCGAGTTCCGGTGCCATTGCGCGAGTCCGTCCATTCCCTCGTGCCGGCTCAGGGGAAAAGCGACGACGGCGTCCGCGGTGAAGAGACTTCCCGCCCACGCGTCGTCCAGTTCCTCACTGTCCAGTGCCAGGAGATAGCGGTCCAGCAGCCTGCCCACGGCAAAGGCGTCCGTCATGGCCGTGCCCGGAGCGAATGATGCAGCGTCAGTGGAGGTCATGGGCTTGAGCATGGCCCCGGAAAGACGTTCCGACCAACCCCGCCTGTAGAAGATCTGACATTCTCGGCACATTTCTGTACTGGCCTGTAGAAGCCCTGTACCAATGTCTCTTTACCGCCCGGTGCGGGGCTGTCCATACTCGTGGAACATCCACCAGAAGAGGGCAGATGGGCGACGATGGACAATTATGACGCGGACGTGATCATCGTAGGTGCCGGCCCCACCGGACTCATGCTCGCCGGCGAACTCGGCCTGCACGGAATTTCCACTCTCGTACTCGACCGGCTCGCCGAGCCGATGCGGCAGTCACGCGCTCTGGGCTTCTCGGCGCGCACCATCGAGGAATTCGGGCAGCGGGGACTGCTGTCCCGCCTCGGCGAGGTCGACGTCATCCCCGCCGGGCACTTCGGCGGGGTGCCGCTCGACTACCGGGTGCTCAGCGGCGGTTCCTACGGCGCCCGGGGCATCCCCCAGTCGCGCACCGAGGCGATGCTGGCCGGCTGGGCCGCCGAGAACGGCGCCCGGATCCAGCGGCCTGTCGAGGTCACCGGCCTGGTCCAGGACGACGACGGCGTGACCGTGCAGACCTCCGGCGACGGCGGCGGCGAGCTGCGGGCCCGCTACGTCATCGGGTGCGACGGCGCCCGCAGCGCCGTGCGCACCGCCGCCGGCATCGACTTCCCCGGCACCGAGCCGGCCATCGAACTGCGCTTCGCCGACATCGCCGGCGTGCGGCTGCGCCCCCGCTTCGCCGGGGAACGCGTCCCCGGGGGCATGATCATGGTGCTGCCGCTGGGCCCCGACCGCTGCCGCATCATCTACTACGACCGCGACGAGCCGCTGCGCACCAGCACGGACCCGATCACCTTCGACGAGGTCGCCGACACCTTCCGGAAACTGTCCGGCGAGGACATCCACGCAGCCACCCCGCTGTGGGTCAGCTCCACCACCGACGTCAGCCGGCAGGCCGCCGCCTACCGCAGCGGCCGGGTGTTCCTGGCGGGCGACGCCGCCCACATCCACCTGCCCATCGGCGCCCAGGGCATGAGCGCCGGCGTGCAGGACGCGGTCAACCTCGGATGGAAACTGGCGCTCGCCCTCAAGGGGCACGCCCCCGACACGCTGCTGGACACCTACCACAGCGAACGCCACCCGGTCGGCGCCCGCATCCTCACCAACACCCTGGCACAGCGCATCCTCTACCTCGGCGGCGACGAGATCACCCCGCTGCTCGAGGTCTTCACCGAACTCACCCGCTACGAGTCGGTGCAGCGCCACCTCGTCGGCATGGTCACCGGACTCGACATCCGCCACGACATGGGACCCGGCGCCCACCCGCTGCTGGGCCGCCGCCTCCCGAACGGCCGGCTGACCCACGACGGCCGGCACACCAGCGTCTACGACCTGCTGGGCGGCGGCCGCCCCCTGCTGCTCGACCTCCACGCCGGCAGCACGGCGGCCGACACCGCCAAGCCCTGGTCCGACCGCGTCGACACCGTCCGCGCCGAACCCGGCGAGGACCTGCCGGCGGCCGACGCGATCCTGGTGCGCCCCGACGGCTACATCGCCTGGATCTCGCCCGACCCCGACGCCGGCACCCTGACCCAGGCCCTGGAGCGCTGGTTCGGCCCCGCCGGGTGAACCCGCCCCGCGCCCCCCGCACCCCCCGCCGACCCCTTTCGACAGGAAGCGAACCCACGCCATGCCCCACATCTCCGCCCAGGACAAGCACCTGACCGTCCTCAACCTGTTCACCACCGACCAGCCCGACAAGCAGGACCGGCTGATCCAGGAGATGCGCAAGATCGTCGACACCGCGGCCTTCGACGGCTGGATCTCCTCCACCGTCCACGCCGGCCAGGACAGCCCCGGAACCGCCAACCTCATCCAGTGGCGCAGCGGCGAGGACCTGGAAAAGCGCTACGCCGGCGAGGAGTTCAAGCACCGCACGCTGCCGGTCTTCCAGGACATCACCACCTCGATCCGGCTGCTGCAGAGCGAGATCGTCTACACCCAGCGCCACCCCTCCCAGGGCGACACCACCGAGATCTCGCCCGACCGCGACGACCACACCGTCATCGAGATCTTCACGGTCGCCGAGGGCCACCAGGACGAACTCGTCGCCGAACTGGGCCAGGGCCGCTCCTGGCTCGCCGAGGTGCCCGGCTACCGCTCGCACAGCGTCTTCAAGGGGCTGCGCGCCCGCTTCCTGGACGGCCCCTTCGCCGTCGTCTACTCCCAGTGGGCGAGCAAGGAGGACTACGACGCCCACCGCAACCAGGCGGACGCCGACAAGACGGAGGACCGCCGCAAGTCCGAGGCGCGCATCGACGCCCTGAAGACCGGCAGCGACTGGAACTCCTACCGCGTCATCCACACCCGCGGCGCCGGCCAGTAACCACCACCCGGCCCGCCGAGCACCCCGGGACACCCCGGGCGGGGCCGGGCGTCCCCGCCCGGCCCCGCACCCCCTCCCCAGCCGTCCCACGGCCGCCCCACGCCCACCCCGCCCGGCCCAGCGCCCACCGCAAGGAGCCAGCCATGCACAGCACGCTGATCGTGGCCCGGATGGCGACCGACTCCCGCCACGACGTCGCCCGCCTGTTCACCGACTTCGACGCCACCGACATGCCCCACCGCATGGGCACCCGCCGCCGTCAGCTCTTCGCCTACCGCGGCCTGTACTTCCACCTCCAGGACTTCGACACCGACGACGGCACCTCACGCATCGAGCAGGCCAAGGACGACCCGCGCTTCGTCCGCATCAGCGAGGACCTCAAGCCCTTCATCCAGGCCTACGACCCGGCGACCTGGCGCTCCCCGGCCGACGCCATGGCCGGCCGCTTCTACTCCTGGGAGGCCGGCGCATGACGCAGCGCCGCGTCGTCATCACCGGCCTGGACGTCCTCGCCCCCGGAGGCATCGGCCGCAAGGAGTTCTGGCAGCTCATCAGCGAGGGACGCACCGCCACCCGCGGCATCACCTTCTTCGACCCCTCCCCGTTCCGCTCCCGGGTGGCGGCCGAGGCCGACTTCTGCGGCCTCGAACACGGCCTCACCCCGCAGCAGGTGCGGCGCATGGACCGCGCCGCCCAGTTCGCCGTGGTGACGGCCCACAACGCCGTCCAGGACAGCGGCATCGAACCGGCCGCGGCCGCCCCCCACCGCATCGGCGTGACCGTCGGCAGCGCGGTGGGCGCCACCATGGGCCTCGACCAGGAGTACCGCGTCGTCAGCGACGGCGGCCGCCTCGACCTCGTCGACGACCGCTACGCCGTCCCGCACCTGTACGACTACCTCGTGCCCAGCTCCTTCGCGGCCGAGGTGGCCTGGGCGGTCGGCGCCGAGGGACCCGCCACGGTCGTCTCCACCGGCTGCACCTCCGGCATCGACGCCGTCGGCTACGCCGCCGAACTGGTGCGCGAGGGATCCGTCGACATCATGATCGCCGGCGCCTCGGACGCGCCGATCTCACCGATCACCATGGCGTGCTTCGACGCCATCAAGGCGACCACACCCCGCCACGACGCACCCGAGCACGCCTCCCGCCCCTTCGACGCCACCCGCAACGGCTTCGTCCTGGGCGAGGGCGCCGCCTTCTTCGTCCTGGAAGAACTCGCAAGCGCCCGGCGCCGGGGCGCCCACATCTACGCCGAGATCGCCGGCTACGCCACCCGCTCCAACGCCTACCACATGACCGGACTGCGCCGCGACGGCGCGGAGATGGCCGAGGCCATCCGCCTCGCCCTGGACGAGGCCCGGATGAACCCCGACGCCATCGACTACGTCAACGCCCACGGCTCGGGCACCAAGCAGAACGACCGCCACGAGACGGCCGCCTTCAAGAAAGCCCTGGGCGAGCACGCCCACCGCACCCCGGTCAGCTCGATCAAGTCGATGGTGGGCCACTCGCTGGGAGCCATCGGCTCCATCGAGATCGCCGCCTGCGCCCTGGCGATGGAGTACGACGTCGTGCCCCCCACCGCCAACCTCCACACCCCCGACCCCGAGTGCGACCTGGACTACGTCCCGCTGACCGCCCGCGACCAGCGCGTCGACTCCGTCCTGACGGTCGGCAGCGGCTTCGGCGGCTTCCAGAGCGCCATGGTCCTCACCGGCGCGCGAAGGAGCACCCCATGACCGCGGTCGCCGTCACCGGCCTGGGCGTCGCCGCCCCCAACGGCCTGGGAACGGCCCACTACTGGGCGGCCACCCTCGGCGCGAAGAGCGGCATCGGCCGCATCACCCGCTTCGACCCCACCCGCTACCCCGCCCGCCTCGCCGGACAGATACCCGGCTTCGAGGACGCCGCGCACCTGCCCGGCCGGCTCCTGCCGCAGACCGACCGCGTCACCCGGCTCTCCCTGGCCGCGGCCGACTGGGCCCTCGCCGACGCCGGCGTCGACCCGCGCTCCTACGACCCCCTCGACATGGGAGTCGTCACCGCCAGCCACGCCGGAGGCTTCGAGTTCGGCCAGAACGAACTGCAGAAACTGTGGGCCAAGGGCAGCCAGTTCGTCTCCGCCTACCAGTCCTTCGCCTGGTTCTACGCCGTCAACAGCGGCCAGATCTCCATCCGGCACGGCATGAAGGGCCCCAGCGGCGTCGTCGTCAGCGACCAGGCCGGCGGCCTGGACGCACTGGCCCAGGCCAGACGGCTGGTGCGCAAGGGCACCCCGCTGATCGTGTCCGGCGCCGTCGACGCCTCCCTCTGCCCCTGGGGCTGGGTCGCCCAGCTCGCCGGCGGACGCCTCAGCGACAGCGACGAACCCACCCGCGCCTACCTGCCCTTCGACCGCGACGCCCGCGGCCACGTGCCCGGCGAGGGCGGCGCGATCCTCATCATGGAGTCCGCCGCCACCGCCCGCGCCCGCGGCGCCCGCAGCTACGGCGAGATCGCCGGCTACGGAGCCACCTTCGACCCCCCGCCCGCCGCCGGCCGCGGCCCCACCCTGGCCACCGCCATCCGCATCGCCCTCGACGACGCGCACGCCGCCCCCGCCGACATCGACGCCGTCTTCGCCGACGGCGCGGGCCTGCCCGACCTCGACCGCGCCGAGGCCGACGCCATCACCGACGTCTTCGGCCCCCGAGCCGTACCCGTCACCGTGCCCAAGACGATGACCGGCCGGCTGTACTCCGGCGCCGCCCCGCTGGACGTGGCCTGCGCCCTGCTGGCCATGCGGGCCGGCGTCATCCCGCCCACCGTCCACACCGACCCCTGCCCCGAGTACGGCCTGGACCTGGTGCTGCACCAGCCACGCCCGGCCACCGTGCGCACCGCACTGGTGCTCGCCCGCGGCCACGGCGGCTTCAACTCCGCGATGGTCGTGCGCGCCGCGCCCTGAACCGCCCGCACCCCCACCGGCCGCCGCCCCGCAGCACCGCACGAGCCCGCACCGCACGAGCCCCAGACGCAAAGGACACCACCGACATGACGCCCCAACGCTTCACCCTCGCCGACCTCAGGCGCATCCTCCTCCAGGCCGCCGGCGCCGACGAGGCCACCGCCCTCGACGACGACATCCTCGACACCACCTTCGACCTGCTCGGCTACGAATCGCTCGCGCTGCTGGAGACCGGCGGCTGCATCGAACGCGAATACGGCATCTCCCTCGACGACGACACCCTCACCGACGCCCTCACCCCCCGGGACCTGATCGACACCGTCAACGAGCGGCTGGCCGCCGCCCGTGTGGCCTGAGAGGACACCCGACATGACACAGACCGCCCCCCGCGTCGCGCTCGTCACGGGCGCCACCAGCGGCATCGGCCTGGCCACCGCCCGCCTGCTGGCCACGCAGGGACACCGGGTGTTCCTGGGCGCCCGCACCGAGTCCGACGTCATCGCCACCGTCAAGTCCCTCAAGGAAGAAGGCCTCCAGGCCGAGGGCCAGGCCCTCGACGTGCGCGAGACCGCCTCCGTCACCGCCTTCGTCCAGGCCGCCCTCGACACCTTCGGCCCCGTCGACGTCCTGGTCAACAACGCCGGCCGCTCGGGCGGCGGCGTCACCGCCGACCTCACCGACCAGCTGTGGGACGACGTCATCGACACCAACCTCACCAGCGTCTTCCGCATGACCCGCGCAGTCCTCACCACCGGCGGCATGCGCGGCCGCGACCGCGGCCGCATCATCAACGTCGCCTCCACCGCCGGCAAGCAGGGCGTCGTCCTGGGCGCCCCCTACTCCGCCTCCAAACACGGCGTCGTCGGCTTCACCAAGGCACTGGGCAACGAACTCGCCCCCACCGGCATCACCGTCAACGCCGTCTGCCCCGGCTACGTCGAAACCCCCATGGCCCAGCGCGTGCGGCAGGGCTACGCCGCCGCCTACGACACCACCGAGGAAGCCATCCTGGCCAAGTTCCAGGCCAAGATCCCCCTCGGCCGCTACAGCACCCCCGCCGAGGTCGCCGGCCTCATCGGCTACCTCGCCTCCGACACCGCCGCCTCCATCACCTCCCAGGCGCTCAACGTCTGCGGCGGACTCGGCAACTTCTGACCGCCCCGACCACCCGAGGAGCAGCTGTCATGACGACGCGTGAGGTCGAGCACGAGATCACCATCGGCGCGCCCGCCGCCACCATCTACCGCCTGCTGGCGGACGTGAGCCACTGGCCGCAGATCTTCCCGCCCACCATCCACGTCGAACGCGAGGCCACCGGCGGCAACACCGAACGCATCCGCATCTGGGCCACCGCCAACGGCGAGGCCAAGAACTGGACCTCGCGCCGCACCCTGGACCCCGACGCCCTGCGCATCACCTTCCGCCAGGAGGTCACCACCGCCCCCGTCGCCGCGATGGGCGGCACCTGGATCGTCGAACCCCTCGGCGAGAACACCTCCCGCGTGCGCCTGCTGCACGACTACCGCGCCGTCGACGACGACCCCGGCGACCTGCAGTGGATCGACAAGGCCGTGGACACCAACAGCACCGCCGAACTGGCCGCGCTCAAGGACAACGTCGAACGCGCCCACACCGCCGAAACCGACGACCTCGTCTTCTCCTTCACCGACACCGTCCACATCGACGGCGCCCCCCAGGACGTCTTCGACTTCGTCAACGAGGCCGGCCGCTGGCCCGAACGCCTGCCCCACGTGGCCACCGTGCGCTTCGAGGAGCCCACCCCCGGACTGCAGACCCTGGAGATGGACACCCGCGCCAAGGACGGCTCGGTGCACACCACCAAGTCCTACCGGGTCGCCTTCGCACCGGACAAGATCGCCTACAAGCAGGTCACCCTGCCCGCCCTGATGACCCTGCACACCGGGGTGTGGACGTTCACCGACACCGGCCGGGGCACCACCGAGGCCAGCTCGCAGCACACCGTCTGCCTCAACACCGCCACCATCGCCAAGATCCTCGGCGACCAGGCCACCGTCGCCGACGCCCGCACCTACGTGCACAACGCGCTGAGCACCAACAGCCGCGCCACCCTCGGGCACGCCAAGGACTACGCGGAGCGGAAGAACTGACATGGCCGCGCAGCACCCGCAGCGCCCCCACCGCGCCGCAGCCGCCCGCACCGCCGTGATGCACACCCAGGTCATCATCGTCGGCGCCGGCCCCGTCGGACTCCTGCTCGCCGCCGAACTGTGCCTGCGCGGCGTCCACGTGTCCGTCGTCGAGCAGCGCCACCGCCCCACCAAGGAGTCCCGCGCCTCCACCCTGCACGCCCGCACCATGGAGATCCTCGACAGCCGCGGCCTGCTCACCGACCTCGCCGGCCCGCCCCACGAGGCCCGCGGACACTTCGGCGGCATCCCCCTCGACCTCACCCTGCCCGGCCCCTACCCCGGGCAGTGGAAGGTGCCCCAGACCAAGACGGAATCGGTCCTCGAGGAATGGGCGCTCTCCCTCGGCGCCGACATCCGCTGCGGCCACCGCCTGCAACTGCTCGACCTGACCCAGGACGGCGAGGCCGTCGAGGCCGAAGCCGTCGGACGCGACGGACGCCCCGTCCGCCTGCGCGCCGGCTACCTCGTCGCCTGCGACGGCCAGGACTCCACCGTGCGCCGGCTGACCGCCGCCGACTTCCCCGGCCAGGACGCCACCCGCGAACTGCTGCGCGCCGACGTCGACAACATCACCATCGCCGACCGGCGCTTCCAGCGGCTGCCGGGCGGCCTGGCCATCGCCGCACGCCGCCCCGACGGCGTCACCCGCGTCATGGTCCACGAGTTCGGCACCCCCGCCCGCCCGCGCACCGGCCCCCCGCAGTTCCAGGAGATGGCCGCCGCCTGGCACCGCGTGACCGGCGAGGACATCAGCGCCGGCAAACCCCTGTGGGTCAACCACTTCGACGACGCCAACCGCCAGCTCACCCACTACCGCCACGGCCGCGTCCTGTACGCGGGCGACGCCGCCCACCGCCAGATGCCCATCGGCGGCCAGGCACTCAACCTCGGCCTGCAGGACGCCTTCAACCTCGGCTGGAAACTCGCCGCCGTCGTCACCGGCCACGCCCCCCACCACCTCCTCGACACCTACCACGCCGAACGGCACGCCGTCGGCAGCGCCGTGCTGGCCAACATCCGCGCCCAGGCCGCACTCCTGCTCGGCAGCCGTGAGGTCGAACCGCTGCGCGCCGTCCTGGCCGAACTGATCGACCACGAACCGGTCCGCACCCGCCTGGCCGGCATGATCAGCGGCCTCGACATCCGCTACGACACCTGCGGCACCGGCCACCGGCTCCTCGGCCGCCGCCTGCCGCACGCCCGGCTGCGGGTGGGCAGCTCCACCTGCACCACCACCGAACTCCTGCGCTGCCCCGGCGGACTGCTGCTCGGCCTCGAGGGCCGGGTGCCGGCCGCGGCCGAACACTGGTCCGACCGCGTCGAACTGGTCGCGGCCCGCCCCGAACCGGGCGGCGAACTCGACGGGGTGGCCGCCGTGGCGGTACGCCCGGACGGCCACGTGATCTGGGCCGCCGAAACCGGCACCGACCCGGCCGCCGACGACAGCCTCCCGGCCGCGCTGGAGCACTGGTTCGGCACCCCCCGCTGACCCGCCCCGCCCCGCCCGCCGGCCCGCACCCCCCGGCCGCCCGGCGAGCCCACGAACTTGACAAAGACGAGCCAGGAGAGGCAGGACACCCATGGCAGGCACAGCGGTGGACACCGACGTCATCGTGGTCGGCGCCGGACCGACAGGACTCATGCTCGCAGGCGAACTGCGCCTGGGCGGAGCCCGTGTCACCGTCGTCGAACGCCTCACCGAGCCGACGGGGCAGTCCCGCGGCCTCGGCTTCACCGCCCGCGCCATGGAGGTGTTCGACCAGCGCGGCCTGCTGCCCCGCTTCGGACAGGGCGACACCCTCGCCGTCAGCGCCCTGGGCCACTTCGGCGGCGTGCAGTTCGACTACACCGCCCTGGAGGACGCGCACTTCGGGGCCCGCGGCATCCCCCAGGACCAGACCGAAGCCGTCCTGGAGGACTGGGCACGCCGGCTCGGCGCCGACATCCGCCGCGGCTGGGAGGTGACCGGCCTGTCCGACACCTTCCTCGACGGCGACCACGTCGAGATCACCCTCGCCACCGGCCGGGGCACCCAGCGGCTGCGCGCCGCCTACCTGGTGGGCTGCGACGGCGGACAGAGCGCCGTCCGCAAGGCGGCCGGCTTCGACTTCCCCGGACTGCCCGCCGGCCGCACCATGTTCCTCGCCGACGTCGTGGGCTGCCACCTCGAGCCCCGCTTCCTGGGCGAACGGCTGCCCCACGGCATGGTGATGGCGGCACCGCTGAAGGAAGGCGTCGACCGCATCATCGTCTGCCCCCACGGCACCCCCGCCCGCGACCGCGACGACACCGTCACCTTCGCCGAGGTCGCCGCGGCCTGGCAGCACATCACCGGCGAGGACATCAGCGCCGGCAGCGCCCAATGGGTCAGCTCCTTCAGCGACGCCACCCGCCTGGCGAGCCAGTACCGGCGCGGCCGGGTCCTGCTGGCCGGCGACGCCGCCCACATCCACCTCCCCGCCGGCGGCCAGGGACTGAGCACCGGCGTGCAGGACGCGGTCAACCTCGGCTGGAAACTGGCCGCCACCGTCCGCGGCACCGCCCCCGCCGACCTGCTCGACACCTACCACGGCGAACGGCACCCGGTCGGACAGCGGCTGATGATGAACACCCGCGCCCAGGGCACCGTCTTCCTCGGCGGCGAGCAGTCCGACCCCCTGCGCGCCCTGTTCGCCGAACTCATCACCCACGACGCCGTCAAAAAGCACCTCGCCGGCATCGTCAGCCACCTCGACATCCGCTACGACATGACCGACCCCGACACCCCCGCCCACCCCCTGCTCGGCCGCCGCCTCGCCAAGCGCCCCCTGACCGGCGCCGCCGGCGAGACCGACACCTTCCGCCTGCTGCACCCGGCCCGCGGCGTCCTGCTCGACCTCGCCGACGACCCGGCGGTGCGCGCGACCGCCGCCCGCTGGAGCGACCGCGTCGACACGGTCACCGCCGCCGCCAAACCCGCCGAGGGCACCACCGACGTCCTCGCCGGCCTGGACGCGGTCCTGGTACGGCCCGACGGCCACGTGGCATGGACCTCCCACGGCTCTGCCCACCCCCTCGCCGGCGCACTGGCCCGCTGGTTCGGCGACGGGCACGCCGCCTAGTGGCAACGGCCCGCGCCGCGACGCCCACGGCCGCCCCGCACCCCGACCGCAGCGCCGGCGACGTCCGCGAGATCGTCCTCGACGCAGCCGGCACCCCCCTGTCCGCCCTGCTGAGCCGACCCGCCACCGGCACCCCGCGCGCCACCGTCGTCGCGGTGCACGGCGGCGGCATGACCGCCGGATACTTCCACGGCCAGGCACGGCCGGAACTGTCCCTGCTCCACCTGGGAGCACACCTGGGCTACACCGTGCTGGCGGTGGACCGCCCCGGCTACGGCCGCTCCGCCGCCGCCCTGCCCGACGGACTCGGCGTCACCGAGCAGACCCCGCTGCTGCACGCCGCCCTCGCCGACTTCACCCGCCGCCACCCGGCCGGCGCCGGCATCCTGCTGCTGGCACACTCCTTCGGCGGCAAACTCGCCCTCTCCCTCGCCGCGCACGCCCAGGACGGCGACCCGCTGCTCGGCGTGGACATCTCCGGCTGCGGCCGCCGCTACACCCCGGCCGCCGCCGCCGACGTCCTCGCCGGCCGGCCCGCCGACCAGCGCCGGCACTGGGGGCCGCTGCGGCTGTACCCGCCGGGCACCTTCCGCACCGGCGCCGCCGTGGTCGCCCCCATGCCCGCCCGGGAAGCGGCCGACCTGGCGCACTGGCCGCGCCTGTTCGCCCGCCTCGCCCCCCGGGTGCGGGTACCGGTCCGGGTCACCTTCGCCGAGCACGAACGCTGGTGGCGGCACGAGGACGCCGAACTCGCCGCCCTGGCCGCCGACTTCACCGCCTCCCCCCGCGCCCTGGTCGAACGCCAGCCGGACGCGGGGCACAACATCAGCCTGGGCTGGGCGGCCCGCGCCTACCACCTGCGGGCCCTGGCGTTCCTGGAGGAATGCCTGCCCCCCGACCCCGCCGCCCCCGGAAGCTGACCCCCCGGGGGGGGCGGGCTTCAGCCGTCGAGGACCACCACGTCCAGCTCCCGCAGCCGCTCGGGCTCGGCCACCAGGTCGATCGCGGTGATCCGCTCGTCCTCCAGGGTGAAGCGGAACACCACGATCGGCCGCACCTTCGACTGCCACACCGCCCCCACCGACCCGTCGACCAGCGCGATACGGGCCGCCTCGGCACCGCCGGAGAACACACTCGCCACGTCCCGGGCGCCCCGGGTCAGCGGAGCCGCACCGATGCGCACCGCCGTGTCGTCGGCCCGCATGGCGGCGTCCGGCGCCAGCAGCGTCAGCAGGCGCTCGAACTCCCCGTTGCGCGCCGCCGTCAGGAACGCGTCCACGATCTTGTGCTGGCGCCGCAGGTCGGGCAGCGGAGAGGCCCCGTGCACCCGCCGGCGGGCACGGCTGGCCAGCTGGCGGGTGGCCGCCGGACTGCGCCCGATGATCGAGGCGATGTCGGCGAACGGCACGGCGAACGTGTCGTGCAGCACGAAGGCCAGCCGCTCGTCCGGATCGAGCGTGTCCAGCACCACCATCAGCGCCAGACCGACCGAGTCCGCCAGCATGGCCGCCTGCTCCGGGTCCGCCCCCTCCTGCGGACGGGGCCCGGCCGAGGGATCGGCGTGCTCCTCGAAGAACTCCTCCCGGCGGTTGCGGGCCCGCAGGATGTCCAGACAGACCCGGCCCACGACCGTGGTCAGCCAGCCGTCGAGGTTCTCCACGGTGTCGGTGTCACTGCGGTGCAACCGGATCCACGCCTCTTGCACCGCGTCCTCGGCCTCGTCGGCCGAACCGAGCATGCGGTGGGCCACGGCGTGCAGCCGCGGACGCTTCTCCTCAAACGTGCGTGCGAGGCGTTCGTTCTCCTGCATGACCACCGTCGTCCCCTTCGCTCTCGGTCGGTGTGTGACCCGCGCCTGTCACATCTTCACGCCGCCGGCCGTCATAGCAGTGACGAACGGGACCATCCGCGTGTGACGGGATGCGGTCGCAGGCCACGACAGGGCGCCGCGCCCTGCCGCGCTCTCTCCCGGATTCCGCTCGGAGCCCCCGAGAGCAGGCTCCCCGACCCTTTGTGAGCAGCCATGACGACCCTACGGCCAAGAAAAGCAACCCGGAGCGACAATCCCAACACGCAGACCGGGTTCATGAACCGCTACGCGACGCTGGTCAGCGGCCGCCGCTCGAAGTGGGCCGTGCTGCTGATCTGGTTCGTGCTGATCGCCGCGGGCGGATCCCTGGCGGCCAAGCTCGGCGACGTCCAGGACAACGACCCCGAGACGTGGCTGCCCTCCAGCGCCCAGTCCACCCAGGCGGTCGAACTGGCGGAGAAGTACTTCGCCGACAAGGACAGCAGCACCGCCGTCGTCATCTACGCCCGCGCCGGCGGCCTCACCACCGCCGACCGGGAGAAGATCGCCGCCGACCGCGCCACCCTGCAGGGCGACGTCGCCGTCGGCGACGTGAGCGAGCCCCAGGTGTCCGCGGACGGCAAGGCCGCCTTCCTCAGCTACCCCCTGCGCACCAGCCCCAGCGACAACGCCGTCCTCACCGACGCCGTCGGCACCTCCGAGGACATCGTCAAGAAGGACGCCCCCGACGGCCTCGACATCCGCATCGCCGGCGAGGCCGGCAGCGTCCGCGACTTCGCCGAGGTCTACAGCGGCATGGACGGAGCCCTGCTGGGCGCCGCACTCGCCGTCGTCGCCGTCCTGCTGCTGCTCACCTACCGCAGCCCGGTGCTGTGGCTGGTCCCGCTGCTGACCGTCTTTTTGGCCAGCCAGGTCGCCAGCGGCGTGGTCTACCTCCTGGCCGAACACGCCGGCCTGCTCGTCAACGGACTCAGCGCCTACATCCTGATGATCCTGTGCGTGGGCGTCGGCACCGACTACGCCCTGCTCCTCATCGCCCGCTACCGCGAGGAACTGCACCGCCACGAGGACCGCCACGACGCGATGCGCATCGCCGTGCGCCACTCGCTGCCGGCGCTGGCGGCCTCCGCGGCCACCGTCGCCGTCGCCACCCTGTGCCTGGTCTTCGGCAGCATGAACTCCACCCGCGGCCTCGGCCCCGTCGTGGCCATCGGCATCGCGGTGGTCTTCGCGGCGATGACCTCCCTGCTGCCCGCCCTCCTCGTCATCCTCGGCCGCTGGACGTTCTGGCCCTTCGTGCCCCGCCACACCCCCGGCGCCGCCGCCGGCGTGGAGAAGGAACACGGCACCTGGGCCCGCGTCGCCCAGGCCGTGGGACGCAGGCCCCGCGTCATCTGGGCCGCCTCCCTCGCCGTCCTGGCCCTCCTGGCCCTGGGCACCACCACGGTGCAGACCGGCCAGACCCAGGCCGAGCAGTTCACCAAGACCGTCGACTCCGTCGAGGGCCAGCGCCTGCTCGCCGAACACTTCCCCGCCGGCTCCGCCGCCCCCGCCGACATCTACGTACCCGCCCAGGCGGCCGACGCCGCACTGCGGGCCGTCCAGGACGTGCAGGGCGTGGAATCGGCCGCCACCCAGCGCACCGCCGGCGGCTGGACCCACCTGACCGCCGTCTTCGAGGACGCCCCCGACACCGCGGCGGCCAAGGACACCGTCGAACGGATGCGCACCGCCCTGGACAACACACCCGGCGACGGCGCCGACGCCGTCGTGGGCGGCCAGACCGCCATCGCCCTCGACACCGCCGACGCCCAGCGCGACGAGGAGATGCTGCTGATCCCGCTGATCCTCGCGGTCGTCCTGCTCATGCTGGTCCTGGTACTGCGCGCGCTGGTCGCCCCGCTCGTCCTGCTGGCGTCGGTGGTGCTCTCCTACGCCGCCGCCGTCGGCGCCGCCTCCCTGCTCTTCCACGCCATCGACTACCCCCGCATCGACCGCGGACTGCTGCTGATCGGCTTCCTGTTCCTGGTCGCGCTCGGGGTGGACTACACCATCTTCCTCATGGCCCGGGCCCGCGAGGAGGTCCGGCTGCGCGGACACCGCGAGGGCATCCTCACCGGCCTCACCGTCACCGGCGGGGTCATCACCTCCGCGGGCGTCGTCCTGGCGGCCACCTTCTGCGTCCTGGCCGCCATCCCCACCGTGGCCTCGCTGCAGCAGGGCCTGCTCATCGCGATCGGCATCCTCCTGGACACCTTCCTGGTGCGCAGCCTGCTGATCCCCGCCCTCTCCCTCGGCATCGGAGCGCGCATCTGGCGCCCGGGCCACCCCGAGGACGAGGCGCCGCCCGCGAGCGAGCGCCCGTCACAGACCGCCCGCGTCGACGTCGGCGCCTGACCGACGCGCCGGACGGAAAAGGGGCGCCGCGCCGAATCCCCCGCGGTGCGGCGCCCCCCGACCCGCCGCACCGGCACCGCCGGCACACCCCGCCGGCCTGCCGCTGTCACACTCACCCGCCCCCGTTCGTCATAGAAGTGACCCCGCCTGCCAGCGGCGTCGGATATTGATCGATGAGAGGAATGACCATGGAAGCGCGCCTGCAGAACCCGGCGATGATCCTCGGGGCCACGCAGCCCATCCAGGAGATGTACAAGGCCATCTACTCCGGCGGCGTCTCCAAGACGACCCTCGACCTGGTCCACCTGCGCGCGAGCCAGATCAACGGCTGCAGCCCCTGCGTGGACTCCGGTGCCCGCGGCGCCCGCAAGGCCGGCGAGACCGAGGAGCGCCTGTTCGCCGTCGCCGCCTGGCGCGAGACGTCCTACTTCACCGACGCCGAGCGGGCCGCGCTGGAACTGGCCGAGGCCGCCACCCGCCTCGCGGACCGCAGCGACCCGGTGCCCGACGACGTGTGGGAGCGCGCCGCCGCCCACTACGACGACAAGGGCCTGGCCGCACTGACCCTGATGGTCGCCCTGACCAACTTCTTCAACCGCCTCAACGTCACCACCAAGCAGATCGCCGGCGCCTGGGGCTGACCGGCACCCACCACCACCGGCCAGGCCCGGCCCACCGCAGCGGTGGGCCGGGCCTGACCCGTGCCCGGCCGCTCACCCCCGGCGGGCCCCCCGCGACGGCACCAGGTTGAGCCGCCACGCCACCTCGAACCGGTCGGTCAACCACGCGAACCGGGCACTGAATTCATACGGCCCCGCCGGCATGATGACCTCACCCTTCTCCGAAAGCGCCGCGTACAACCGGTCGAATTCACTCTCCGATTCACACTGCACGTATATCGCCGTCGCCGGCGAGAACGTATACGACTCCCACGGCGCCAGGTCGTATCCCACCGCCCCCGGCGGAGGCATGTTCGTGCACATGAACATCTGCCCGCCGAGCGTGAAAAGAGCGTGCTGCAGCATTCCCTCCTCCCACCCCGCCTCTCCGGCCCGGGCCCGGATCATCCGGTGCACCTCACTGTTGTCGAAGAGCGAGGTGTAGAACCGCAGCGCCTCCTCGGCGTCACTTCTGAAGGCCAGGAACGTCATGAGTTTCGGCGTCGGCGTCGCAGGCATCGTGGCTGCTCCTACTCCGTGGTCGGTGGGGCCCGGGCGGATTTTCCCCGACGACGGTATCCACCGGACGCCGCTGTTCAACCGGGCAATTCGCCGGTTGAACAGCGGTCCAGCACGCCACCACCGAAGCTCATGGAGTCATCGAGACGACGCCGTAACGATGAGGGCGGCAGTGATGGTCGTGCCGAACCGACCCGAAGGGTGAGTGTCCGTGAGCGAGAACGCATTGTCGGCGGCGCGATCCGCCCGTTCCGAGCGGATCGCCGCGCGGACTCGCGGCGAGAACTGGAAGAAACCACCGCGCCGCATAGAAACCTCCGAGTGCATCACCTGCGACAGCTGCCTGCGCAGTTGTCCCGAGGAGTTCGGCGCCATATTCGACCGCGGCCTGGACGTCGTCATCATTCCCGAACTGTGCTCGGGCTGTCCCGCCTGCGTGCTCGAATGCCCCGTCGACTGCATCTACGTCGACGAGGACTGGACCCCGACCGACGCCGGCCTGTGGAGCCACATCGATCTGTCCGCGAGCCCCTCATGAGCGGCTCCGCGGAGCGCGAGAGCCGCCGCGACGCCAACGCCAGAAAACGCATCAGCCGCCGCCCCAGCAGACTCGGCACGCCCGCCGGCACCGCCCCGGGACCCGACCGCGCCCGCGAGCCCCACGCCGGCTTCCCCGGCCTCCTGGGCCGCGTCTGGGAACAGGCCCGCACCGCCCCCGACCTGCGCGCCTCCGTCGACATCCTGCTCAGCCTCGACGGACACGTCCCCGCCGACGTCCAGCTGCGCGCCCTGAGCACCCGCGACGAGGCCGCCCTCAAAGCCCTGTGGCACCTCACCTGGCGCCCCGACGGCCCCCCCGCCCCCGCACCCGGCACCGCGCCGGCCGCCGACCTCGTCGAAACGGCCGACGAGGAGCCCGTGTTCACCGGCGAACTCGCCCTGGCCACCAGCGGCCGCATCGTCCTGCGCACCCCCGCACAAGGCCCCCTCGACCGGCGGGAACTGGTCGGCGGCGTACTGCGCGTGCCGTGGTCGCTGCAGGCCGCCCGCGCCTACCACGCCGAGATGAGCCGCGCGGCCGCCCGCACCGCCCGCGCGGTCGCCGACTGCCGCACCTGGCTGGAGCGCCAGGGCGACAAGGGCCGCGACGAACTCCTGGAACAGGCCAAGGAAGCAGCCCTGCGCACCGCCCCCTTCGTGCTCTACCAGGAGCACCGCCAGTACACCAACTTCCGCGACCAGAACAACCTCACCGGCAAGACCCTGTGGCCCGGACACCCCGACTGCGCCCTCAGCAGCCTGCAGCAACTGCCCCTGGAACTGTGGTCGGACAACGACGTCCAGCTGGTGGTCGGCCTCACCCTCCTCATCCGCTCGGCCGGCTTCGGCCGGATCGAGGAGGCCAACGGCACCCAACTGGGCCTGGACCACGTCGCGGCCATGCTGGAACGGGTGCGCCGCTCCTACAACAGCGTCCCCGGCGAACCCGTCCACCCCGCCGCCTCGCACGGCGTGGAAGACCTCAAGACCCTCGCCGAAGCCCTCGGCGCCCGCCGCCGGCAGGTGATCGGACAGGTCCCGCTCTACCGCGAGATCCACGGCGCGCTGATGCACAAGGTGGAACGCATCGCCACCGACACCGCCGGCGCGCGGCGCCGCGACGAGGAGATCAGCGCACACCTGAGCGAGCGCCTCCCGCTGGACGGCGCCACCCTCGACGAACTCGGCCGCAGCGCCGCCGCCGACCCCACCTGGCTCGCCCGGCCCCACGGCGCGTTCGGCACCGGCCTCGAAGCCCTGGTGCACGAGACCGTCACGGCCGCCGCCGAGGTCTTCGCCGCCGACTTCGCCATGAGCCGCGGCATGCGCTCCCTGCCCGCCCTGATCAGCGCCCTGCGCGCGGAGAGCTGGGCACAGATCTGCGACTGGGACATCACCCGCTACTTCTGCTGCGTGGTGCCCCGCCCCCAGGCCCGCACCCACTTCGCCGGCTCCACCCACACCATGGCCGACGCGGCCTGGGCGATGTCCTCGCGCATGCAGTACAACTCCTGGCACTTCGTCCCCGGCAACCTGCCCCGCCACCCCGCCGTGCTGGCCCGCGACCACTTCGTGCCGCCGACCATCCCCGACATCGCGTTCTTCTCCGACCAGCACCACCACGGCCACGTCACCAACAAGGTGCGCTTCTCCATCCGTTCCCCCCAGCCCGTCGAGGTCGCCGGACGCACCTTCAACGGCTTCGTCGACCTGCGCCTGCTGCGCTGCGCCGGCACCCCCTTCACCCCGGCGGACCTGCTCGCCGCCCACCGCGCCTCCCGCCTCCTGGCCACCGCCACCCAGCTGGCCGCCCAGCTCACCGCCGACGGCACACCCGTCGAGGTCACCGCCTTCGACGCCGGATGGCACTGGCGCACCATCACCGGCACCGACACCGCCCGCCCCGGCCCCCCGGACACCACCCGATGACGGCCCCGGGCATCGGTGAACTCACCGAGCGCCTGCGCCGCAGGGAGATCACCGTCGTCGAACACGTCACGTCCGTGCTGAACGCCGTCCGCGAACACGACACCCTGGGCGCGTTCGTCACCACCGCCGGCGAGGAGGCCCTCCAAGCCGCCGAACACGCCGACCGGCGCATCCGCGCCCACGGAGACGACGCCTGGCGCACCGCCCCGCTCCTCGGCGTCACCGTCTCCGTCAAGGACCTCCTGCAGACCCGCGACCTGCCCACCACCCGCGGCTCCCTGCTGACCAACCGGCGCCCCCGCCAGGACGCCCCGGCCGTCGCCCGGCTGCGCAGGGCCGGCGCCGTCGTCATCGGCAAGACCACCACCTCCGAGTACGGCTGGAGCGCCTCCACCCTCGGCCGCGTCGCACCCCCCACCGCCAACCCCTACGCCCCGCACCTCACCGCCGGCGGCTCCAGCGGCGGCGCCGCCGCCGCCGTGGCCACCGGCCTGGGCGAGGGCGCCCTGGGCACCGACGGAGCCGGCTCCATCCGCATCCCCGCCGCGTTCTGCGGAGTGGCCGGCTACAAACCCTCCTACGGCAAGGTCCCCTACGTCCCCAACGGCGTCGACCGCCTCGCCCACCAGGGAACACTGGCCCGCACCGTCGCCGACGCCGCCGCACTGGCCGCCGTCATCACCGGACCGCACCCGGCCGACCCCGACTCCGGACTCGGCTCGATCGACCTGCCCCGCGACAGCCGCTGCCGGCGCATCGGATGGATCGAGTACGACGGCACCACCGACGAGATCCGCAAGGTCACCGAACAGGCCATGACCGCCCTGACCGGCCAGGGACACCAGGTCGAACGCGTCCACGTGCGCTGCGACGACCTCTACCCCGCCCTCGTCGACATCCTCGCCGCCGCCGAGGCGGCCGCCACACCCCCCGAGGACGAGCACGACTGCGACCCCGGCCGCCTCGAGATCGTCCGCTACGGACGCACCCTCAGCGCCGCCGCCCTGATGCGGGCCGAGGAGGTCCGCCAGGAACTGCGCACCAGACTGCGCTCGGTGATGAGCCGCTACGGCCTGCTGGCCATGGCCACCGTCCCCATCGAACCCTTCGACGTGCGCGCCGTCGCACCGGCCTGGGCCGCCGATCCCCGCGACCTGCTCTGGCTGGCCTGGTCACCCGCCTCGTACCCCTTCAACATGACCGGCCAGCCCGCCGTCACCCTCCCGGCCGGCCTGACCGGCTCCGGACTGCCGGCCGGAGTGCAGCTCGTCGGACCCGTCGGGGCCGACGACCTGGTCCTGAAGGCCGCGCACCGGCTGGAGGCGGAGCTGGGACCGCTGCCCCCGCCCCGCGCCCGGCACGCGCTCGTCCCCGCCACCGAAAGGACCCCCTGACACCATGTACACCCGGTCATGGCGCCCGGTCTCCGCCGAGGACGCCGTCGGCACCCCCTCGTTCGTCTCCGACCACGGCCTGTGGAGCCCGGAGCAGCTCGCCGCCGCCGAACGGATCGAGGCCGACCTCACCCACCTCGACCTCGTCCGCCTGGTCTTCCCCGACCCGCACGGCCTGGCCCGCTCCAAGACACTGACCGCCGACGCCTTCCGCTCGGTCCTGCGCAACGGCATGAACTTCAGCCCCGGACCCTTCCTCTTCGACACCGGACACGCCATCGCGGTCGACTTCCTCGGCGAACCCGGCCTCGGCGTGGAGGAGATCGCCGGCGCCGGCAACTTCATCCTGGTCCCCGACCCGCTGACCTTCCAGACCCTGCCCGGCACCGAACCGCGCACCGCCTGGGTCATCGGCGACGAGTACCTGCGCGACGGCACCCCCCACCCGCTGTCCTCCCGCGCCGTGCTGCGCGAACTCGACGCCGCCTACACCCGACGCGGCTACTCCGCGGTGGTCGGCCTGGAGGTCGAGTGGTACCTCACCCGGCGCCTCGACGACGCCCCGGGCCACGAGGGCAACGGCTTCGGCCTGCAGGGCAGCGCCCCGCGCGTGACCCCCCTCAACGCCGGCTACCAGTTCAACCTGGACGCCCGCTACGACTCCGTCGCCCACATCACCGACCCGCTCGCCCTGCACCTGAGCGCCCTCGGCCTGCCCCTGCGCTCCATGGAACACGAATCGGGCCCCGGCCAGGTCGAGTCCACCTTCAGCCCCATGTCCGCCCTCGACACCGCCGACGCGATGCTGCTGTTCCGCACCACCACCAAACGCTGGTGCGCCCAACGCGGCCACCACGCCTCCTTCATGTCCCAGCCGCGCCTGCCCGCCTTCGACCCCAGCGGCTGGCACCTGCACCAGTCCGTGCGCGACAACGCCACCGGACGCAACCTCTTCGCCGCCGAAGGCCCCGCCGGCGGCCCCTCGGCCGAAGCCAAGGCCTACGCCGACGGCCTGCTGGACTACAGCCGCGAACTGTTCCTGCTGTCGGTGCCCACCGTCAACGGCTACCGGCGCCTGGACGCCCGGCACGCCCTGGCCCCCACCCGCATCGACTGGAGCGTGGAGGACCGCACCGTCATGCTCCGCATGGTCGGCGGCGGCACCGGCGCACACATCGAGAACCGCAGCGCGGAACCGTGCGCCAACCCCTACCTCGCCATCGCCGCCCAGCTCTTCGCCGGCCTCAAGGGCCTCGAGGGCCTCGACGGCGCGACCGGGCGGCGCCCCGGCCCCGCCGGGACGGCCGCCCAGTTCGTGCCGCAGTCCCTGGGCGAGTCCCTCGCCGCGTTCCGCGCCGGACGCGCCGACCAGCTCCTGGGCCGCCCGCTCACCACCTGCCTGACCAAACTCAAGGAGAGCGAACTGCGCCGCTACGACACCTGGCGCGCCACCACCGGCACCGGCGACGGCCAGGTCACCGACTGGGAGCAGCGCGAGTACTTCGAGGCCTACTGACCACCGGCAGAACAGAGGTCGTTGCATGATCGCCCGATACACCCTGCCCGAGATGGCCGAGCTCTTCTCCGACCAGTCGCGCTACGCCACCTGGGTCCGCGTCGAGATCCTCGCCACCGAGGCCCAGGTACGGCTGGGACGCGTACCCGAGGAAGCGGTCCGCGACATGCGCCGGGCCCGCGTCCCGCTGGCCGCCCGCGTCGCCGAGATCGAGAAGGACCGCGACCACGAGGTGCTCTCCTTCCTCGCCGCCTACTGCGAGGACATCCCCGACTCCTCGGCCCGCTGGGTGCACCTGGGCATGACCAGCTACGACCTGGTCGACACCGCCCTGGGCCACACCCTGGCCCGCGCCACCGACCTGCTGACGGCCGCCGCACGCCGGCTGCGCCGCACCCTGGTGGACAAGGCCCTGGAGCACTTCGACACCCTCATGGTCGGACGCACCCACGGCGTCCACGCCGAACCCACCACCTTCGGGCACAAACTCGCCGGCTACGCCTTCGCCGTCGACCGCTCGCTGCGCCGCCTCGCCGCCGCCCGCGACGCCGTCGCCGTCGGCACGATCTCCGGCTCCGTCGGCACCTACGCCCTCATCGACCCCTTCGTCGAGAGCTACGTGTGCCAGTCGCTGGGCCTGGGCACCGAACCCGCCCCCAGCCAGGTCGTCGCCCGTGACCGGCACGCCCAACTGGTGCAGGCCGTCGCCGCCCTGGGCGCCTGCATCGAGCAGATCGCCCTGGAGATGCGGCTGCTGCAACGCACCGAGGTCGCCGAGGTCGAGGAACGCCGCTCCAGCGCCTACCAGGGCTCCAGCGCCATGCCCCACAAACGCAACCCCACCACCAGCGAACGGCTGTGCGGCCTGGCCCGCCTGCTGCGCGGCTACGCCACCACCGCGCTCGAGGACGTCGCCCTGTGGCACGAACGCGACCTGGCCCACCAGTCGGTCGAGCGGGTCATCCTGCCCGACAGCCTGGCCGTCGCCCACTTCCAGGCCACGATGGCCGAGGAACTGCTGTCCTGCCTCCACGTCCACCCCGACCGGATGCGGGCCGCCCTGGACCGCACCCACGGCCTCATCTACAGTTCCGCCGTCCTGGCCGAACTCCTCGGCGAGGGCACCGAACGCGAGCAGGCCTACCGCTCCGCGCAACGGGCCGCCGACCGGACCCTGGCCACCGGCACCGCGTTCACCCACACCCTGGCCGAGGAAGGCGTCCACCTGCGCGAGGAACTGCGGCCCGAACGCTTCCTCGTCCACCACGACGTCGTACGGCGGCGATTGGAGACACTCGATGAGCTGGAAGACTGAACGCGCCGACGGAGCCGGCCTCGACCTCGACGAGGTGCTCGCCGTCTACCACGAGTCCGGACTGGGCGAGCGCCGCCCCGTCGAGGACCGCGACCGGATGGCCGCCATGATCCGCCAGGCCAACCTCGTCGTCGTCGCCCGCGACCCCGACGGCACCCTCATCGGCATCGCCCGCAGCATCACCGACTTCTCCTACGTCACCTACCTGTCCGACATCGCCGTGGTGCGCCGCCACCAGCGCTCCGGGGTGGGACGGGCCCTGCTGGAGGCCACCCGGCAAGAAGCCCCCGACGCCAAGGTGGTGCTCCTCTCGGCACCCGCCGCGACCGCCTACTACCCGCGCGTCGGCTTCACCCGCCACGACTCGGCCTGGGTCCTCAGCCCCGGAGCGCCCCTGCAGGGGCCGCGAGCCCAGCCGTAGCCGGACTCCACCACGCATCCCTAGGTTCGTCGGCGGGAAAACCGTCCGGCCGCCGCCCGCGCGCGGCGGCCAGCACCTTCCACGGGGGAGGCATGAGCCACATTCCGTCACCGGCACTGCTGGAGCCCGCCGTCCCCGAACCCGAGGCCACCCGGCCCGCGCAGCCGGACGCCCCGGCGGCGCGGGCACCCACCGGCCAGCGCATCCTGGTCGTCGACGGCGACGCCGCCCTCGCCGGATCCCTGACCGCCCAGCTGCGCCGCCACGGACACGACCCGGTCGGCGTCCGCCGCGGCAGCGCCGCCCTGCAGGCCTACAGCGACGTCGAACTGGTACTGCTCGACCTCGACCTGCCCGACCTCGACGGCCTGGAGGTGTGCCGCGCGATCCGCGAGGTCAGCCGGGTCCCCATCATCATCGTCACCGCCCGCCGCTCCGAACTCGACTGCGTCCTCGGGCTGCACGCCGGCGCCGACGACTACGTCACCAAGCCCTACGGGCTGCGCGAACTCATGGCCCGCATCGAGGCGGTGATGCGCCGCGCCCGCTGGCAGCCCGCCGCGGCCCGCGAGATCCACCACGGCCGCCTCCACATCGACGTCGACTCGCGCACCGTCACCGTCGACGACGAGCCGGTGGCCCTCACCCGCAAGGAGTTCGACCTGCTGCACCTGCTCGCCTCCCAGCCCGACACGGTGATCCCGCGCAAGCAGCTCCTGCAGCAGGTGTGGGGCGACTTCTGGTCGCGCCGCACCATCGACACCCACGTCAGCAGCCTGCGCGGCAAACTCGGCGGCAGCGGATGGGTCGTCACCGTGCGCGGGGTGGGATTCAAGCTGGGCACCGGGTGAGGCGGCCGCACCCCGCGAGCACGCCGCACGAGCCGGACGCGAGTGCGCCTTGCTGGACTACAGCCGCCCCCCGCACCGGCAGCCGTGCAGACGAGTCCAGGAGAACACCATGATCACCCGACGCAGTGCACTGAGCGTTGCGGTCGCCACCACAGGCGTGGGGCTGACCGGCGCCGCCCTGGCCCCCCTGGTCGCCGCGAATTCGACGCCCGCGAACCCGGCCGCGGCGCCGGCCGCGGCGCAACCGGCGGCCCCGGCCGCGGTGGAGAAGTTCCGCCGGCCCATGCCCCTGCTGCCGGTGAAACGACCGCTGGGCACCGCCGGCAGAGCCGACGTGTACGAGATGACCATCAAGCCCGCCCGCGCGGAGATCCTGCCCGGCATACACACCGACGTCCTCACCTACGACGGCCACTTCCCCGGACCGCTCATCAAGGCCCGCACCGGCCGCCCCGTGGTGATCCGCCAGCGCAACCGCCTCACCGTGCCGACCGCGGTGCACCTGCACGGAGCCGCCGTGCGCCCCGACAGCGACGGCGACCCCATGGACGTCATCGCCCCCGGCGCCGACCGCGTCTACCACTACCCCAACCGGCAGCCGCACGCCCCGCTGTGGTTCCACGACCACGCCCACCACCTCGAGGCGGAGAACACCTACCGCGGGCTGTCCGGCTCCTACCTGCTCACCGACGCCACCGAACGCGCCCTGCCCCTGCCCGCGGGACGCTACGAGGTCGTCATCGCCCTGCGCGACGCCCGCTTCGACGACCAGGGCCAACTCGCCTACGCGATGGGCGACCGCGCCCGCAACACCCTCCTGGCCAACGGCGTGCCCTACCCCTACTTCGAGGTCGCCGCCCGCAAGTACCGGCTGCGCCTGCTCAACGCCTCCAACCAGCGCCGCTTCGACCTGCGCCTCGCCGACGGCGGCCCCCTCGTCCAGATCGGCTCCGACGGCGGCCTGCTCGCCGCCCCCCACACCACCGACCACGTCCCGCTGTCCGCGGGCGAACGCGCCGACGTCGTCGTCGACTTCTCCCGCTACCCGGTCGGCACCAGCGTGGTGCTGAAGAACACCAACGGCCCCGGCCCGGCCGAGGAGACCGGCGAGGTGCTGCGCTTCGACGTGGTGCGCACCGCCGACGACCCCAGCCGCATCCCCGCCCGGCTGCGCACCCTGCCCCCGCTGCCCCGCCCCGACGCCGAACGCGCCGTCGTCCTGCGCATGGACGAGGGCGGCGAACACCCCGGCGCCTACATCGACGAGAAGACCTACGACCCCGAACGCGTCGACGCCTTCGTCAAGTTCGGCACCAGCGAGATCTGGACGGTCACCAACGCCAACGCGCGCGCCGAGCACAACTTCCACCTGCACCTGGTGCAGTTCCGGGTGCTGGAGCGCGACGGACGGCCCCCGCAGCCGGGGGAGAGCGGCCTGAAGGACACCGTCTTCCTCGCCCCGGGCGAGACGGTCAGGCTCCAGGCCGTCTTCGACACCTACCGGGGCCGCTACGTCTACCACTGCCACATGTTCGAGCACGGCGCGCGGGGCATGATGGCCACGATGCACATCAGATGAGGCGTTCTGGCCAGGAGGGGAAAGCTCATGGGCGCGACGACCGGCGAGACCGAGGGCACCAGGCGCGGCCCCCGGCAGCACAGCGTACGCCTGGCGCTGATACCGCTCCTGCTCGCGATGCTGCCCTCCTCGCTGGGCACCACCATCGTCGCGACCTCGATGCCCACGATCGCCGGTGAACTCGGCGGCGTCGCCTACCTGTCCTGGGCCGTCACCTCCTACACCCTGGCCGCCGCGGCCTCCATCCCCGTCTGGGGCCGGCTCGGCGACATGTACGGGCGCACCCGCTGGCTCGTCGTGGCGATGTCGGTCTTCCTGACCGGCTCCGCCCTGTGCGGGCTGGCCCAGGACATGGCGGAGCTGATCGCCGCCCGCACCCTGCAGGGCCTCGGCGGGGGAGGGCTCGCGGTCGGCGTCATGGCCGTCATCGCCGAGCTGATCCCGCCGCGCGAACGCGGCCGCTACCAGGGCATGATCACCAGCGTCATGGTGTTCTCCATGATCGTCGGCCCGCTGATCGGCGGCGGCATCACCGACACCGTCGGCTGGCGCTGGACGTTCCTGGTCAACCTGCCCGTCGGCGCCCTCGCCCTGGTCCTGATCGCCCGTCTGGTGCGGGTGGCCGGCCCCCGCCGCGAGGCCCACATCGACTACGTGGGCGCCGTCCTGCTGGTCATCTGCATCGTCTCGTTCGTGCTGGTGGTCACCTGGGGCGGCGTCAGACACGCCTGGAACTCACCGACGATCCTCGCCCTCGCCGCCGTCTGCGCCGCGGCCCTGGCCGGCTTCGTCCACGCCCAGTCCCGCGCCGCCCAGCCGGTGCTGCCGCCGCGCCTCTTCCGCAGCCTCAACTTCTCCCTGATGTCCGCACTGAGCTTCACCAACGGCTTCGTGATGTTCGGCGCGGTCCTCTACCTCCCGCTGTACCAGCAGGCCGTGCACGGCGTCTCCGCCACCGGCTCCGGCCTGCTGCTGCTGCCGATGCTCGGCGCCCTGGTCGTGGTCTCCCAGTTCTCCGGACGGGCCGTCGCCCGCACGGGCCGCTACAAAGCCCTCCAGGTCAGCGGCGCGGCCGCCATGCTCGCCGGCACCCTGCTGCTGTCCCGCATGGACACCCACACCCCCCGGCCGGCCGCCGCGCTCTTCATGACGCTGCTGGGCGCCGGCATGGGCTTTCTGGGACAGAACGTGATGACCGTCGCGCAGAACAGCGTCACCGCCCAGGACGTGGGCGTCGCCTCCGCCGCGATGACGCTCTTCCGCACCCTGGGCCAGTCGGTCGGCGTCGCCGTCATGGGCACCCTGTTCAACAGCCGGGTGCGCGAGGTGATGGCCCGGCAGACACACGGCACCGCCTCCCTCCCCGACACCCGGCTCAACGCACAGGGCATGAACCGCCTGGAGGCCGGGATGCGCACCGTCTACCGCGGCGCCGTCGCCCAGGGCGTCCAGGGCGCCTTCCTGCTGGCGTCGCTGGCCGCCGGCCTCGCCCTGCTGACCGCGCTCCTCGTGCGCGAGGTCCCCCTGCGCACCGACCGCACCTGACCCCCGCAGCAGCCCCCCCGGCGACAAGGACGGCCCCGCGGCCCCCCAAGCATCAGGGGGCCGCGGGGCCGGAACCGGCACCGGTGCGGTCAGCGCCGGCTCGCCTCGACGATCGAGATCGCCGCCGGCGTCTGCACGACACGCTCCAGCCTGAACCCGGCCCTGTCCAGCAGGTCGCCGTACTGGGCGCGGGTGCGCTCCTTGCCGCCCACCAGCAGCATCAGCCACAGGTCGACCAGCTTCCCCGAGTGCGGGCCGTTCAGCTTGTCGGGGACGACCATCTCCATCACCAGCAGACGGCCGCCGGGGTTCATCGCCTCCCGCACGTTCCCCAGGATCTCCAGGGCCTGCGGCTCCGGCCAGTCGTGGATGATGTGCTTGAGGATGTACGCGTCCCCGCCGCCGGGCACCGCGTCGAACAGGCCGCCGTCCGCGATCGTGCACCGGTCGGACACACCCTGCTCGGCGAGGAAGGCGGCGGCGCCGTTGGAGCCCACCCGGGGGTCGGAGAGGATCCCGCGCGCCGACGGCGTCTTCTTCAGCACGCCGGCGAGCAGGTCGCCCCGGCCGCCGCAGAAGTCGACCACGGTGCCGTAGCGGGCGAAGTCGTAGGCGGCCAGCAGCGGTTCGGTCTCCGTGCTCGACATCGCACCCATACCGCTGGTGAAGACCGCCCCGTACTCCGCGTTGGCCTCCAGGTACTCGAACGCGCCCATGCCGCGCAGCTTGGGCAGGCTCGGCTCGCCGGTGCGCACCGCGTCGACCAGGTGGCCCCAGTCCTCCCAGTGCAGGGGATGCCCCATCAGCCGGGCGATGCCGTACATGGACATCGGCGCGTCCTCGCACAGCGCCCGGGCCATCGGGGTCAGGGCGAACCGCCCGTCCTTGTGCTCGGCGAAGATGTCGTAGGTCGCCAGCAGCCGCAGCAGGCGGTGCAGCGCGTCGGGGTCCGCACCGGTCTTCTCGGCGATCCGCTCCGGCGCCAGCGGGCCGTCCACGAGGGTCTCCGCGACCCGCAGCTCGGCGGCCACGTAGATCGCCTGGCTGACCATGGCCCCCTGGACGAGTTCCAGGAGCGCGAACGGCGGCGGTGCGAGCTTGCGCGTCAGACTCTGCAGAGCTGCGCGCACCCCTTCGACGGCACGGACGACACGGGCGGGCGGCAGTGGCGGCATGGCATTCCTCCGGCTGGGGCGATGGCGTGACGGTTGCGAACGGGCGTAGGGGGCAGGGGAGAGCACCTTTCGCGAAACTCGCAGCGACCGGCGGAGCGGCGCTGGAGCATGTCTCGAAGGACGACGGGTCGCCCACCCGCCCCGGAAGAACAACCGGCGCGGAAGAGCGGCAGAGGCCGCCGCAGGCCCCGCCCCGCCCGGCCCGCGGCGCACCCGCACGGCGGGCCCGGTCCGCGGCGTACCCGCATGCCGCGTCCGGTCCGCGGCGTACCCGCATGCCGCGTCCGGTCCGCGGCGTACCCGCATGCCGCGTCCGGTCCGCGGCGTACCCGCACGGCGGGCCCGGCCCGCGGCGTACCCGCATGCCGCGTCCGGTCCGCGGCGTACCCGCACGGCGGGCCCGGCCCGCACCCGTACGACAGCGACGGCCGCGGTCCGCCCCTCACCCCCGCAGCGCCCGGTCCACCAGCGGCCCCGCGGCCCCGGTGTACCGCCCGGGATCCAGCAGCTCCGCCAGCTCCTCGCGGCTCAGCACACCCTCCAGCCCGGGGAATGCGGCCAGCACGTCGCCGAGCGCGCGACCGCTTCGCCGCGCCTGCTCCAAGGCCTGGCCGAGCAGCTCCCCGGCCGCCGCCTTCCCCAGCCGGGACGCCAGACACGCCGAGAGGCGCTCGGAGACGATCTGCCCGCCGGTCGCGTCGAGGTTGTCGCGCATCCGCCGCGGATGCACGCTCAGGCCCGCCGCCAGCTCGGCGGCCGCGTGCGCGGCGCCCCCGGTGAGCCGCAGGCACTCGCGCAACGGCTGCCACTCGGCGTGCCACAGTCCCGCCGAGCGCTCGTCCTCCGCCGGCAGACACTGCGCCAGCACGCAGCTCAGCGCCGGCACCTGCACCGCCGCCGAGCGCATCAGGGTCGCCAGGACCGGGTTGCGTTTGTGGGGCATCGCCGACGACACCCCCCGGCCGGCCCCGGCGGGCTCGGCGACCTCGCCGATCTCGGTACGGGCCAGCACCTGCACGTCCGCCGCCATCTTGCCCAGCGCGCCCGCGGTGTAGGCCAGGGCCGCGCCCAGATCGGTGACCGGCGTGCGCAGCGCGTGCCAGGGCAGCACCGGCCGGGCCAGGCCCGTCTCGGCGGCGAACGCCTCGACCAGATCGTCCACCACCTCCTCCACCTGCTCCGGGCTGCCGCCGGCGCCGCCCGCGGCCTGCCCCGCGTACTGCAGATAGCCGGCCAGGGTGCCGGCCGCGCCGCCCAGCGACACCGGCAGCCCCTCGCCGGCGATCCGCTCCAGGCGCGCGGCCGCCTCCAGCACCAGCTGCCGCCAGCCGGCCGCCTTGAGCCCGAACGTGGTGGGCACGGCGTGCAGGGCCAGCGTCCGCCCGGCCATCGCCGTGTCGCGGTGGGCGGCCGCCAGCTCCGTCAGGGACGCCGCCGTGGCCCGCAGGTCCGCGACGATCGGCCGCAGGGCCCGCGCCGCCACCAGCATCGCGCCGGTGTCGAAGACGTCCTGGCTGGTGGAGCCGCGGTGCACGTACTCGGCGGCCTCCGGCGCCTCCTTGCCGACCAGGCGGGTCAGCGCGGCCACCAGCGCGACCACCGGGTTCGCCGTCCGGCGGGCGGCCAGGGCCAGTTCCCGCACGTCGAAGTGCTCGGCCCGGGCGGCGGCCGTGATCGCCGCGGCGGCCGCGGCGGGCACCGTGCCGCAGCGGGCCTGGGCCCGGGCCAGCGCCGCCTCCGCGTCCAGCATGGCCTGCAGCCAGGCGGTGTCACCCACCGCGGCCTCCACCTCGGTGCCCACCCGCACCGGCGACAGCAGCCCGGCGTCCGGCTGCACGCCGGGGATGCGATCGGCGGGTTCGCTGCGCGTCGTCCTCACGGATGCACCTCTCTCGGGCCGGGAACCACCGCAATGCCGTCCACCGCGTCCGGCGCCGGGTGCAGCGGGGCGGGCAGCGCCAGCACCGCCGCCGCGATGGCGTCGGAGTCCTCCAGCGTCACCGACCCGACACCGGGCCGTATCCCCGCCGCCGTCACCCAGTGCACCGACTCCGTGGGCACCCCGAACGCGAAGCGCCGCGGATGCGCCGCCCCCGCACCGTCCAGCAGGTGGTACGGCCGCACCGACACGGCCAGCCCGCCCGTCTCGTAGCCGCCGTCGCCGTCGCCGCCGATGCGGTAGGGGCGGCACTGGCCCGCCTCCAGCAGCCGGCGCATCAGCGGATCGGCCGTACGGCGCAGATCGGTCCCGGGCAGCCGGGCCTCGATCAGCGCGGTGGCCCGCACCCGCACGCCGGGAACCGCGGCCGACGTGCCGACGAAGACGGCCTCCCCCTCCTCGACGCCGGTGCTCACGTGCAGGCCGGGGCCGGTCACGTCGAGCACCCCGGCCTCCATCAGCGCGATCATCTCCTCCACCCGCCCGGCGGGCGGGCCGATGGACAGATAGGCGTTGAGCGGCGTGTACCACCGCTCCAGCTCGTCACGGTGCGAGGCCGCCTCCAGCCCGCCGTGGTCGACGGCCAGCCGGATCTCGTTGCGCAGGTCCCGCAGCACGTCCAGAGCGGCCTTCAGCGGCCCGTGCACGTTCCCCCGGCGCGCCTCGGCGACGTCACGGACCAGATGGTCGCGCAGCCAGGCACGGAACTCGGCCGGGCCGGCGAAGGAACGCGCGGCGTACGGACGGGAGAGGACCCCCCAGTCCCAGCGCTCGTCCCGCCCGATCCCGGCGGCCTCCAGCACGGCGTCCTGCGCCCGGCCCGGTGCCGCCCGCAGGAAACGCGACGCGAAACGGGCCACGGCGGCCGCCTCCTCGCCCCGCGCCCTCAGCAGCGCCTCGTAGTAGACGCTCTGCACCTCCGTGGAGATCATCGGCCACAGCACGTCGTTGAAACGCAGCGGCCCCGCGCCCGCCGCGCGCAGCGCCGCGACCCGTTCCACGGTCAGCAGCCGCGGCCGGTAACGGCCGTGCGCACCCTTCTCGTTGTCGCCGCGGGAGTGGTACGGCACCCCGCGCCGCGAACCGGCGAACATCCGCGGTTCCCGGCCCGACGGCCGGTACACCAGCCGGCCCCCCACCCGTTCGAACGTGCCGCCCCGGGCGTGGGTGAACAGCGACATGTAGTCGAAGAAGTTCAGCCCCAGCCCGCGCAGCAGCACGGGCTCGCCCGGCGCGATGCGCGACAGGTCCACGTCCGCGGGATTGGCCGGCGCGACGTAGACCAGACCGTGCCGGGCGGCGAACTCCGCCAGCACCCGCTCGCGCCGCCCGGGACGGGCGGGGACGTGCCCCTGCGCGAGCACCACCGCGGACAGCCCCGTCAGCCGCGTGCCGTCCTCGAGCACCACGGTCTGCGGCCCCGCCCCGCCGGCACCCCCCGGCCCGCCCGCCGGCGGCTCCTCCTCCAGGGCCACCGCCCGCACCCGGTGCACCCGCACCACCACATGCGCCGGCGCGTTCGCGACGACCTGCTCGAACGCCCAGGTCAGGTACCGCCCGTACAGGGCACGGGTGGGATAGGTGTCCGGCCCCAGCGCCCGGGCCTCGGCCAGGACGTCCTCGTCGCGGGGCGTGGCGGGACCGGGCGGCAGCGAACCCCGGTGGAGCGCCCTGGCCCACTCGTACAGACTCGGCCCCTCCTCCAGCGGGCCCCGGATGCTGACACTGCCGTCGGTGTACACCGTGACCTGCGAGGCGACGGTGTTCATCAGCAGGTGCGGCGACTGCGAGGGCCGCCACACGCGGCCCGCGCCGGGCGGTTCGGGTTCGACGACGTGCACGCCCACCCGCTCCCACAGCGGGGACTTGCGCTCCTGCGCGCACAGCCGCTCCAGCAGGGAGAATCCGCGCGGGCCGGCTCCGACCAGGCACACCTCGGTGCGCCGGCCGCTCACCACGTCGTTCCGCCCGGCGCATCGTCGTCAACCAAGGGGCCTGTGGGCATGGTCGCGTTCTCCTTGTCACGCAGGGCCTGCCGGCCTTGAGAACAACCGCCGTCCGGTGCGCACCACACTCCCCGCGGCGCCGGGAGGAACGCTCAACCAGCACTCGCGTCCCGTTGGAGGCCCGCCGCCCGCCGCCGCCCGCCGCCGGCCGGCACCGGCGGATGTCGAGCAGGACACCAGCTGTTCTGCAGGAGCGGGCCCCACCGTGGGGGAAAACCCCAGGAGGTGCCCCGTGGAAGAACGGACCGCCCACGCGGTGCGCGTGGAGCGCGGATCGGCCGACGAGGCGGAACTGGCCGTCGTCACGGTGGTGCTGATGGCCGCACTGGCCGGACAGCGGGCGCGCGCGAGCCGGCACAGCCGGGACACCGCACCGCGGCCGGCCGCCGCGCAGTGGCACCGGTGGGACCGACTCGCGGCCTATCAGCCGCCGCACAGCTGGCAGTAGCGGCCGGCCGGAGGCAGGAAGGGACGCAACGTGACCCTCATCGACGACGTCTGCCGCCCACCCGCCGAGGGAGACGACTCCCGGGGGCGGGCGGCCGGGCTGCGCGCCGTGCGCCGACGCGCCGTGCACGGACCGGGAACCGCAGCGACCCGGGCCCAGCACGCCAAGGGGAAGCTGACGGCACGCGAGCGCATCGCCCTGCTGCTGGACGAGGGCTCCTTCTGCGAGATGGAGCAGCTGCGCACACACCGGGCGACCGGCTTCGGACTGGAGGACCGCAGGCCCTACACCGACGGGGTGATCACCGGCTGGGGAACGGTGGAGGGACGCACGGTCTTCGTCTACGCCCACGACTTCCGCATCTTCGGCGGAGCACTCGGCGAGGCGCACGCCGCCAAGATCCACAAGGTGATGGACAAGGCGATCGCCGCCGGCGCCCCGCTGGTCTCCCTCAACGACGGCGCGGGCGCGCGCATCCAGGAAGGCGTCTCGGCACTGGCCGGCTACGGCGGCATCTTCCAGCGCAACACCCGCGCGTCCGGCGTCATCCCGCAGATCTCCGTCATGCTCGGCCCGTGCGCGGGCGGCGCCGCCTACAGCCCGGCGCTGACCGACTTCGTGTTCATGGTCCGCGACGTGGCGCAGATGTTCATCACCGGCCCCGACGTGGTCAAGGCCGTGACGGGGGAGGAGATCACCCACGACGGGCTCGGCGGCGCGGACGTGCACGCCCGCACCAGCGGCGTGGCGCACTTCGTCCACGAGGACGAGGAGAGCTGCCTCGCCGACGTCCGCTACCTGCTGTCGATGCTGCCCCAGAACAACCGCGAGAACCCACCGGTGGTCAGCACCCAGGACCCGCCGGACCGGCCCTGCGAGGCCCTGCTGGACCTGGTGCCCGTGGACGGCAACCGCCCCTACGACGTCTGCCGGGTCATCGAGGAGATCGTCGACGACGGCGAGTACGTCGAGGTCCACGAGCAGTGGGCACGCAACGTGGTCTGCGCCCTGGCCCGCCTCGACGGCTCGGTCGTGGGCATCGTGGCCAACCAGCCGCAGACACTGGCCGGCGTGCTGGACATCCGGGCCAGCGAAAAAGCCGCCCGCTTCGTGCAGATGTGCGACGCGTTCAACATCCCGATCGTCACCCTGCTGGACGTGCCGGGCTTCCTGCCCGGCACCGACCAGGAGCACGGCGGCGTCATCCGCCACGGCGCGAAGCTCCTGTACGCCTACTGCAACGCCACCGTGCCGCGGATCTCACTGATCCTCAGAAAGGCCTACGGCGGCGCCTACATCGTCATGGACAGCCAGTCCATCGGCGCCGACCTCACCTTCGCCTGGCCCACCAACGAGATCGCCGTGATGGGCGCCGAGGGCGCCGCGAACGTGATCTTCCGCCGCGCGATCGCCCGGGCGGCGGACCCCGAGGCCGAACGGGCACGTCTGGTGAAGGAGTACCGGGCCCAGCTGATGCACCCCTACCACGCGGCCGAACGCGGCCTGGTGGACGACGTGATCGACCCCGTCGACACCCGGCGGGTCCTCGTCTCCTCCCTGAGGATGCTGCGCACCAAGCAGATCGGCCTGCCGCTGCGCAAACACGGCAACCCTCCCCAGTGACCGCCGGGCGGACCCGCCGAGCGGGCCCGCCCGCCCACGCGGCAGCGCCCGCCACCGCCGGACCCACGCGGTGGCGGGCACTGCCGCGTGCGCGGCGGCCGCGACGGCCATGGCGGCAGCGGCGGTCGTGACGGCCGCGACGGCCATGGCGGCAGCGGCCGCGGCAGCCGGGCCTGTGCCGTGCCGCCCGGCGCGCCCCACGCCCCCGGCGGCACGGCACAGGCCCGGCAGCGGGCTGTGAGCCGCACGGGGCCCTGCCCAGGCGCACCCGCGGGGCACCGGCGGCCGGCCGACGGCCTCCCGCCCCCGGCCGACGGCCTTCCGGCCGGCGCGGCCCGCACGGCGGGGGAGAGCGGGGGAGTGCCGGCCGGCGGGTGAGGACCGCCGGCACCGGTCGTCCGCGCAATCCGGCGGAGCGCGCCGGAAGAGGGCCGCATTTGCGTGGCCCGGGCCGCCCTCACCTGTTCACCGGCCAGGACGCCGGACGTTTCCGAACGGGAATGCGCCGGACACGACGCCATGCCGGACGCCGGTCCGGCGCACCGGCCGGACGGCGATCAGGGTGACCTTATTACAGCTGCGCGCGGGATGGGAGACCCCCGTCCGGAAGGCCGGCGGAGGTAATTCCTCCGTTTGAACAGCCCTTGACCTCCTCGGACACGGCCTGAGGGAAGCACTTGCCGCACCCGGCAATGAGTCGACACAATCCCGCTGGTCCATGAGTTATCGGTGGACAACGGCGAAAGCACCATTAGAGGGACAACCGAAAAGCGGTGGAGTATCCGCGGATCCGGGTCGCGCCAACGGTTAACGTACTCGACGGCTCGGTGAGCACAGAGAGGCTGCGGAGTCTGCCAATGCGACATGCGCTGCAGATCAGATTCGGTGACGGCTCGCAAGCGCGAAGCCGCCGGATTCTAGGAGGAATCTGTGAGGGTAAAGGTCCTCGGCCCGCTTGGTGCCGATGTCAACGGTGTGAATGTCGTACCAACCGCAAGTAAGCCCCGGCAGATACTGGCGCTTTTGGCCCTCTATCCAGGGCGGGTCGTTCCGATCTCGACGCTCATGGAGGAGATCTGGGGAGTCGACCTGCCCGCGAGTGCCCTGACGACGCTGCAGACGTACATCCTCCAGCTGCGCCGGCGCCTGGGCGCGGCCATGGGCCCGGACGCCCCGGGCACCGCCAAGGACGTCCTGGTCACCCGGTACGGCGGATACCTCCTCCAGATCCCGCCCGAGCAGGTGGACGTCCACGAGTACGAGCGCCTGGTGAGCGCCGGGCAGCACGCGTTCGACAGCGGCGACGACCTGATGGCGGCCACCCTCTTCCGGCGGGCGCTCGACCTGTGGGACGGGTCCGCTCTGGTCGACGTACGGATCGGCTCCGTGCTCGAGATCGAGGCGACCCGCCTGGAGGAGAGCCGCCTGGTCACCATAGAACGGCGGATCGACGCCGAGCTGCGGCTCGGCCGGCACTGCGAGTTCATCGCCGAGCTGACCGACCTGATCGCTCGGCACCCCCGGCACGAGGGCCTGCACTCCCAGGCCATGGTGGCGCTGTACCGCTCGGGCCGGCAGGCATCGGCCCTGGGCGTCTACCAACGCCTGAGAACCCGTCTGATCGAGGATCTGGGAGTGGAACCCTCCCCCCAGTTACAGCGGCTCCACCAGGCGATCCTCACCGTCGATCCCCGGCTGGACGTGATCGCGGGACGCCAGCCCTCCTCCACCTTCGGCCGCTACGCGAGCTGAGCGGCCGGCGCAGGCGGTGTCGTCGGCGGCATCCGCGGATCTCCCCGCAGTGCGTCCTCCCCGCGGGGGATGCCGCCAGCGGCGTCACGACGAGGTCATGACGCCGCACACCCTGCCGGGGGCGGGGTGCCCCGCAAGAGCCGGGACACGCGGGTCGACTGCGGAATTTCCTCAGTTGGGCGCCTGCGAGCACTCGTCGCAGACCAGCTCCATGCGCATCGCGATACGGTTCCACTGCGCCGCGCACGCACGCGCCAGAGCGGCGATCTTCCGCGCCTGATGAGCGGGCGCCTGCAGCACCAGGACGGGATCGGTCCTGCGGATGATGCGGGCTTCCAGCCAGCGGATCATCTCCCGGCCGTCGTTGCTGTACTTCAGGGCGGGGTCCCGTTTCAACGCCTCGAGCTGGGCGACGGGGTCGACGAACGAGCCCATCGGGTAGAGGCCGGCCTGCGCCGCGCGGACGCCCGCCTCGGCGCCCGCGCCCGGCGGCGGGCCGTCGTCCCTGCCCGACCGTTCCTGCGCGTCCCGGACCGCCGGCGCGGACACACCGGCCGGCTCGGCGCTCTCCCGCGCGGCGGTGTCCGGCTCCTCGGGGACGATTCCGGTGGCCTTCGGGCGGCCCTTGTGGGAATTGAGCGGCCGGACCCGGCCGTCGCGCCCGACCCTGAGCGGAGCCTGCGCGATCTGTCCCGCGTATTTGCGGCGTAACACCCCGACGGTCTTGCCGGAAAGGCCGGTCTTCACGGCGACCGCCCGGTCCGACCACTCGGGGAAACTCTCCAGGATCCTCATCGCCGACTTCTTGCGGTCGGAGAGGGTCAGCGCCAGACCGTGTTTCATGTTCAACTCGATGGCGAGCAGGAACGCTTCCCGCTCCGACCCCTCGAAGTAACGGGCCTCGACGGTTTCCTCACCGTTCAGACGGGCCGCGTGCAGCCGGTGCATTCCGTCGACGACCTTCATGGTCGAGCGGTGCACGATGATCGGCGGGAGTCTGTCGGGGCACGCGGCCAGAGCACGCACATGGTCCGGGTCGATTCCGGTCAGACGAGGGGAATCGGCGTCACGGGGCATGTCGATCGGAATCCGGATGACTGAATCAGAAAGCTCGGCCGAGTGATCCAGTCTGACAGGCCGACACATCTGATCTTGAGGAAGTCCGCCTCCGGGGTTGGTCTCCCCCGGCATGCCGATCATCACGCTGCTTCTCCCCCCGAACCGAAGCGCATATGCGGCGACAGTACCATTGCGATTCCGCCACGAACAGAGCACTCTCCGGAACTTTGTACGAGCGTGTTATGTCAGTTTTTGTCGGGCGGGGTGCCGGGACTCCCCGGACGCCCCTGCGGCGTACCGGCGGGCCCGCCGGGCCCGGCGGGCGGTCGGACCGGCGCCCGCCGCCGACCGCTCTGTCCGGCGTCGACGCCGCCGTGGGCGGCCCCGGAGATCCTGGCCCGCAGGCCGTCCACCGGCCGGCGCCCGGGCCGCTCGGCGCACGCCTCCCACAGCCTGCGACACGCACGGATATCCCGCCACGGCGGCCCGGTGCGCAACCGGTACGACATCCCGCCGACGCCCCTGCGGCGGCCGCCCCGACCACCGCCGGCCCGTCCCCGGTTCAGCGCCCGGACCCGAGCCGGACCCGCCCCGTCACGCTGCGCTCCGCAGCACCTTCGACGCCCTCGGCGCGGGCGGCGTACCCGGCGACGGAGCGACCGCCGCGCACCAAGGCCCCCCGAGGCCGTACCGGCATCGCGAGGGCCGGCCGGCCACTGCTCGCACACGCGCCGCCTGCCGCAGGTGTCCCCGCCGGTGCCGGCGGTCCGGGACCCCGCGGGCCCACGTTTTTGTCCCGGGACCCGGACACCGCCGGGCGGCTCACCCGGGCTCCTGCGCGAAAGCCCGGAAAAAACCGGACGGCGATGTCGAGAACCCGCGTCCCGCTCCGTCCCCGGGGTGAACGCGACCACAATGGGTCGTACCAGCGAGGAGAACCACGATGGCCAAGTACCTGCTGCTCAAGCACTACCGCGGCGCCCCGGCCGCGGTCAACGACGTGCCGATGGACCAGTGGAGCCCGAAGGAGATCTCGGCGCACGTGCAGTACATGAACGACTTCGCGGCCCGGCTGGAGAAGACCGGCGAGTTCGTCGACGGCCAGGCACTCGCCCCCGAGGGAACATGGGTCCGCCACGACGGCGAGGGGCGCCCGCCGGTCACCGACGGACCCTTCGCCGAGACCAAGGACCTCATCGCCGGCTGGATGGTCATCGACGTCGACAGCCACGAACGCGCCGTCGAGCTGGCCGGGGAACTGTCGGCCGCCCCCGGTGCCGGCGGCAGGCCGATCCACGAGTGGCTCGAGCTGCGCCCGTTCCTGACCGCGCCGCCCACCATCACGGAGTGACCTCACCCATGGACGAGGCCCTGCTGCGCAGCCTCATCCCGAGCGTGCTCACCGCCCTCGTCCGCCGCGGAGCCGACTTCGCGGCGGCCGAGGACGCCGTGCAGGACGCCCTCCTCGAGGCGCTCCGGGTCTGGCCGGCCGGCCCCTCTGCGAGCTCTCGGCCTCGCCCGAGCAGGGCAGAGCCCCCTCGGGACGCCAAGGGCTGGCTGGTCACCGTGGCCTGGCGCAAGTTCCTCGACCGAACCCGGGCGGACACCGCCCGCCGCCGGCGTGAAAACCGTGTCCAGGAGGAACCGGCGCCCGGCCCGGCGCCCGCGGTGGACGACACACTCCAGCTCTACTTCCTGTGCGCCCACCCGTCGCTGACCCCGGCATCAGCGGTCGCGCTCACCCTGCGCGCCGTCGGCGGGCTGACCACCCGCCAGATCGCCCGGGCCTATCTGGTGCCCGAGGCGACCATGGCGCAGCGCATCAGCCGGGCCAAGCGCACCGTGGCCGGCGTGCGCTTCGACCGGCCCGGCGACGTCGCCACCGTGCTGCGCGTCCTCTACCTGGTCTTCAACGAGGGCTACTCCGGCGACGTCGACCTCGCCGCCGAGGCCATCCGGCTCACCCGGCAGCTCGCGGCCCGCGTCGACCACCCCGAGACGGCGGGGCTGCTCGCCCTCATGCTGCTCCACCACGCCCGGCGCGCCGCCAGGACCGCGCCCGACGGCACTCTGGTGCCGCTCGCCGAGCAGGACCGCGACCGGTGGGACACCGCGGCGATCGCCGAAGGCGTCGCGATCCTGCAGACGGCCCTCGCCCGCGACCGGCTGGGCGAGTTCCAGGCCCAGGCCGCCATCGCGGCCCTCCACGCCGACGCCCCCACCGCCGAGGAGACCGACTGGGTGCAGATCCTCGAGTGGTACGACGAACTCACGCGCCTGACCGACAGCCCCGTCGTCCGGCTCAACCGCGCGGTCGCCGTCGGCGAGGCCGACGGACCACGCGCCGGCCTGGCGGCACTGGCCCAACTGGACGCCTCACTGCCCCGCCACACCGCGGTGGCGGCCTACCTCCACGAGCGCGACGGCGACCTGGCGAGGGCGGCACGGCTGTACGCCGAGGCGGCCCACAAGGCACCCCACCTCGCCGAGCGCGACCACCTGACACGCCAGGCCGCCCGCCTCAACACCCTCCGACGCCGCTGACGGGCCTGACCCCCTGCCACACCGGCCCCCTGCCACACCGACGAGGTGCCCGACAGCCGCGCCGCCCGGCCCCGGCGGTTACCGGCCGGGGCCGGGCGGCCTGGACGCCTGTTCCCGCGCAGGCTTTCGGGGCCGGGGCGAGGACGACGGCCCCCGCGACGACGGCCGTCTGCGGGCATCCCGGCTGTCGTGCCTTCCGAGCACCGACGTGGCCGGCCGAAGCGCACAGCGGTGCGGCCGGCCACCGCGGCCACGACGGTCCGGGCGGTGGACGAGCCGCCCTGAGCCGAGCCGGGCCTGCCGGTGCGCGATCCGGCGGACCGGTTTCGCCTTTGTGCGGGTCATCACACGGCTTCGGTGCGGCCGGCCCGCGGCCGTGCGGCCCCGGGCCGGCCGTGGCGGGCTTCATCGGCGTGCAGGTGATCGGCGGCGGCCGGCTCGGGACGCCGCGAGAAAGGTCGCGGCACTTCTGCGCCGGAACGGGGCGCCGGGCGTCAGGCAGCCGCCGGCACCATGGCCAGCAGCTTGCCCATCGATGCCAGCACCGAGGGCTCCACCCGGTAGTACACCCAGGTGCCGCGCCGCTCGGAGGTGAGCAGCCCGGCCTCCTTGAGCTTCTTCAGGTGGTGGGAGACGGTCGGCTGGGAGACGCCGACGTCGGAGATGTCGCACACGCACGCCTCGCCGCCCTCGTGCGAGGCCACGGCGGAGAACAGGCGCAGCCGTACCGGGTCGCCCAGTGCCTTGAACATCCGCGCGGCCGTCTCGGCCTCCTGCGCGGTGAGGGGACGCTCGGTGAGCGGGGGGCAGCACGGCGCCACGGCCCCGGGCGCCTGGGGTTCCAGCAGCGGCAGTGCCTTCGCATTCGACATGTGTCTATGTTGACATACGTCGAACCAGGGCGGAGGGGGTCCGCGGGGGAGGTGGGTGGCCGGGTCTGCGGGGAGAGGTGTGCCGGGCTCGCGGGCAGGGGCCCGCCGGGCGCGGGCCCGCGGAGGGACCCCCGCGGGCCGGCGTCCCCCGCGGGCCGGCGTCCCCCGCGGGCTGGCGGACCCCCGCGGGCCCGCTCCCCCCAATGATTCGATGAATGTCTATGTTGACGACTGTCGATGTCAGTGCCATGCTGGCGGCGCAAGCCATCGACGAATGTCGAAACAAGAGGAGTCGATCGTGAACGCGCCTGCCACCGCCGACCTGCCCGTCGTCGTGATCGGAGCCGGGCCCACGGGCCTGGCCGCCGCCGCGCACCTCGTCGGACGCGGCATCGAGCCGCTGGTGCTGGAGGCGGGCCCGGTCGCCGCGGCGGCCGTGCGCGCATGGTCGCACGTGCGGCTGTTCTCGACCTGGGGCGAGGTCGTCGACCCGGCCGCCGAGAAGCTCCTGGCCCCCACCGGCTGGACCCGCCCCGACCCCGCCGCCCACCCCTGCGGCGGAGACTGGGCCCGGCTCTACCTGCAGCCCCTCGCCGACGCCCTCGGCGGGCGCGTGCGCACCGGCGCCCGGGTCACCGGCGTCTCCCGCGCGGGCCGTGACCGCATCGTGGACGCCGACCGCGAGGAGCAGCCGTTCGTGGTCCACGTCGAGCACGCCGGCGGCCGCGAGGAGCGCCTGTTCGCCCGCGCGGTCGTCGACGCCTCCGGAACCTGGGGCACCCCCGGCCCCGCCGGCGGCAGCGGCCTCGCCGCCCTCGGCGAGCGCGCCGCCGCGGAGCACGTCACCTATCGCGTCCCCGACCTGAAGGACCCGGCCGTCCGCGCCCGCTTCGCGGGCCGGCGCACGGCCGTCATCGGCACCGGCGCCTCCGCCTTCACCGCGCTCGCCCACCTCGCCGACCTGGCCAGGGCCGACGACGGGGCCGGCACCAAGGCGGTATGGATCCTGCGCCGCGGCATCTCCGGCGCCACCTTCGGCGGCGGCGAAGCCGACCAGCTCCCCGCCCGCGGCGCCCTCGGCCTCGCGGCGAAGGCCGCGGTCGACCAGGGCCACGCCGACGCGGTCACCGGCTTTCGCACCGAGGCGATCGAGCGGGACGGCGACGGCCGCCTGGTCCTCCTCGCCGAGGACGGCCGCCGTCTCGACGCGGTGGACGAGGTGATCGTGCTGACCGGCTTCCGCCCCGACCTGTCGTTCCTGTCCGAGATCCGCCTCGGCCTGGACGAGCGCCTCCAGGCACCGGTCGCCCTCGCCCCGCTGATCGACCCCAACCAGCACTCCTGCGGCACCGTCCACCCCCACGGCCACCGCGAACTCGCCCACCCCGAACAGGGCGTCTACCTCGTCGGCATGAAGTCCTACGGCCGCGCCCCGACCTTCCTGGCGATGACCGGCTACGAGCAGGTCCGCTCCGTCGCCGCCGCCCTCGCGGGCGACCTGGAGGCCGCCGACAAGGTCGAACTCACCCTCCCCGAGACCGGCGTCTGCGGCGGTGCCGGCCTGTTCGACGCCCCCGAGGCCGACGAGACCGGCGGCTGCTGCACCCCCGCACCGCAACTGGTCCAGCTCACCGCCCCCGCCGCCCCGCCCGTCACCGCGGCGGCCGGCGGCGAGGCGCCCGCGGGCGGCTGCTGCGGATCGTGACCGGCCCCGACACCGTTCCTCATCAGTGAGCAGGAGCGGGCCTTGGACCCGAACCCGCGCATCTGGCGCATCCCGGACGGCTGTCGATACACCGCTCGCCCGCGTTCGCTCCGCGTCCGGCGGCACGCATCCTGTGCGTGGTCCGGGAACGCGGGGGCGGGGTTCCTCACGCCCGCGGGGTTCCTCACGCCCGCGGGGTCCGTGTCCGGCCCGGGCGGTCCGATGCCCACGACGACCGCTCCGCTCGTCGTGGGGCGGTGCCGTCCGTCGCCGGACACGGTGCCCGCGGGCGCGTCGTGCGATCGCCACGGCAGCACCGCCGTGGCGGGACGCCGGACGCCCACGACACCGTCACAGGTCACCAGGAGCAGGTCTGCACGCCCGTATCGGGGGCATCCGGCGGTGCATCGGCCCGACACCTCGGGCCGACACGCCGTACCGCGCCTACCCGTGGGAGACCTGATGCCGACCGCCGCACCGGAAAGACCGGCCGAACTTCCCGGCGGGAGACCAGGAGCCGGACCGACCAGCCGCTCGTTCACGCTGCCCCGCGGCACCGGCCGGACCGCCGCCCGTGTCGCGGCGCTCACGGTCTGCCAGGGCGCGCTCATGGTGGGATTCGGGCTGCTGATCACCGGGCCCGCCCGCGGGCTGTGGCCGATGACGGTCGAGGACGACGTCAACGAGGGCCTGGAACACGCCCGGACCGGCACCCTGACCACCGCCTCCCTCTTCGCGTCGGAGGCCGGCAACACCCTCACGGTGATCGCCGTCACCGTCCTGACGTGCGCGGGACTGCTCCTGATCCCCCGTCTGCCGATGTGGCGTCAGGCGTCCTTCCTCGCCGTCGCCGTGTCGCTGCAGTCACTGGTCTTCCTGGTCATCACCGAGGCGGTGGACCGCCACCGGCCCGAGGTGCACCGCCTCGACGCCTCCCCGCCCACCTCCAGTTACACCTCGGGCCACACCGGGGCGGCCACCGCCCTCTACGGCGGACTCGCGGTGCTCGCGCTGTCCCGGCTCCGCGGGCCGTGGCGGCGGATCGCGGGCGCTGTGCTGCTCATCGTGCCGGTGCTGGTCGCCCTCGCCCGCCTCTACCGGGGCATGCACCACCCCACCGACGTCGTGGGCGGGCTGGCCAACGGCAGCCTGTCCCTGCTGATCGTCGGCCGCGCCCTGCTCACCGGCGCCACCGTGACCGCGCCGGCCGGGGCGCGCCCGGCACCGTCCCCGGCGAACGCGGGCACGCGCCCGCACACACCGGGCCCGGGCCGCACCGTGGTCGTCTTCAACCCCACGGTGACCGGTGAAGCCGACCGCGAAGCGCTGCGGCAGGTCCTGGAACGCCACGCCCACCGCGCACCGGTGTTCACCCCGACCACGGCCGAGGACCCCGGCACCGGCCAGACAGCCGGCGCGCTCCGGGACGGCGCGGAGCTGGTCGTGGTCTGCGGCGGCGACGGCACCCTGCGGGCGGCCGCGGACGCCCTGGCCGGCAGCGGCGTACCGCTGGCCGTCGTGCCCTGCGGCACGGGCAATCTGCTGGCCCGCAACCTCGGACTGCCCCTGACCCCCACCGACGCCCTCGAGGCCGCACTGCGGGGCACCCCCCACCGCATCGACCTCGGCCGCGTCGAGGGCGACGGCCTGCCCGCCACCCACTTCGCCGCCATGTCCGGAGCCGGCCTCGACGCCGCGGTCATGGAACACACCGACGACCGCGCCAAGTCCGTCCTGGGCTGGCCCGCCTACGTGCTGGCCGCCATCGGCACGCTGCGCACACCACGGATGCGCCTGACCCTGCGGCTCGACGACGCACCCGCCGTGCGCCGCACGGCCCGCATGGTCCTCATGGGCAACGTCGGGACCGTGCAGGGCGGGACGACGCTCCTGCCCGCCGCCCGCCCCGACGACGCCCTGCTCGATCTGCTGATCCTCGACCCGCACGGCGTCGGCGGCTGGACACGCGCGCTGACGACGCTGGTACGCGGCGGCGCGAAGCCGCCCCGGCCGTCCGCCGTGGACACCACCACGGCGCAGGACGGCGACAGGAGCGGCGTACCGGTGGAGTTCCTCACCTTCCGGCGGGCCGAACTGGCCTTCGACTCCCCGCAGTCCCGAGAACTCGACGGTGACCCGGTGACACCGGGCCGCCGGCTCACCGCCGAGGTCAGGCCCGGTGCACTGACCGTGCTGCTGCCCGCCGGAGGCCGGTGACATGGGCACCGCGACCAAGGTCCCCGAGACCCGCGACATGGCCGGCGACGAACTCTCCGCCGACGAGGCGCTGGCATCGCTGCGCCGCTACGGCCGCTGGGCCCTGCTGCGCGACGCCTTCGTCCGCTTCCGCTACGCCGACGGCTTCACCCACTCCCGCGCCCTCGCCCTGCAGACCGTCCTGTCGGTGATCCCGCTGGCCATCGCCTTCGTCGGACTCTCCACCACACTGCACACCGAGAACATCGGCCGCGTCGTCGAACTGACGATCCACCGGCTCGCCGAGGGCCCCAGCGCCGACGTGGTCGACGACGCGCTGGACCGCAGCCGCCGCACGGCCGGTGACGGTGCGAAGGTCGCGCTCTGGTTCGGCCTGATCTTCTCCCTGGTCAACACCACCACCGCGATGTGCCAGGTGGAGCGCGGCGCCAACCGGATCTACGGCAACGAGCGCGACCGCCCCTTCGGGCAGAAGTACCTGCGCGGACTGGTGATGTCCGTCAGCGCCGGACTGCCGCTCGGCCTCGGGTTCATCGTCATGGTGGCCGGCGGCGACCTGGCCTCCGCGGCGGTGACCGTCTACCGGCTCGACGAAGACGCCCGGACCGCCTGGGAGATACTGCGCTGGCCCTTCGGGCTGCTGCTCGCGCTCATCTCGGCCAGCGTGATCTTCCGCAGGTCGCCCCGCCGCAGACAGCCCGGATACACCTGGCTGGCCTTCGGCGCCGCCGTGTACCTGGTGCTGTGGACGGCACTGACCTGGCTGCTGAGCCTGTACCTGCGGATCAGCGGCTCCTTCGACACGGTCTACGGCCCGCTCAGCGCCTTCATGTCCCTGCTGCTGTGGGCCTATCTGACCTCCATCGCCCTCTTCCTCGGGCTGGCGTTCGCCGCGCAGCTGGAAGCCGCGCGCGCCCTGCGCTCCGACCCGATCGAACCCGACCCCGGAGTCTGAACATGGTGGTGCGAGCCGCGGTCCTGCACCTTCGAGACCGTCGCCGTCGGGCAGCCGACCGCAGATTCGGCGCCCGCCTGCTGGGAGCGGCCGCCGTCGCCGCCGTCGCCGCGGTGCCCTTCGCACTGCTGCTGGTCCTCGTCGAGGGCCGGTGGCAGCCGCTGCGCCGCCTGGACGCGGGCGCCGCGCGGCGACTGCACCACACGGCCGTGACACATCCGGCGTGGACCGACGTCCTGCGCTTCCTCTCCGACTGGGTCTGGGACCCGGCCGTCCTGCGCACGGCCGTCGCGCTGCTGACCGTCTGGCTGCTGTACCGCAGGGCCTGGCGGCTGGCCGCCTGGTCCGCCGTGACGGCCGTGGCCGGCGGCCTGACCGGGCTCCTGGTCAAGACGGTCGTCGAGCGGGCCAGGCCCTCCCTGGAGGATCCGGTGGCGCACGCTCCGGGCTTCTCCTTCCCCTCGGGGCACGCGATGACGGCCACCACGTCGTTCGCCGTCCTGCTGCTGGTCCTGCTGCCCCTGGTGCCGCGCGCCTGGCGGCCCCTGTGCTGGTGCGTCGCCGTGGTGTCGGTGATCGGGGTCGGCTTCACCCGGGTCGCGCTCGGTGTGCACTGGTTCAGCGACGTGGTGGGCGGCTGGCTGCTCGGCCTGGCCGTCGTCGTCCTCACCGCCTGGGCCTTCGAGGCCTGGCGCGCGGAGGCCGGCCGGGGCCGGGCCGAGGTGAGCGAGGGACTGGAGCCCGAACTCGTCGACGCCCGCCCCGAGCCCTGACCGGCGACAGGACCGGCCACCAGGGTCCAGGCCCGGCCGGCCGCATCGTGGGGGACCGGCGCCGACGGCGCCGAACGGCCGCCCGACCCTCACGGAGCCGGAGGACGACTTTCTGCCCGCTGCCCGCGGCGCCCGCGTGAAGGAGGGCGCCCGGTGACCCCTTTCCCCGCCCTGCACGGGCCCGCCCGGCAACGCCCCGCACCATCTGCGCGGCCCGCTGCCGTTCGTCCACGGGGTGCGCGGCAAGTCGCACGAGGCGATCGCCGAGCGGTTCGCCGCCTTCGCCGCGGCCGGGCTCCTCGACGTCCCCGCCCCCCACCCGCCGCCGGCCGGTTCCCCGCACTGGCCTTCGGCGTCGCGCCGGACAGGCGCGGTTCTGCCGACGCCGCGCAGGACACCCGCGTCCGGCCACCCGCCGCCGGGGGAGCGCGGACCTTCCTCCCCGCATGCCGCACCGCACAGTGCGGGGACGGCAGGAAGCCACCGCGCACCGTCAGTCCACGCTTCCTGCCTCCCGGGGCGCTCGCCGCCCCCGTCCGCCGCCCCGGCGGCCCGCGCACACCACGTCGGCCGGCCGAGACCGTGACCGTCCCGGCCGGGCACCGCAGGCTCCGGTGTCCGGCCGGGTGCGAGGGCGGCCGGGTGCGAGAACCGCACGGCCCGGTGCCGGGTGGCCGGCAAGAACCCGCGCCACCGCGGCGGCGGGAGGGAACGGGCAACGGACGCAAGCCGCCGGCTGCTCCGTCAGGCCGACGCGGAAGTCACGAGGCGCTCGGCGCGCGCGCCCGCACCCCGCCCGGTGCCCGCCCGCGGCCCCGGCCCCGGCATCCCCCGTGTGATCGGCGCAGGGGCCCTCGCGTCACCTTCGCCAGAACAGGTGGTGCGTCACGCCGCTCGGGCTGGGCACGACCTCCAGATGGAACCGGTCGAGCAGCTCGTCGGGGGACTCCCACAGCCGCAGTCCGGACCCGAGCTTCACCGGTGAGACCGCCACGTGCAGGGTGTCGACGAGGCCGGCGTCGAGGAACTGCCGGATGGTGCTGACGCCGCCGCCGAGCCGGACGTCCTTGCCCTGCGCCGCCACCCGCGCCCGTTCGAGGACCGCGGCCGGGTCGCCGTCGACGAAGTGGAACGTGGTGTCGCCGAGCGTGAACGACGGACGCCTGTGGTGGGTCATGACGAACACCGGCGTGCGGAACGGGGGCTCCTCCCCCCACCAGCCGCGCCACCCGTGGTCCTGCCAGGGCCCGCGCTGGGGCCCGAACTTGTTGCGGCCCATGATCTCGGCACCGATGTTGCGTGCGAAGTCCCGCGTGAAGTAGTCGTCCAGGCCCCGGCTCCCGCCGGGCTCGGTGCGCATGGGCCAGCTCGCCGTGGCCCCGGCCCAGGCGAACAGCCTCTCGGGACGGTCGTGGCCGAACGGCCGCTCGAGACTCTGGTGTTCACCGGCCCCGATTCCGTCACTCGAGACGCTGAAGTTCATGACTCTCAGTAGTTGATCCACGTGTTTCCTCGTCAGGTCCTGTCGTGCCGTCGTGCGGCGAGGCGCCGCACATCAAGACGTCGAACGGGACGTGGCCGGATCGACAGCGGCCCGCACCCTTTTTTCCGAGGCGCGTCAGGAACCGGTGCGGCCGGCGGTGCGGCCGCGGCGGGCGCCGACGGCATCGAGACGGCCCGGGGCGGCCGCCGTGGACCCCGGTGCGGTGAACGGCCCGCTCCCGGTCTCCGGATCCGCGCCCGGGACCGCGTCGTCCCCCTCGGGCTCCCACCGCCGCGACCGGCGTCCCCGGACGGTGCCCGCCGGCATCCCCCGGCCGTGAAGAAGCGGTGCATCTGCCCCCGTACACAAGGCCGTTGGGCCGCCTGGTCGTCGAACTGCCGTACGGGCGCTGGAGTATGATCCGCTCACCGGCGCTTTTGCGGAGAGACAGCACATCAGCCACGCACCGCGCAGCGCGGGCGGCGCGCACCACCGCGAGCCATCGGTCCACGGTGGGCAGGCGCACGGCGGTCGTGCGGCCGGACAGATCGTTCCAGGAGGAATCCCGCGCGTGCACCCGCTCACCGACGCCGATCCGGACCGGATCGGCCGCTACCGTCTCACCGGCCGCCTCGGGGCGGGCGGCATGGGCACCGTCTACCTCGGCAGCACTCCCGGCGGCCGCCCGGTCGCGATCAAAGTCATCGGCGGCCAACTCGCCCACGAGGAAAGGGCCCTGGAACGGTTCCGCCGTGAGGTGGACACCCTGCACACCGTGCGAAGCGCCTACACCGCCTCGGTCATCGACTGCGGTCTGGACACCCCGCCGTACTGGTTCGCCACCGAGTACGTGCCCGGCCGGACCCTGCACTCCGCGGTGTCCGCGTCGGGCGCTCTGCCGGCGCCGCTCTGCCGCAGCCTGCTCGCGGCGCTGGCCGAAGGGCTGTCCGACATCCACGTGCACGCGGTGCTGCACCGCGACGTCAAACCGCAGAACATCATCCTCTCCCCGGTCGGCCCGCAGCTCATCGACTTCGGGATCGCCCGGGAGAGCGGGCAGAGTCCACTGACCCAGGTCGGCCTCACCGCGGGCACACCGGGCTTCACCGCTCCCGAGGCCTTCGACGGAGAGGAAGTCGGCTTCGCCGCCGATGTGTTCGCGCTGGGCGCCACACTGGCCTTCGCGGCGACCGGCCGGCCACCGTTCGGTGACGGCGCCTTCCCCGCGGTCGCCTACCGCACCGTCCACGGCGACATCGATGTCGAAGGAGTCGAGCCGGGGCTCGCCGCGATCATCACCGCCTGCACCGACCGCGACCCGGCCCGGCGGCCGGCGCCCGGGCGGATCGTGGAGCTGTGCCAGTCGCACACGTCCCTGGCCAACGACCCCGCCTACCAGCGGATCGCCACCCCCGCCACGACGTCCGGCGCCGCGGTTTCGGCCCCTGCCCCCGTCCCCACGGAACGGGACGCCTCCCAGCAGGCCCCGGCCGTGCGGCCCCACGAGATCCCGACCGTCCTGGCCGCGGCGCCCCCGGCCCCGACCCAGGCGTGGCCGACCGGGGTCTCCCCGGCCTCCGGCCGTTCGGGCGGGCACCCCGGTCCGCGGCAGCCGGCCGGCACGGCACCGGACTCGCCGGCCCCCGGCGGAACGGGCCGGCGTGGTTTCCGGCGCACGACCGTCCTGACCGGCACGGCAGTCGCGGGCGCGGGCGCCCTGGCCGCCGCCCTGCTGGCGCTGCAGCCCTGGCAGGACGAGAAGGGATCCGCCGGCACGCGCTCCGGCACCCGGGCGAGCGCCACGGCCACGGACGAGGCCCCGGACGACGCCACGGACAAGGACAGGACCGACGCCACGGACAAGGACAGGACCACGGACGGCAACGCCGACGCGGAGCCGGATGCCACGGCATCGCCGCGGCAGAGCACCGATCCCGGCGCGACGGCGGGTCCGGACGAGGGCGGCGCACAGGGCGTCCCCGCGCAGAGGGTGATCAGTGCGCCGATGACGCTGGGCCCCGGCGAGGAGGTTGCCGCGGCCCGGATCCGGCTCGTCCTGCAGCCCGACGGCAACCTCGTCGCCTACGACGAGACCGGCCAGGCGCGCTGGGCGACCCGGACGCTCGGCACCGGCGCGCGCGCCGACTTCCAGACCGACGGCAATCTCGTCGTGTACGACACGCAGAACCGGGCCGTGTGGGCGAGCCGGACGAATGGGCACGAGTCCGCGGTACTGAAGCTCCAGACCGACGGCAACATCGTCATCCTCGAAGGGGAGACCGTGCTCTGGGCCTCGGGCACGCACCACTGAGGCCGTTTCCCCCCCACGATGCTCCCCGGCCGCTGCCGCACAGCCCCGCCGGCCGCACCGCCCACCCCCACCTACCGCGACGTCCTGCGCCGCGAGGGCGGCACCGCCTTCGCCGCCGGAGTCCCCGGCGGCATGCGCGCACAGCCGTCCGGCACCACCCCCGAACACCTGCGCCCCCTCCGCGGACCCCCGATCTCCGGAGCACGCCGCCACCTGCGGCCAATCACCCCGGATCAAGGGGTGAAGACCTGTTCGAGACGGTCGACGGCCCCGTCCGCACCGAGGTGGTACCGGAAGACCAGGCCGCTGCCGGGGTGCGCCTCCAGCCGGTTCAGGAACTCCTGGACACCGATGGGCTGGTTCTCGGTGCTCGCCACGACGGGGTCGGTGACGGTGACGTACGCGGCCTGGTCCATGACCAGATACGTCTCCTTGCCGACCGTCTCGAACGGCGCGCCGTCGGAATCCGGAGTGCCGCAGCCCCGGTTGCCGTACCTATGGCCGACCTGGGCGTGCACGCGGACATGGAGCCGGCCGACTTCCTCGCAGCGACGGACGACCACAAGAGCCGCGATCCGGAGCTGGCGATCGTCGTCTCGGCGGTCAAGGCGACGGTGAAGGGCGGCCTGGGCAAGCTGCGCGAACGCCCGCGCGGGGAGGGCCGGCGGCCCGGCGAGCGGTGGCGCGCCCTGTCCCCGGCCCACCTGGCGGCCGGACATCCGCGCGGCCGTCATCTCCCGCACCCGCATCAACCTCCACCGCAAGATCGTCAAACACGCGGCGTTCACCGGCCGGTACCCGGTCGCCGAAGACGCGGGTGGGGCTCGACCGACGCTTCGGCCGGCCGGCGCGCTCTCGCCGTGTGCCCGGTGGCACCGGACCGGTGGGGCCGGACCTGCTCGCGTATGCCGCCGGTCCTTCCTGCGGGTGGGTCACCCCCTCTGGTCACCGTCCACGAGGCGCCCGGCGAGCCGGAGACGCCCCGGGGCGAACGGCCCGGCGTCCTCACCCCGGCCGACGCCCGACCGCATCGCCCCGCCCCCGGGCACCGGGCACCGGGCACCAGGCACCGGAAGGGTTGTGGAGAAAGCCAGTGACATCCCTCACGTGCCCGGTCCCCGTCAACGTGCCGCGATAGTACGTGGCGTGTGGGCGACATAGGCGGATCTGGCCTATGGAAGCAGGCATACGCGGCACCCGGGCCGGGGTCACCGGCCGGTGTCACCGGCCTCGAGCCGCCGGGCCGCCTCTGCCGTCCTTCTGACGGAGTGTGAGGCGCCGTCGGCGTTCGGCGCGGCGGCTCGGCACAATCCCGGGCCGGATTCAAGGGTGCCCTCGTCTACTAGGTGAGGTAGTGGAAGCCCTCGTTGCGGCGCCCTCACGCGGCTTTTAACAATGACGGCCCCGCACGGCGTCCTCCGCAGGTCAAGCCCAGTGTCGGTGCGAGACCGAGCCTGCCGGAGGCGCAAGGAGAGTCGACCGAACGAGGTCCGCATGAGGAACCACCGGAAGCACCGCAGGAAGACGCGCCGCCGGCCCATAGCCGTCGCCGTCCTGGCGATCGGCGCGGTGGCGGTGCCGTCGGCCGCCATGGCATGCAGGGACGACGCAGGAGCCGAGGCCGTCACCGCCACGTCCGGCGGTCCCTGGACGGACGGCAGGAAGACGTCCTGGGACGGACACCGCACGGACGGCAGGAAGGCGCCCTGGGACGGACACCGGGGACGGGACGTCCGGACCGTGAAGCCCACGGCGACGGCCTCTCCCTCGGCCTCGCCGACGGCATCTCCCGGGACTGCGGCGCCCACCCCGCAGAAGCCCAAGGCGCCCGTCGCGAAGACGAGCACCCCGCCCGCCCCGACGAGGACCACCGCCGCACCGGAGCCGGTTGCCGCGCCCCCCTCGCCGACGGCCGCCGCACCGAAGCCGCCCGCCGCCACGGCTCCCGCCGCCGGCACGGCGACCCCCGCATCCGCCGCCGTCGCCCGCGTGGTCGCCCTGGTCAACAGCGAGCGCGCCAAGGCCGGTTGCTCCCCGGTCACCCTGAACGCGAAGCTCTCGCAGGCCGCCCAGGCCCACAGCGCGGACATGGCGAGCCACCGCACCATGTCGCACACCGGTTCCGACGGGTCCGACCCGGGACAGCGGATCACGCGCGCGGGCTACCTCTGGAGCACCTACGGCGAGAACGTCGCGTACGGGTACTCCACGCCCGAGCAGGTCATGGCGGGCTGGATGGCCAGCGCCGGCCACAAGCGCAACATCCTGGACTGCGGCTTCAGGGAGATCGGTGTGGGGGTGGCGCAGCCCGGCGACTACTGGACGCAGGACTTCGGCACGGCCCGCTGACACTCACGGGGCCCGCGCCCGGCACGAGCCGACTCCGCCCGATGACGGCCTGGGCCGACCGCATGCCCTGCCGCCCTCAGAACGCGTGGGGATGGCCGAAATGACTCGGCGCGGCCGGCCTGATCCTGCCGCCGCTGACCGGCATCGCACCCTCACCGGCGTCGGCGTCGGCGTCGGCGTCGGCGGCCATCGGTCTCGGCCTCGTCCTCCTGAGGACCGGTGCGATCGCCGTCCAGCTGACCGCCGGGGACCGCCGGATCGCACTCGACGCCGGGCTCACCGCCACCGCAGCCGTGACCATCTGGCCGGCCACCGGGCGGTGAGCGAGCCCGGTCCTCGGCCTGAGGACGCGATCCAGGGCCGGCCGCACCACAGAAGTGGAGCCACAACCGCAACTCGTGAACAAAGCCGGCCACGCCCGTTCCGTGCCGTCGAAGCGCTCCTCGTCACCCGACACCACCTCCTCGAACAGCTTCTGCACGCCCAGCCGCAGGCTGACGCCGTCGTGATCGCCGGCCACACCGCAGGCGTCGCGCACTGCCTGAAGGCCGGGTCGGGCGGGCGGCGGTACCGCACGCGCTCGCCGGTAGGCTGCGGGGGTGCGCACGGTCGAGCTTGTGTTGGACGAGGCGGCGGAGCTGGCGGTCCGGGAGGCCTGGAGACGGCTGGCGGATGCGGGGCTGCCCAGTCAGGCGCGCCACCGCTCACCGACGAACAGCCCGCACCTGACCCTGGCCGCCTGCCCGGAGCTGACCGCCCCGATCCGCTGGGAACTTGCCGAGGTGGCCGCCGCCCTGCCGCTGCCGGTGCGTTTCACCGGCGTGGTCCGCTTCGAGCGGCCCACCTCGGTACTGGCCTGGGCGCTGGACTGCGACGTGGCGCTGGCCGGTCTGCACCGCCGGGTGTGGGAGGCGGTGGCCTCGGACAGTGCGCCCGAGACCCTCAACCCCTTCCACGAACCCGGGCGCTGGAGCCCGCACGTCACGCTCGGCCGGACCCGACGCCCTGGTGCCTTCGCCGGCCGGCGGGTCCCCGGACTGCTGCCCGCGCCGCCGCTGTCGGCCCGGCTCACCACCCTGCGCAGCTACGACACCGAGAGCGGCGCCCTGGAGGTGCTGGAGTCGCGCCCCTGAGACCGTGTCCCGTGGGGTGAGGCGGAGGAGTCGCCCGTAGCAGCAGAGGGCGGCGGCGAGGCCGCGCGCGAACCCCGGCACAGCGCCCACCAGGGCGCTCGGCTGAGCCGCACGGCCCGAGGGACTGCTCGACCGAACGGCCCCGCTGCAAGGCCCCGAGAAGGAACGACTCCGCCAAGTACCGCACCCGGTCGCAATACGGCTCGCCCGAGCCGCGAGGCCCGACGGTCGGCAGGAGCATCAGCGGTGTCGTGCTGCTCCGGGCCGTCAGCTGACCCGGGGTGGCACCGGCTCGCTGTTCTTCTCCGTTTCGATGACGTGGACGCACCGGTCGAGGGCGGCGGCCATGTAGCGGCGCCAGAGCGGGGCGAAGGGGCCGGCGAGGATCCCGCGTCGGCCGGGCAGTGGTTTGAACTCGTAGGTCCAGCGGATGAGTGCGCCCTCGCCGTCGGGGCTGACGTTGAACTCGCCCCGTACTCCGGCCGTGAGGCGGGAGAGGACGTTGGTGAAGTTGGTCAGCTGGTAGGCGAAGCTGGATCCGGGCGTGTATTCGGTGAGTTCTTCGTCGGCCTGGGAGCCGTCGTCGAACTGCGGGTTCCTCCGGGGGCCCGCGTGGTCCCAGGTCTCGGTCTGGTTCTTCACACCGCTGATCCCGGGGAACGGGAAGACCGGGCGGAAGACGGTGGGAAGGTCGATGGGGGCCAGGACGCGGAAGGCGTCCTGAGGTGCCCTGAGGGTTCGCTGCTGGACGGTGACGCTGACGGTCTTGTCGTCGGGCTTGATGAGGACAGTGGTCATGGTTCAGCTCGCAGCGGTGGTGGTGAGGGCCGGGTAGTCGGTGTAGCCGCGGTGGTCGCCGCCGTAGAAGGTGGCCGGGTCGGGCTCGTTGAGGGGCGCACCCGTGCGGATGCGGTGGGGCAGGTCGGGGTTGGCCAGTGCTGTGGCGCCGACCGTGACGACGTCGGCCAGAGCGGAGTCGAGATCGGCGAAGCGGATGTCGAGCGGGGTGCCGGCGCGGTTGACGATCAGTGCGGTGGACCACTGCCGGCGCATCCGCTGCAGGAGTTCTTCGTCAGGCCCTTGGACGACGTGCAGGTAGGCCAGGCCGAGCGGGTCGACGGTGTCGAGCAGTGCCGGGTAGACGTCGTGGGTGTCGTGCTCGGTGATGTCGTTGTAGGGGTTGCCGGGGGAGATGCGCAGGCCGGTGCGGTCGGCGCCGATCTCGGCGGCGACCGCGGCTGTCACCTCGGCGGTGAAGCGGATGCGGTTGGTGACGGAGCCGCCGTACCGGTCGGTGCGGTTGTTGGCATTGGCTGAGAGGAACTGGTGGAGGAGGTAGCCGTTGGCGCCGTGGATCTCGACGCCGTCGAACCCGGCGGCGACGGCCGCCGCCGCCGCGTGGCGGAACTCGTCGACGACACCGGTGATCTCGTCGGCGCTGAGGGCCCGCGGGACGGGCATCTCCTGGGGGCCGCTGGTGGTGAACATGACACCCTTGGGCTGTATGGCCGAAGGGGCGACCGGTGTGCGGTGGTGCGGGGTGTTCTCCGGGTGGGAGACACGGCCGGTGTGCATGAGCTGGACCACGATGCGGCCGCCCTCGGCGTGCACGGCGTCGGTGACCTTGCGCCAGCCGGCGATGTGGGCGTCGGTGTAGATGCCCGGGGTCAGCAGATAGCCCTGGCCGTCGTCGCAGGGCTGGGTGCCTTCGGTGATGATCAGGGCCATCGAGGCCCGCTGCCGGTAGTACTCGGCGTTGAGCTCGCTGGGTGTGCCGTCCGCCAGGGAGCGGTCGCGGGTCATGGGTGCCATGGCCAGCCGGTGCGGCAGTTCCATGGCGCCCACGGTGAAGGGGGTCCAAAGAGTCACGGGACGTCGCTTTCTGCTGTTCGGAGCTGTCGGGTGAGCGGTGAGGGTCAGAGGGAGGCGAGGACGCGGACGCGGTCGGCGACGGCACGGCGGGCGACATCGGTGGTGAAGGCGATGGAGTCGAATTCGTGCGGGACACCGGGGTGCAGGTGGAACTCCACAGGGACACCGGCCCGGCTGAGCTTGGCCGCGTAGGCGAGGTCCTCGTCGCGGAAGGCATCGAGCTGGCCGACCTCGATGTATGCCGGGGGCAGTCCGGTCGCGTCCTCGAGCCGGGCGGGAGCCGCCGTGGCGGGCACGTCCGGCCTGCCCGCCGCGTCGCCGAGCAGCGCCGGCCACGCGGTGCGGCTGTCGTCGTAGGACCACAGCAGGTACGGCTCGATGTGCGGGTCGGGCGTGGGGGTGCGGTCGTCGAGCATCGGCATGAGCAGGATCTGCCGGGCGATCGCCGGACCGCCGCGCTCCCGGGTGAGGATCGACAGGGCCGCGGCCAGTCCGCCCCCGGCGCTGTCGCCCATCACGGCGATCCGGCCCCGGTCGACGCCCAGTTCGTCGGCGTGTTCGTGCAGCCAGCGCAGGGCGGCGTAGGCGTCCTCGACCGGCGTCGGGAACGGATGCTCGGGGGCCCGGCGGTATTCCACCGACAGCATCGGCACCCCGCTGGCGGAGACGTAACGTGAGACCGGTCCGTCGAAGAGGTCGATGTGGCCGAAGATGTAGCCGCCGCCGTGGAAGAACAGCACTGCCGGCCCCGCTGCGGCGCCGGTCTTGGCGTACCAGCGCATGCTGATCCGTGTGCCGTCGTCGGCGGTTGCGTGGTGCTCGGCGGTCGTGACGTCGGCCGGGATCGGCTGGGCCGCCGAGGCGGCACCGATGATCGGCTCCCACATGGCGCGGCGGGCGGGCACGTCGCCGACCGCCGGGGGTGTGGTGTGCGCCATGGCCTCGGCCATGGGGGCGAAAACCTGGGCGAACTCGGGGTCGAAACCGAGTGACATGGCTGTCCTGTCTTTCTGGCTCATAGGTCTGACTGGCTCATGGGTCTGAGCTGGTGTGATGCGTAGGAGCGGTGGAGCCTCAGGCCGGGATCCGGCTGTGGCCGGCATGAATGTGCTGGGGCTGCGCGCTGCCAGGTCTGGCAGCGCGCGGCTTTTTGCGATGGCCCGACCGCTTGCAGGCAGACGCGACGCGATCGCTGTGCCGGAGAAGGCCGCCTAGGTGAGAGGGGCGGCGGAGGGAAGGACGAGGACCTTGCCGGAGAGCGCGCCTTCTGCGGCCTGCGCGTGCAGCGCCGGCAGCTCGGCCAGCGGCACCCGTCGAGCGATGTCGATGTGCAGCGCTCCGGAGTCGACCAGCGTCACCAGCCTCGCCAGCTGCGCGGCGTCGCTGTTGACGAAGAGGTTGACGCCGCGCACGCCGCGCTCCTCGTCGGAAGGCGCGGGCATCCACACCGTGGTGTTCACCACGATGCCGCCGTCGCGGACCACGGAGGTCAGCGCGGTCAGTTGCATCGGATCGACCGGCGCGAGGTTGAGCACGACGTCGACCAGCGCGGACAGCTCGGGGACCCCGTGGCCGAACACCTCATCGGCACCCGCAGTCCGGACGCGTTCGCTGCTGCGCGGCCCGGCCGTGGCGATCACGTGCGCGCCGGCGTGCTTGGCCAGCTGGACGGCGTAGCCGCCGACCGCGCCGCCCGCACCGTTGATCAGCACCCGCTGGCCGGCAGTCAGCTCGGCGTGGTCGAAGAGGGCCTGCCAGGCGGTGAGCCCGACCAGCGGCAGCGCGCCCGCATCGGCCAGCGGGACGCTCGCGGGCGCCGCCGTCAGCAGGCCGGCCGGTGCGAGCACGTACTCCGCCGCCGCGCCGGCGCCGGTCATCGGCAGGAAGCCGACAACCTGGTCACCCGCCCTGACCGTGTCCGCGCCCTCGCCCAGCGCGTCGACCGTGCCCGCGACGTCGATGCCGGGGGTGTGCGGCAGGGTCACCGGGATGGGGCCCTGCATGAAGCCCGCGCGAATGTTGCCGTCGACCGGGTTGAACGACGTCGCGGCCACCCGGATCCGGACCTCCCCGGCCGCGGGGACCGGCTGTTCCACGTCCTCGTAACGCAAGACGTCCGGAGCGCCGTACTCATGGAAACGCACTGCTTTCATGACAAATGCCACCTTTCGCGGCAGAGAATATGCTTCGAATTTGAATCATCGTGGGATCCGGGCACGCCCCGGCTTCGAGACCGTGCCTTCGGACGTGTGAGGGACGAGACGGCCGCTAGACGGCGGTCAGGAGCTGAAGCTTGCCGTGGCTCGGGGAGCCGGGCACGGCGGTGAACACCAGCAGCGTCTGGCACTGCTCCGGATCCAGCAGCATCTCGGCGTACAGCTCCAGCTCCCCCAACTCGGGGTGCAGGTAGCGCTTGAGGTCGTGATGATGCGTCACCCCCACCTCGTGCAACCGCCAGATGTTCGCGAACTCGGAACTGGCCTCCAGGAGCGCCGCGACGATCTCGCCGGCCCTCCCCGTGGGATTCGCCGTGTACGCGTCCCGGATCTCCGCGGCAAAGACCCTGCCCCGTATCGGATGATCCTCGACGGGGTACAGGCCACGGATCCGCGGATCACCGGTGAACCAGCGGTAGACCAGGTAACGGGACATGCCCGAGTACTGGGTGTAGTCACCGAGCAGGGCGACCGCCGGGCGCGTCTGCAGCAACGCCTCGCCGAGCCGTGACAGCACGATCGCGGGCACGTCCGAGAGGCCGGCGACGATCCGCATCATCGTGGGACCGATGTGATCGTCCCGCAGGATCCGCCGCGGCGCCGGGATCCCGCCCAGGACGAAGAGGTGGTCACGCTCGCCCTGGTTGAGACGCAGCGCCCGGGCGAGCGCGACGAGCATCCGCTCCGACGGTGCCGGACCTCGCTGCTGCTCGATCCGGCTGTAGTAGTCGGCCGACATCCCGGCCAGTGCCGCCACCTCCTCGCGCCGCAGCCCGCCGGTGCGGCGCCGCTGCCCGCGGGGAAGCCCGACATCCTCCGGCTGCAACGTCTCACGACGCGCTCGGAGAAAATCAGCCAGCAACGCCCGGTCCATCGTCCGACCTCCTCTGTTCGACAGGGCAATCCTGACGCGAACCGGGAACCGGATGAAGGGGAGTTCTAACCGCGGACAAGTTGTCCCTGGCTGGTGCTGTGACCGCACAGGTTCGCCGGAGCGTCGGCTTCGGCGAACGACGAGGGCGGCGTGGGCGTCGGAGACGGCCGGCCGGACGCCGGACAGGCCGCGATCGGTGCGTGGACGTCGGTGATGCGGCCGCCCTGGCAGACTTCCTCCACACCTGCAACCACCACCGCTGCCACACCGCACTCGACGGAAACCCGCCGATCAGCCGTGTCAACAACGCTGCGGGTCAATACGTCTGGGACGCCGCCGTGTCCGAAGGGCGAGCCGTGTCGCGGGTGTTCCAGCGCAGCAGGAGGACAGCGGCCGTCAGGGACAGCACGGTGAACGTTGCGGGCACCAGGACGTCCGCGGTGTCTCCGCGCCACAACCGCGCGTTGGTGAGCCAGGCGGCCGGCAGGTCCACAAGGAGCAGGCCCAGGCCCGTCGGCCAGTAGCGGCGGCGGGACTTCTCCCGGAGGCCCGAAACGATCAGGACGGTGGGTACGACGGCCATCAGCAGCGTCACCAGGGCCCGGCTCGGACGGGGCTCGAAGCTCTCGGCCCCGGGAATGAACAGCGCAACGGCCATCAGGACGAGACCCAGCACGATCCGGCCCGTTCCCGGCCGCACCCCCCGGGGAGGTCCGGGAGCCGGCGCGGGGGTGAGCGCCGGTGCCGACGTCGCCGGTGCTGATTTGGCCAGAGACACGGAAGGCGTCGAAGCCGGTGCCGTGGCGATACGGCGGGCCGGGGCGTTGACCGCGGTCATCGACCCGTCCAGGCCGTAGACGAACAGAGCGATGCCGTTCTCGGCGGCGTACTCGACCGCGGTGGCGGCGTAGCTGCTGCCGGTGAAGAAGAGCAGGTCCTTGTCCAGGGCCCGGCCGCGGGCCCCGAACAGGCGCTGCAGTTCGGGCCTGCCCACGGCGGCCGCCTGGTACTTGACCTGTCCCAGCGCCCGCCGCGAGCGTACGTCGACCCCGCCGTCGCTCCCGCCGGGCCGGGCCCGGGCGTCCTGGTAGCCCCAGTGACGCATCCAGGCCGCGGCATTGTGCTCGGCCTCCTGCCAGGACTGGATCTGGCGTCTGGCCGCAGGCTCAGGCGGTCTGACCGCCTGGGTGTCTTCGTGTGTCACGCCAGGAAGTATCGCCAATGCGATCCAGGGCCTCACCTGGGACCGTGCACGTCACCGCCCTGCGCCCGTCCGGATCCGGACCGCGGGCACCTGGCGCAGAACCCCCTCGTCGCGCACCGTCGGCGCCGTCCGCTCTCGTCCCGCCCGTCCGCGGGCGTCCGGACGGCGTCGTGACGCGCCGTGGGTCACGACGCGCGTGATCCCGGGGGAGTGGCGCTACCGCGTGCAGCAGGCCGCGATCCGGCGCGGGGCACGGCGGCCGCGACGTCGTGTCCCGCGACGACCGGGCCGCCTCCGCACCTCCGGCCCGGCGCGGACGACGGGCCGCTCAGGCCGCACTCCGGTCGTTGTAGTGGCGGACGATCTCGTCGAACGCGGCTCGGCCGGCGTCGTCGAGGCGGTAGGTGTCGCGGCGGGGCAGGGGCGGGCGGGTGCAGTCCGGTCCGTGGACCTGGCCGTCGGAGTGCTTCCACAACGGGCAGCACGGCGTGAGCGGCCGGACCTGCTCGCCGGCCTCCCGCCGTGCCGCGCGCTGCGCCTCGGCCCGCGCGCGGTGGTGTGCGCACCGGCATACGGCGTCGGCGGCGAGCAGGCTGGGCGCGGCCCAGGCGACGAGGATGCCGAGCAGCCACTCGTGGTCGACGAGGAGCCAGGCCGCGGCAGCCAGTTCGGTGAGGGCAAGGGTGCGGCAGGCGCGGGCGAGGGCGAGGTGTCGGGTCACGGGTGGCTCCCGGTGGGTGGGCTGTTCCTGGTGCAGTTGCGGATGCCCCGTCCGGCCCGGGTCAGCCCGCCGGCCCGGGTCAGCCCGCCGGCCGACGCGGGCGCCCGCCGTGGCCGAAGAGACCCGCCGCTTCGCCCGTCGGCTTCCCCGGGCGCCGCCGCCGGGCTGCCTGCTCCCCGGCACGGCCCGTCACCGGGCGACCGTGAGCACGGTCTTGCCCTGGACGTGTCCTCGGGCGGCGCGTTCGTGTGCTGCTCGGGCGTCCGCGAGCGCGTACGTGCTGCCGATCAGGGCGAGGACCGTGCCCGCGTCGAGCGGGCGTCCCGGTTCGGCAGGCCGTACGCCGTCGGAGCGGCCCCGGCGCCCTCGCCGCGGCAGGCCGGCGCCCCTGGCGGCCCCGGCACGTCAGCGCCCGGGCGCTCCGACGCGGAGCGCGTCCATGACGAGGTCCAGCAGGAGCGTCGCCCGGGGCCGCCACTCCCGCTTCGTCGACGCACACGGCCCGTGACTCCCGGACGGCCGCTCAGCGCCTCGTCTCGTACCTGGTCAGCATCACGCCGCAGGGAAACGTCCGCGTCTCCACCAGGTCCAGGTTCACCCAGCTGTCCAGCGCGGTGAAGAACGGCGTGCCGCCGCCCGCCAGGACCGGCGCGGTGGCCAGCACGTACTCGTCGATCAGCCCGGCCCGCATGGCCGCCCCGGCGAGCGTCGCGCCGCCGATGTCCATCGGGCCGCCGTCCTCGGCCTTGAGCCGGGTGATCTCGGCGACCGCGTCGCCGGTGACCAGGCGGGTGTTCCAGTCGACCTTGTCGACCGTCGAGGAGAACACCACCTTCGACATGTCCCGCCAGCGGCGCGCGAACTCGATCTCCGCCGGGGTGGCGTCGGGCTGCTGGTCGCCGGTCGGCCAGTGGGAGCTCATCGTCTGCCACAGCTTGCGCCCGTACAGCGACAGGTCGGTCGCCTGCAACCGGTCGGACCAGAACCGGAACAGCTCCTCGCTCGGCACGCTCCAGCCGATGTCGTCGCCGGGCGCGGCGATGTAGCCGTCCAGGGTCAGGTTCATGCCGTAGATCAATTTCCGCATGGCGCCAGCCTTCTGTGAGTCGGTCTCACGCGTGCAGACCGGCGCGGCGCGGGAAACTCATCGGTGCCGGCGACGTGGACGCATCCGGACACCGGCCGGCTCCCCCCGCCCCGGGCAGACGGGCCCCGGGCAGACGGCATCCAGGTGGCCTCGCCGCCCGCGGACGGCCTGACACCGGCGTGAGCGGGTGCCGAGCACGCGGAGCCCCCGCTCGCGGCCCGCGACGATCCCGCTGCACTCGCGGGCCCAGCCCGGCAATCCGTGGTGCCTCCGTCGGCCTGCGCGTTCACGGGGTGCACGAGCCGAAGGCAGGGCCGCCCCGCTCGGTGGATGCCGAGGGCCGCCCCTGCCCGGGCAAAGCACCGGCACGCGGTCAGTCGCCTGCGGGCACACCCAGCTGCTCGGCGCGGGCCGCCAGGAGGGCGTCCGAGCCGGCATGCGGGCGCGGCCGGTCGGCGCGCGGTGTCACCGCGTGGCCCGGCAGGATGCCGAAGGCCGACGACAGCCGGATCGCCAAACGGCACTCGCCCGTCGTGGCGAGCCGGCCCGCACACCAGCGGTACGCGTGGGCCCGGCCGGCCGAGTGGGATCCAGACCGCAACCGGTAGAAGTTTCAGGAGGCGTTCTCAGCAGTGCCGCGGCGCTTTGTGCCTCCCGGCTCCAGAAGGGGGCACGCGAGGTGAGGCAGTCCATGCAATGCCGGACTTTCTTGAGCGCCTGCGAGTGGTGATGGCCTGTGTCGCGTCCTGCGTCGGTGGGGCATCAGGGGCAGGGCGTTGCGGGGCCAAGAGCGAGGAAGGCCCGCAGCGGCCGGGTGGGCTGCGGGGTGCCCCGCCAGATCAGTGCCTTGCGGTAAGCGAGGGAGGGACTGACCGGGACGGCGCTGACTCGGGGGTTCCCGACGAGAGCCCGGTCGCCACCCACTGTCAGGGAGACGCCGACACCTCCCTCCACGAGAGCGACGTGCAGGGCCCCGTCGTTGATCGCGTACCGGGTGCTGAAGTCGATGCCGGCGGCATCGAAGGCGGACTGCAGCCGTGGCCGCAGTCCGCTGTTCCGGCCGTAACTGATCAGGGTCTTTCCGGACAGCAGCTCGATGGGGATGCTCTTGCGGCCTGCGAGCGGGGAGTCCGCCGGGACGACGGCAACGATCTCGTCCTCGAGCATGACCGCACTACGCATGCCCTGGGGCAGGGAATGCTCCGGCAGGGCCACCACGGCGGCGTCCAGCTCGCCGTTCCCGACGCGCGCGATGAGCGCGGCGCTGCGCCCCTCGACGAGCTGCACGGCGACGCCCCGGTACTGGCGGTGGAAGGCGCCCAGGAGCGCGGGCAGACGGGTGTGCTCGACGTCGTCCACGGCGCCCAGGAGGAGCGTGCCGGTGACCAGAGCGGTGCGGGAGGCGAACTCGGCGATCACCCTGTCCGCGTCAGCGAGAGTCCGGCCGGCCAAGGGCAGCAGCACCCGGCCGGCCTCGGTCAGCCGGACACTGCGTGGCGCCGTCGACAACGGTGTGACACGGGATGAGCTCGCAGCGATCATCACGCACATCGCGTTCCACGCGGGCTTTCCCACAGCCGTCAGCGCCTCGGCCATCGCGGCCCGCACGCTCCTGGACTGACAACGCGCACCCCGTCATGGCCGAGACCGCTGCCCGCACCCCAGGTGCCCTTCGTCCACTGCGTGTGAGCCGGACCGTGCCTGCGCAGGCGCACGGTCCGCTGGTGAGGGCCGCTGCGGTGGTGCTGGCCGTCTGGGCGCTGGCCGGATTCTACGGCTCCCTGGGCCCGGCGCCGGTCCGTCGCGTCGTCCCCGGCCAAGGCGCGCTGCTGGGCGGACTCGCCCTGTTCACACTGACGGCTTGCGGTGCCCTGACCGTCCTCGTGCTGCGGAGTGCCGCTCCCGGCACCACCATGCAGGTGGGAGCCCTGGCTCTCATCGGGGGTGCAGCGGTCACCTTGGTGTCTGTCGCGCTCGGCTCCGCCGGGCTGTTCTTCATGGGCACGGCGATCGCCGGTGTCGGGTTCGGAGCCGGTTTCCAGGGCGGCGTCCGCACGGTCGTGCCGCTCTCCGAACCACATCAGCGGTCGGGATTGCTGTCCGTCATGTACCTGATTTCCTATCTCGGTTTTGGTCTGCCGACGATCGTCGCCGCAGTGATCGTCGTACACGGCGGCGTGGCAAGGGCCGCCTACGAGTACGGCACAGCAGTGATGCTGCTCGCCGCACTGGCTCTCGCCGGCACGCTCGCACGCCCAGCCGCGCGGATCCCGGCCACCCCCGCAGCGCCCGCTTCCCGCCCGGGCGGTCCCGCGGTGGACGTGTGCGCCGACGCATGCCGCACCGGTGCTGCGCCCGGGCGCCCTTCCTCCTCGCACGGCAGCGCTCCGGCGCACAAGGGAGACGAAACCAGATGAACCAGCCGACACCCGGCACGGCCCCGCGGATCGTCGTGGGCGTCGACGGCTCCCCGGCCTCCAAACGGGCCCCGGCCTGGGGCAGTTACACGGCCTCCGCGATGGGAGGGGTGCTGGAGGCGGTGACAGCGTGGCAGAGCCCCCCCTTCCTGGACCGGCGTGGCGGATGACTGGGACCCCGCCACCGAGGCCGGCACCATGCTGTCCGGCTGCTGCGACGAGGTGTTCGGCGATGCCCCGCCCAAGGACCTGCGGACCACGGTTCGTCCAGGCGCCGCCACAGCCGTCCTGCTCACCGAGAGCGTCGGGGCCCGGATGCTTGTGCTCGGCAGCAGGGGGCACGGCGGTTTCACGGGTCTCCTGCTGGGATCGGTCAGCGCCGCATGCGCCGAGCACGCCCTCTGTCCCGCTTTGATCATCCACGGCGATGAGCTTCCCCCGGCGGTCGAGCCCGATGCGGGCCGGACCCCCCGTGCACCGGCGGCGGAGGAATCACGGTGACCGCAGGCGAAGAAGCCCGGAGCGGGAGGAAGGCTCCGCAGTCCAGCCCCTACCGGCATCCCGCAGCCGGACGGGGCGCGGCGAAGAGTGTCGGACAGTTCCTCCGGACGGCTTCCTGGCGGTTCCGTACGGCATTCCACGGGGCTGCGCGGCCGGTTGCATGCCGGAGACGAACGTGCCGTGCGCGATCAGCGACTACAGCGCACGGAGTGATCAGCCCCTCATGAAGCACGTGAAGGCGACCGTGGCACCAGCCTCGCCGGCACCGTGATCACCACTCGGGTTCCGGCTGAAGACGGTGCGTTCGCCGAGGTGGCCGAGGGCGCGGGGATCGAAGATCCACCTGCCCGCCCCCGGTCTTGACGTTGACGGCGTCCACGAACAGGACCGGGCAGACGCGATCGAGCGGCCGGTTCTGCCGTTCGGCCGTGCCGTCCGTCACCTTGTCGGTGATGGTGGGGACGGTCCGCTCCGACACCTGCGCCCCGTGGACCTCGGCGAGGTGCGCGCAGATCTCCCCATGGGTGAGGCCCTTCGCCGAGAGCGACAGCACCATCTCGTCGGCGCCGGTCAGACGGCGCCGACGCTTGTCGACGGTCTGCGGCTCGAAGGCGGCGGCGGTGTCGCGGGGCACCTTCACCTCGACCGGACCGACATCCACCGTCCGCAACGGATCTCACCGAAACCGGCGGTGCCGCCGCTGCGGCCGAAAGACCTGAACCACTACCGGGCATCAGGCCGCGACGAGCTCCTGCTCGCGGTCCGGCGTCTTGACCCCGGGCTTCTTGTTCGGCAGTGAGAGCCGGAAGACCTTGTGCCACGCGGAGAACACCTGCTTGGGCAGCGGCCCGGTGACGTACTCCAGCTCGTACTTCTCGAACAGCGCGCGCACCTTCACCGCGACCTCGGCGTACCGGTTGCTCGGCAGGTCCGGGAACAGGTGGTGCTCGATCTGGTGCGACAGGTTGCCGGTCATGAAGTGCATGGCCTTGCTGCCGCTGATGTTCGCCGAGCCCATCATCTGGCGCAGGTACCACTGGCCGCGCGTCTCGCCCTTGATCGACCGGCGCTCGAAGACCTGCACGCCCTCGGGGAAGTGCCCGCACATGATCACCGAGTGGGACCAGAGGTTGCGGACCAGGTTCGCGGTGAACGTGGCGGCGAGCGTGGGGAGGAACGACGGGCCCGACAGCAGCGGGTGGATCACGTAGTCCTTGAGCACCTGCTTGCGGATCTTGCGGCCCACGGCCCTGGCCCGCGCGCGGAACTCCGGGTTCTTGCGGCGGCGCTTGTGCAGGTTCTTGCCGAGCTCCAGGTCGTACGCGGCGATGCCGTACTCGAAGAAGCAGGCGTTGATGAAGTTCCACAGCGGCTGGCCGAGGTGGAACGCGTGCCACTTCTGGTCCTCGTCGACGCGCATGATGCCGTAGCCGAGGTCGTTGTCCTTGCCGATCACGTTGGTGTACGTGTGGTGCAGCTCGTTGTGCGAGTGCTTCCACTGGTCGGCCGGCGAGACGTGATCCCACTCCCAGGTGGTGGAGTGGATCTTCGGGTCCCGCATCCAGTCCCACTGGCCGTGCAGGATGTTGTGGCCGATCTCCATGTTGTCCATGATCTTCGCCACGGACAGACCGGCGGTGCCGACCAGCCACGCGGGCGGGAAGACCGAGAACAGCAGCACGCCCCTGCTGACCAGCTCGAGCGTGCGTTGCGCGGAGATGACCTTGCGGATGTAGGCGGCGTCCTTCTCGCCGCGGCCGGCGATCACCTCGTCGCGGATCGCGTCCAGCTCGCGGCCGAGCTCCTCGATCTGCTCCGCGGTCAGGTGGGCGGTGGGGTCGATGGCGGTCAAGGTGCTCCTACCGTTCGATGGCGCAGGCGCCCGCCGCAGCGGACACGCAGGTCTGGATGAGGACGCCCGGCTCGGCCTCGGTGATCTCACCGGTGCGCAGATCGCGGACGGCGCCCGCCTTGAGGGGCGTGACGCAGCCGAAGCAGATGCCCATGCGGCACCCGGACGGCATGAGCACGCCGGCCTCCTCGCCGACGTCCAGCAACGGCGTGGCGCCGTCCGCGTCGACGGTCTTGCCGGTGGTGCTGAACGTGACCTCGCCGCCGTCGCCGGCGACGACGATGCCGGGGCGGAAGCGTTCGGTGTGCAGGCGCTCCGGTACGCCGTGCTCGCTCCAGTGCTCCTCGGCGGCGTCGAGCAGGCCCGCGGGCCCGCAGGCCCAGGTCTCGCGCTCGGCCCAGTCGGGCACGAGTTCGTCGAGACGGGCGATGTCGAGCATGCCGTCCGTGTCGGTGTGCAGCTCGGTGAGCCGCAGCTTCTTGTCCGCGACCAGGCCGTGCAGCTCGTTGCGGAAGATCACGTCTTGCGGCCGTGGCGCGCAGTGGACCATGACGACGTCGTCGAACTCGATGTCGCGCAGCATGCCCATCACGGGCGTGATGCCGCTGCCGGCCGTCAGGAAGAGCACCTTGGCGGGCTTGGCCCGCGGCAGCACGAAGTCACCGGTCGCCTGGTCGAGCTGGATCAGCGTGCCCGGTTTCGCCCTGCGGACCAGGTGGTTGCTGACCTTGCCGTCCGGGATCGCTTTCACGGTGATCGTGACGCGGCCGTCCCGGCGGTTCGTCGGCGAGGTGACGGAGTAGGCACGCCACAGGCGCACCCCGTCGACGTCGACCCCGATCCGCACGTACTGACCGGCCGTGTGGCCGCGCCAGCCCCGTCCCGGCCTGATCACGAGGGTCGCGGCGTCACCCGTCTCGGGGTGCACGGCCTCGATGCGCCCACGCAGGTCGGCGCCCGCACGCAGCGGGCTGACCAGGTCGAGGTAGTCCGACGGCAGCAGCGGCGTCGTGACCATCTCCAGCAGTTTCCACGCCCTGCTGCGCAGGGCTGCACTCGTCATGCCTCCAGCTTGCTGTGCCTCACGGCGTAAAGTCCTGACCGCAGGACGTGAATCTGCTCGATCGATTTGTTCGCAGGGAATGAAAAAGTGAGCCATGCGATGCGGAGGGCCAGCGAACTGGCCTTGGATGAGACGACCGTCACCGCGCTTCGGGCCGCGCTGAGGACCACCGCCGACGAGGTCGTCCAGGCGATCATCGACGAGGTCCCGCCCTACGCCAACGCCTTGTCCGGCCACATGGGCGCCACCATCCGCCGAGCTGTCCGCACCGCCCTGGGGCACTACCTGGACCTCGCGAGCGGGAACGCCACCGGGGGCGACGGCAGTGATGCGGCCTACGAGCTCGGCCGCGGCGAGGTGCGCGACGGCCGTTCGATGGACGCCCTGCTCAGCGCCTACCGCGTCGGCGCCCGCGTGGCCTGGCGCTGCCTGGCCGCGGGCGCCGTATCCGCAGGTCTGCCCGCCGCCGAGGTCGCCAAGTTCGCCGAGCTGACCTTCGCCTACATCGACGAGCTGTCCGCCGCGAGCGCGGCGGGCCACGCCGACGAACTGGCCGCCCGGGGCAGGGCGCAGGAGCGCCACCTGGAACACCTGGCCCGCGACCTCCTCGCCGGCGCGAGCCAGGACGTGCTGCTGGCCTCGGCCCAACGGGCCGGCTGGCAGCCTCCGGTGTCGCTGACCGCGGTCCTGCTGCCCGCCGCCCAGGCCCGGCCCGCCTACCGCACGCTCGACCCGAGCACCCTCGTCCTCGACGATCTGCCGGACGCCACCGGTGTGCTGCTCGTCCCCGATGCCGACCGATCACATCTCCTGAGGCAGCTGACCGACCGCACCGCCGTGGTCGGCCCGGCCCGGCCATGGACTCGTGCGTCCGCCTCGTACGCACGGGCCGTACGCGCGCGCTCCCTCTCCTCCGGTGTCCGCGACACCGAGGACCACCTGCCCGAGCTGGTGCTGAGCGCCGACGCGGACGCGTTCGCGGACCTGCGTGCCCGAGCCCTCGCACCGTTGCGGACCTTGCCTGTCGCGACCGCACGGCGGCTGGAGGAGACGTTGCGGGCGTGGCTGCTGCACCAGGGCAGGCGGGAGGAGGTGGCGGCGGCGTTGTTCGTCCACCCCCAGACCGTCCGGTACCGGATGTCGCAGCTGCGGGAGCTGTTTCCGGATCTCGCATCGCCGCACCGGGTCCTCGAACTGATGCTGGCGGTCGGCCTTCGGGCCGGCTGACGGGCACTGCCTCGTCCTCGGTGCCGTCAACTGGCTCATGCCCCGGGGAAGAGCGGTACGGCTGGGACCGGAGGTTGAGGGGAAAACCGGACAAGGCCTCGGGAAGCCCGCCGGGGGCGCTGTCTCCGACAAGCGCGGTGGCGGACACGGCTCGGCCGGATCCGGTGGACGGTGCGCACCGGCCCGCTCGTCGACGCGCTCATCGGGCACCTGGCCGGCGATCCGGGCCGCTGGGCCCGGTGGAACGGCTTTCACGCCGTCGTAAAGGACGCTGTTCCGGCACGAGCCGGCCCACGGTGGCTTCGCAGGGGGAGCGGCCACCGCCTGTCGACGAGTTCGGGCAGCACCTGTCGATCACCGGGCCGTGAAGCGTCGATGAGAACGGACACCGCTCGGTGGCGGAGCCGATGCCTCTCCGCTGCTGCCCGGTGATGCTTGGGGGTGCTGTTCGGGACGTCCTCGGTGTTCTGCCGCCTCACCGGTTCGCGTCCTGTCGGCGAAGGCCGTCGAGGACGACGTTCATCAGAGGCCGTGCCGTCGATTCCCACTCGTCCCGGTCCAGCCGGCCGAGGTAGGCGATGAGCAGGAGGACCCCGTGGGCGTCCACGTCCGTGCGGATGGAACCGGCTGCTTTCCCGGCGTCCAGCAGGTGGCCGAGGGCGTTTTCGATGGGGTTCTGGCTGTGGGCGACAAGGTCTTGCCATGCGGCCGGCTCGAGCACGGCCAGGACGCCGTACTTGATCTCGGCGTAGTCGATCACTCGGTCGAGCCAGTGACGCAAGGCCTCCACGGGCTCGTGTTCCGCCAGCAGAGCGGAGGCGGCGGTCACGAGTTCTTCGACGTCGCGCCGGTAGACCTCGGCGAGGAGCGCTTCGCGGTTGGGAAAGTTCCGGTAGAGCGTTCCCTGTCCCACGCCGGCCCGTCTGGCGATCTCGTTGAGGTGGACGTGGTGGGACTCGGCGAGGGCCGCGCGGGCGGCCTCGATGATGCGGGTGCGGTTCCGCTCCGCGTCCGGACGGCGTGCTGGCGCGCTCATGGGCCTCTCCTGATGTTCCGCCCCCGACAAGTGGACACGTGTCCGGTAGGGTGGACCAAGTACCGGACACGTGTCCACTTTACTTGGAGGCAGTAGTGCTTTCCCTTCACGGCAAGATCGTCGCCATTACCGGAGCGAGCGGCGGCATCGGCGAAGCCACGGCCCGCCTGCTCGCCGGCCGCGGCGCCGCGGTCGTCCTCGCGGCGCGCCGCGGCGAGCGCATCGACGCCGTGGCGCAGGACATCCGGGAGGAGGGGGGCCGTGCTGCCACGTGCGTCGTCGACGTCACCAAGGCCCAAGACCTGCAGCGCCTGGTCTCCACCACCATCGACCGGTACGGCCGTATCGATGTACTGGTGAACAACGCCGGCATCGCCCCGATCAGCCCGCTGGCCGACCTCGACACCGAAGGCTGGTCGGCCATGATCGATGTCAACCTTCGCGGCATGCTCAACGGCGTCGCCGCCGCGCTGCCCGTCTTCCGCGAGCAAGGGTCGGGCCACCTGGTCAGCATCGTCTCCGTGGCCGGCCTGTACGGCGCGTCCCCCTCGATGGCTGTCTACGCCGCGACCAAGAACGCAGTGCGCACCGTCCACGAGGGACTGCGCGCGGAGTCCACCGACGGGGTGGTGCGCACGACAGCCATCTCGCCGGGATACGTCCGCACCGATCTCGCCGGCTCCATGGCGGATCCGCACATCCGCGAGCAGACGCGCAAGTACATGGACGCGATGGGCATCCCGCCGGCGGCGGTCGCCCGCGCGGTGGCCTTCGCCATCGAGCAACCCGGCGACGTCGAGATCGGCGAGATCAACGTCCGCCCCACCGTCCAGGCATGACACTCGCTGCCCCCCCGGTCGAGCCGGACGGCCGCCCGTCGCCTCCGGCCGCCGCGGACAGTCCGGTCGCGCGGCACGGCCACCCAGGGCCGGTGCCGCGGTGCCACACCGTGTCCGAGATCACGGGGAAACTCGGGGAAACTTCAGGTGCGCGACCGCCGGTGGTCTGCCGACCCGCTGCGCAGGGCTCGGCGATCAGCATGATCTGTTGGTGTCGTTCTGGTCGGGTTTCGGTTCGGGCATTCGCAGGTAGAGGTTGGTGAGTACCTTTCCGGCTCTGAGCCAGTCGAGTTCTTGCGCCTCCAGCGCGGCGATCGCTTCCTCCTCGCCGGCGAACTCGTGGTCGAGACGGGCGCCCTGGAGTCCCGTCGTCCAGTTGCTGCCCCACACTCCGACGGCGTACTCGCCGCTGTACTCGCGCATGACGGAGCCGCGTTCGGGGGCCGACCAGACCGGAACCCGCCGGAACGACCGCGGTAGTGAGGCGGCGAAGTCCTCGACCAGACCGGCCGCTTCCTCCGTCGTCGGCGGGGACAGCCAAACCGAGTAGTTCATCTCGGCCTGACCACGGGACGTGTAGTAGGTGCCCTCAACGAGCAGCACGTGGCGCCCGTAGCGCTGCGCCGCCCGGTAGTTGTGCTTGCCGGAGAAGGCCACGATCTGCTGGTCGCATCTGGTCGCGTCGGCGACGAAATCGACGTCGCTTTCGGGATCCAGGGTGAACGGCACGGGCGAGGCGGCGATGGACCGGCCGTCGAACACGACCACACTTGCGCGAAACAGGTCGATGTACCAGATGGCGCCGCGCCGGGCGAACAGCCGGGAGTGCGGATGGTGCTGTGCGGTGACCCACGCGACCTGCCTGACCGCCTGCTCCGGCCACTCGGCGGCGGGACCACCCGCGTCGAGCAACTCGGCGGCGGCCCGGTCGAAAGCGCCACTGGCGAGCCGGTCCATGTCGCGAACGCAGTCCGGGCAGTCGTCGACGCCGCCTTCCGTGAACGTGTGGAACCCCCGGTGCTTGCGAAGCGGCCGGCCGGTCTTGCACCGACGCCACAGCGCATACCACGCGGCCGCCCGGCCCCGGTCGTACTGACGCACCGCGGCCTCGACCCCGTGTTCGAGGATGCTCGCGGCCAGCTTGGAATCGGTCCCTTCCACCCGGCGTCCCACCCAGAAATCGGTGGCCTCCATGACCTCCCGGTCGTTGCGCAACTCGGTTTGCCGTCCCGACCTGTACGTCCCCGGCGTCTTGTGGATACCGGAAACGTACTTGTAGACGCTGCACGTCCTCGGCCCGGACCCGGCCCGTAGCCGGGCCATCACCGCACCATGAAACTCGGGCGTCCATGCCTGCCCCATGCCCGCCGGCATGGGGACGTCGTCATCGAACAGCGCCTCGACGTAGCGGCCCGGATCGCTCATCGGCTCCTCCGGTCACGCTCATGACCAGGCGCATCGCCCGACGGACATCCCGCAGAAGTGGCCGACCCGCCTCGCACGAAGCCCAGCGGCAACCCCGGATCCGTCAGCAGCCCGTCCGCCCGGGCCCGCTTCCCGCCCCACCCGCCATCCTGAAGACCACCAGACATGACCGGCACTGTAACCGTGCCCACCGACACCTCCCCCCTGCAGAACCCCCAAGCCAATTCCCTTTGCAAGTTGCGTAGTTCCACCTGCTGGGGCCACCCCCGCGGCGGCCGCCACCGACCACCGCCACCCACCACCACGCCGGTGACGGCTGACCGCCCCACCCGCGCGCACGCATGAAGCACCGGCGCGCCCGGCCACCTCCACGGCCGGGCGCGCCGACGCGCACGGCCCCGCGAAGACTATCGATGTGCGCATTGCCCGTACCGCGGCCACCGTCATCGGCTGGGTGGCTTTGTTCACTTCCAGGGCAGCGTTTCTTGGCCGGTCCGGGCGGCAGCCGTGGATCTTGGGGTCAGTGAATGTTCAGGGGAAATAGCAGCGTGAGCGACGCGTGGCGCGTCGCTTGTCGTGCACGCGATGCCGTCACTGCTGGGCGCGTGGCGCGGTGAGTGCGGCTCCGGCCTTGGACAGCATCTGGCCGAGCTGGTGGAGGAAGGTCTTCAGGCGCGGTGTCAGGGCGCGCAGGGTGCGCTCTGCTGGGAAGACGACGGCGAGGCCGGCGAGGGCGAGGCGAACCGCAGGGCATTCGGCCGACCAACGGGTCAGTAGATCACGTCCCGCCGGCTGACGACGAGGCACCTCCTTCGCCCCCTGGTTCCCTGCCGGAACCGGCAGCCAGGGGACGTCCAGGCCCGAGCACAACAGGGAACTCGTGAAGCGCGGTGATCACCTCGTCGCGGCTGATCAGCCCGAGTTCACGGGGGCACCGGCCGCAGCCGGCGAGGCCGCATCCCGCGCCACGCCATCGGATGACACGGCTCGGCCAGACGAGTGGCAGCGGCCGCCGAAAGCCGCCGCCGGACGAACCGGTGTTCCAAGATCAGTGCCGCCGCCGTCTCCGGCGGCAGCTGCCCTCCACCGCGCCGGTGCCGTGCGATCGGATCGACCACGGCTGTTCGAGGAGTCCCACCCCTATGCGTTCACGCGTCATCGCCGTCACGGCCGCCGCGCTCGCGGCCACTGCGGCACTCGCCCAACCCGCCCACGCCGCCCCGCTCGTCGACGGGGTCTACCGGTTCGCGGCTCTCACGGACGGCAAGTGTCTGGTCTGGCCCAAGACACACGCGAGTATCGGCGTGGTGTCGCTGGGCGACTGCACGGAGACCGCGTCCACCTCGGCGAACTGGCAGGTGCTGCGCCGCCCCGACGGAATGATGGAGGTCTCCCCGTCGGGCTCGGACCCGCGCACTTGCCTGAAGGTGACGTCGCAGTACAGCGTGTCGGTCACCAGCTGCGGTGACCGATACACCGAGTGGACCGTCTCCTACGGCTCCGACGGGCCCGGCAGCGTGGTGTGGGCCGACATCGAGCACACGCCCGGCGACCTCTCCCCCTCGTACGGAAAGATCGTGGACGATCCCGGCGTGACCGGCCGGATCGTGGTGAGGCGGGCTTCCATCGAACCGCACTACTGGGCACTGCAGCCGGCCGGATAGCAGCCGTCGGGTCGACCGCGGTCTCGGATACCCGGGGACCCTTGCCGACTCGTGCCGCAGGCAGTGCTGCACCCGGAACACCGCCATGCGGTGGAGCCTCGTGCTGCCGGTCAGCAGCTCCCCGTAGGGCATCAGCGGCATTCACCTCCGGCCGACAGCCGGGCGACGGCCTCGCGGAGATCCGGCGACGTGGACACCGAGTCCGCCCCGAGCGCCGTCCGCTTCCGGCCAAGGCGACCAGGCCAGCCGTCCGGCGAGACTGGCCGCTTCGCTGCCGACGGCGGCCAGCCGCACGCGCTGCTCCTCACCGGCGGTGCGGGCGGTGTTCTGGATGAGCCGCAGGTGCGCCTGTGCGGCGTCCTCCGGTGGCCTGGCTGGTCCCCGCGGGCGGCGGCATCGAGTGGGACGACGTCACTTCGGGCGATCGAGCCGGTTACCGTGTCCACCACGGAACGCTGGCCGTCCCCTCGAGGGTGCTGACGGCCGGGCACGGAGGAAGGACGAGCGGTGATTCGATGGGGGGCGTACCCGCAGGTGCAGTATGAGGTGTTCGACTGCAAGCTGTGCCCGGGCAAGGGGTCGGCGGCGGAGATCGCAGGCGTGGGCGAGCGGATGGCGCGCTGGCGGGTGTGCCGCTCGTGCGACTTCTGGCTGACGTGCGTGGGCTACCGCGCGCTCGGCGACCAGGACCCCGACGGCCGGCGCGTCCTGCGCATCGACGGACGGCACTACCTGACATGGACCCAGGAACAAGGGCACCCGCGCGAGACCGGCCACACCAGCCGCACCGACCGCCCGTACGTCCTGCTCGAGGACGAGATCGTACGGAACGCGCCCTGGCTGTGGCTGATGGGCTCGATTCCGGACCGGTTCCGCCACCAGTTGCCGGACAACGCCCGCTTCCTCACGCCTTGACAACCACCGGTAGGGCCGGTCTGCCGGCGTCAAAACTCCGTCCGGGCGACGACCTCCGCGCGCCGTACCTGCGGTACACCGCCGTACCGGTACCCATCACTCATGCGAGACGACATGGACCGCCACACCTTCCGGTACTGCCCGGGGCAAGCCATGGACCGCCACTTCGGGGCCGGAAAGCGCGTCCTTCGAAGCTCCGCGTCGCCTACGCGCTGAGCTGACCCCGGTTTCGTGGAGTTTCTGAAGCCAGGCTTATGATCCTGGCCCGAAGGAGAACCACGAGCAGTGCCAGCACCACGTAAGTACCCGGACGAGCTCCGTGAGCGGGCCGTCCGTGAGGTCCGCACGACCGGCCGTCCGATCGCTCATGTCGCGAAGGATCTGGGCATCCACAAGGAGGCCCTGCGCGGCTGGGTCCGTCAGGCCGAGGCGGACGCCGGCGAACGCGACGACCGGCTGACCACTGCCGAGCGGGAAGAGCTGAAGCAACTCCGTAAAGAAGTAGCCGAGTTGAGGCGGGCGAACGAGATCCTGAAGGCCGCGAGCGCGTTTTTTGCGGCGGAACTCGACCGTCCCCGGACGAGGCCGACCAGGTGATCGAGCACCTCAGGGACAAGGCCCTCGGGGTCGGGTTCGCCTGCCGGGTGCTGGGGCTGTCCGAGTCGGCGTACTACGCGCGCAGGAAGCGGCCGAAGTCGGCCCGACGGCTGCGTGACGAGCAGCTCATGCCGCTGATCGAACAGGTCCATGCCGACTCCGGCGGCACCCATGGCGTCCGCCGGATCACCCGCGCACTACGACGCAAGGGCGTTCACGTGGCCCGCTGCACCGTCGAGCGGCTGATGGCCGAGCTGGGCCTCGAAGGCGTCATCCGCATCCGTACCCGTCTCTTCCGCCACGCACGGGATCATCTCCTGGCGCAGTCGGCTCGCTCCACCCGACAGTGCGGGGGAGAGGCAAGGGCTCCGGGGCGCGGCGGACGTGGGCAGGAACCGCCTGCTCTCCCTCTCTTCATCTCAAAGGACCTGCCCCTGGCCCTTCACGGGGTACGCGTGAGCAGCAGCGCACGTGACAGCCTCCGCCGGGGACTGCCGGCCGCAGCGGGCACCGACCGAACGCTCAAGCTGTGGATCGTCGATTCCGTAGGCCACTTCAGCAGGCTCACAGACGACGGCCCCGACACTGCCGCGACCATGGCGGAGCTTCACTTCCTGGCCTGGGAGTACCACCTGGCCGTCCTGGTCACCTCGAGGGTGGTCACCGAGCACCCGGACGAACCCGTCACCGCCGCGCACCTGCCGGCCGGGATGGCCGAGCACAGCGACCAGGTCCTCGTCCTTGACCGGCCAGGCGCCTGCTGCACCCACACCCCGTCGGCGGCGGCCACCCTGCGCCGGCTCACCGGCCCCGCACCAGGGCGCCCGGTCGAGCGCGAACTCCAGCCGGACCGCTGCCGCTTCGTCCCGGCATGACAAGTGCGCCCGCGTCTTGGCGGATGTGGCGCGCCCTTCCCACCTGGCCTAACCCCCTGCGGGGCACCTGAATTCACCGCCCTGCCACAGGCGTCCTGCCTCTCGCCCTCCTGCCCCTGCGGGTGGTCCCGTACCGGGTCAGGCAGTGGTCCAGTCGCGCAGTTGCCGGGCGATCCGGGCGACGCCGAGCGCTCCGGTGGCGGCGTCGCGTACCAGCACGACAGCTTCCTTGGGCGGATAGTCCAGGGCCCGCTCGTTGAGGAGCAGGTAGGCCTCGGCCGCGTGCCAGGCGAAGGCCTCGTTCGAGTGTTCCAGGCACGGCAGCTTCGCCAGGGTCTGCAACAGAGCGGCGGCCTTCAGATACGGCGAACCGTAGACGTCGCGCTCCATCGCCCGGGCGTTGACCCGGGCGACCGCCGCATACAGCGGCCCCAGATCATCAACCTGGGGATCGCCCTCGAGCAGCTCGGCGGCGTGCAGCAGGAACGTCACGTCGAGCGGGTGCAGTTCGTGCTCGCTCACGCGGCGTGGCCCCGCTCCCGCTGCTCAAGCTCCCGCAGCGCCTCCCGCTCCCTCGCCCGCTGCTCCGCGCTCGCGTCGATACTGCCGGACTCGGCCGCGAACGCCGCGCCACTGCGGGCCATGGACGCCTTGAAGCCCTCCAGGAACCGCTGCTCCACCGCGGTCGCCCGCTCGTAGGCGGCCGAGAGGATGTACTCCTGCATGCTCACCCCCGCCTGCTTGGCGGCCGCCGCGATGGCCGCCCGCTGCGCGGGGTCGGGGAAACGCAGATTCATCGCCTTGGGATCCGACATGGCACCAACGGTACCAGCGGTACCATCCCCGGTCGGTGCGGAACGGCACCCCTTTCCGCATCGCGCTGACGCTGACGCCGCCCAGGACGACGCCCACCGCGGGCAGGGCGATCCCCCCGGTGATGCCGTCGCGGACGACTGTGGCGCTCCCCCCCCTGCACCCCTGCTGCAGACGCTGCCCGGAACGGGCGGCCGGTGCCGGCGGGCCTGACGAACGGCACCGGCCGTCCGGCCGACGTTCCGGGTGGATCAGGTCTTCCCCGCGGGCGGGGTCGCCGGTCTCCCGGGCGGTGCTCCCCGGGCGTCTCAGGCGTGGGCGGTGAGGCGTTCGCCGAGCTCGACGGCGGCCGCGCTGTCGGGGAGGGAAGGCGAACAGGCGGTGATGTTGGTCAGGCCGTCGTCGGCCGCCGCAGCCGGTCAGTGCAACATCGCCATCAGCATCACTGAGCCCGGCCCGTTGTCAGTGCCGCACCCTAGGGTGCCGGGCCTGGCCGCCGTGCGCACGGTGGCGGTGGGGGAGCCCGGTGAGAGGTTGCCGGCGGCGTCCCGGGCTTTGACCGTGAAGGTGTACGTGGTGTCGGACTGGAGTGAGGTGATGGTCTGTGAGGTGCCGGTGGTGCCGGCGACCTTGACGGACGTGTCGCCGTCGCGTTCTTCTCGCCGAGCCAATCCCCCAGTTTGTCGTTGAGCCACCACGTGGACTCCATCCCCGCCATGATCGCCTGCATGCTCAGCGGGTCCCTGAGGATGCGCTTGTGCTCCTCGAACGCCTCCAGCAGGAAGTCGAACAGCGCCGGTCCGGTCTTGTCCCGGATGCCGCGTTCCAGGTCGGCGAGGGACGCCTCGTTGCGTTCGATCAGCTCGGTGACGAGGGCCGGGTCTGTCGGGAGGGAGGTGAGGGGCGCATCGGCCGGCCGGGCTGCGGGCTGAGGGTCCGGGACCGACGGGACGAAGTCGCCGCGGTCGAGGACGGTCTCCAGCGCGTCCTGCATGAGCGGATCGGATCGGCCGGCGCCGTCGAGGAGCTCGGCCCGGCTGGTGGGCGAGGTGAGGGCCTCGGTGACATCCGGCAGCCGGGTCTCATACACCTCCGTCAAAACCACGAAGCGAACTCGCCCGACTTCCGCGAAACGCTCCGGTGCCGTCGTGAGGACGGTGAAACCGTGCCAGGGGATGGGAGCGCCTACGTGGGCGGGCCCAGGGTGTGAGGCACTTCGTGCGTCACACCACCCGGCGCGCTCGGCCGGCAACACACCGAGCGCATCGAGCAGCCCGGGCCGCCAGAGGTGGCGCACGTCCGCTCTGGCGTCCATGTCCAGGAGCGGTCTTTCTGATCAGTGGGTCATGGGGTTGGCCTGGGCTGATCAGTTTGGTGCCTGGTGCCTGGTGGCCTCAGGCTGGGCCGCTACGGCTCGGTGACGGGGGAACGAGGGCTTGGGCTGCGTGCTGAACTGGTGTTTTGTCAGGGGGGATGAGTGTCGGTCAGCTGTGGTCAGTTTCATTCGCCGTATGCACCCGACCTGAACCCGTCGAGGCCCTCCGGTCACTCGTACGCCGGGCCATGGCCGGCACCGCCTTCGACACACCCGACGACCTCGACCGTGTCCTCCGCCGGGAGCTACGCAGCATCCAGCTCCGCCCCCACCTGACCGACGGCTGCCTCACCACCACCGGCCTGACCCTCGCACCACCGACCCCACCCCGAAAACCTCAGTGAGCACTTCCACCCGTGGAGGCCGTCGAACGAGGTGAGGGAGACCCGGCCGGGGTGATGGGGCCGTACGGCCCGGGCGCGCGGTGATCAGCCGTTGAGCGGGAGATCGTAGCGGGTCCACGGAGACCAGTTGCCGTCGTGATCACGGTTGCGGCCCCAGTACTCTGCGGTCTGGTCGTAATAGAACACCCTGAAGGTCCAGGGATCGCTGGTGTCGTAGTCGTAGGCGCGCGCCGTGCTCCATGCCTTTCCGCCCATGGACATCCATCCCGACCAGTCCCCGTCGGAGTCGGTCCAGCGGGTCCACACCGCACGGTCGGTACCGACGGCGAATTCCTGCTTCGTACCGTCGGGCAGCTTGTGGCTGGTCACGCCGTACTCGCAGAGGTAGACGCCGCCTCCGCGCGAGCAGTTACTCGCCTCGGCCGGCGTGGCCACCACCGAGACACTCGCGACCGCGGCGGCCGCAATCACGGCTGCCTTGAACTTACGGACCAGCATGACTTTCTCCTTCGGACGTGCGACCGGCCCGTTCGGGCAGGCACGCGGGGCTGACAGCAGACTCTCCACCTCGTGGCCGTCCTGATCTGGACATGACGCTGGCCAAAGAGACAGGACCTAGGCGCGAGGCGTCCGCCGACCCACGCCCCACTCGCCGAGCGGCGCGGCGAGCTCGGAATCGGACAGCTGGTGACCGAAGACCACGGTCGCGTGCGGGGTGGGGGCGGAAACGGGCCGTCCGTGGTCCGCCTCGGACGCCTGGCCGGTGGCCGCGGCCACGGCCGCGATGACGACGCCACCGGCCATGGCCATGGCACCGGCAAGCGAAGTGATCTTCTGCTTCATGTTCGCTCTTACCTTTCGCTCTGCTCGACATTTCCCGCTTTTCGTTCCTGGACCACCGAGAGGGGCCAGGCGGGGACGCTGTGCGTCGGCGGTGGGGTTGTCCGCCGGTGCGGGGCAGCGCCTCTGCGGCAGGCCCAGTCGATCACGGTGGACGGGTACGGTCCCAGGCAATTCCACCTGCAAAAATACGGTCGGTGTTCTTCTGCCGGGCCTCGGATGTGCTGCACCGGCGCGGTTGCCGCTGTACCGGCGGGGCCGCGCTGCCGATGCCGGGGTATCCGTCAGGGGTGACCGCGGGCACCACCGGGCAGACCCTTCACCTCGAGGCGCTCCGCGTCCGGGTGAGCACCGGGAGGGCCTGCTTCACAGCACACCGCAGCCACTACGGCTGGGACGACCACGCCGAGTGCGTCGAGCCCGGCGAAGACCTGCCCGGTTTCAGGTGCGCGTCGTGAGACGGGCGAGTGCCGCGTCGTAGCGTGTTCGGAGGGCCGCGTTCGGGGATACGCGCAGCAGCGCGCCGAGGGCTCGTACTGCGCCGTCCTCGTTGCCGGACGATTCCGCCTCTCGGGCCACCATGTCGAGTTGGGCGATGCCCTCGGTCTTGTTGCCGAGCCCGAACAGGGCCTCTCCCCTCACGACGAGGAGCAGGATCCGAGGAATGTCGGCAGTGGCCGAGCAGTCGTCGAAGGCCAGGGCCTCGGTCGTGGTGTCGAGGGCTTCGCGCCATCTGCCGGCGTCGGCCCGGTGGCGGGCGAGGTGCTGCATGGCCAGTCTCTCGAGGACCCGGTCACCGGCCTTCCGCGCCAGCTCCACCGCCCGTTCGCATCCCTGCGCAGCGTCGTCCAGGCTGCCGAGCGCCGCTTGTGCCATGGCCAGGGCGATCAGGGCGTTCGCCTCGGCGACCGTGTCGCCTGCCCACGAGGCGAGCGCGGAGGCGGCTTCCAGACGGGTGAGCGCCTCCGCGATGCGTCCTTCCTCGGTGAGCACCCAGCCGAGTACGTTCAAAACCCGCGCCTCGCCGTACTGGTCGGCGTCGGCTCGGGCCGCCTCGAGGCCGGTCTCCAGGAGCGGGGCCCAGCCGTCGCGGACACGCCACACCATCAGCGGCCACAGCGTCATGACGATGCGCCAGGTCCTGTCGTGCAGTCCGGCGGCGTGCGCTGCGGACACCGCCTGCGTGAGGTCGTTCCTCTCGGTCGTGTACCAGGCCACGGCGGCGGACCGGTCGGTGAACTCCCGTACGGCGGCGGGCGGGAGGTAGTCCGCAGGCAGCGGGAAGCAGTCCTCGTTGCCGGGCTCGGCCGCAGCGATCGCCGCGAGGGCCGTGGCGATGTAGTGGTCGAGCACGCGCGTGAGCGCGTCGGGCCCGGTGTCCAGGCTGCGTGCGTAGAGCCGCACGAGATCGTGCATCGTCCAACGGCCGGGCGCCGTCTCCGTGACGAGGTGCGCGACGGCCAGTCGCTCCAAGGACGCTTCGGCGGCGCCCGGGTCCGTGCCCGCCAGGGCCGCCGCCGCGTACCGGTCGACGTGCGTACCGGGGTGGCGGCCGAGATGGGCGAAGAGATCGGAGACCTCCCGCGGGAGCTGTTGCAGCGTCAGCCGTAACGCCGCTCGTACGCCGGTGTCCTCCACGTCCAGCAGGCTCAGCCGGCGGCTCTCGTCGGACAGCTCGGCGGCCATCGCGGCCAGCGACCAGGAGGGCCGTTGCGCCAGGCGGGCGGCTGCCACCCGCAGCGCGAGGGGCAGCCCGCCGCACAGCTCGGCCAGCCGTCGTGCGGCTGCCGGCTCTGCGAGCACCCGTTTCTCTCCGAGCACCTCCGCGAGGAGCATCGTGGCGTCCTGCGGATCGAACACGTCCACGGCAACGGGCCGGGCCGTGTCGGTGACGATGAGCCCCGGCAGCCGGTGCCGGCTCGTGACGACGGTCACGCAGCGGCGACCGCCTGGAAGGAGCGGCCTTACCTGCGCGGAGTCCCGAGCGTTGTCGAGTACCACGAGGAGCCGACGGTCGGCAGTGAGCGACCGGAACAGCGCGGCCGCGCCGTTCGCCGACTGCGGTATCCGGCCGTGCGGCACACCCAGCGCCGACAGGAACTCGCGCAGCACCTCTGCGAAGGTCGGCTCGCCCGTGTCGCCGAAGCCGCGTAGGTCGGCATGGAGCAGCCCGTCGGGATATCCGGCACGGCCGCGGTGGGCCCAGTGCAGCACGAGGGCCGTCTTCCCGACCCCGGCGGGCCCGACGACCAGACAGACGGGCGCCTCGCCTTCGGCAGCACGCGACAGAGCGGCCAGTTCCACCGCCCGCCTGTGAAAGCCGCGAGGCGCGCGCGGCAGCAGGTCGGGTGCACCGGTCGGCGTGACAGCATCCGGTACAGCGGCAGGTGGCGGGACGTCGGTCGCAGGGGCGCTGCGGGGACGGCCAAGGCTCGCGGTGTGCTCCAGCTGCCGGGCACCATCCGCGTCCAGGCCCAGGGCTGCAGCCAGCGCCTGCACGGTGCGGCGCTGCGGCCCCCGGGAGCGTCCGCGCTCCATGTACGACAGCGCCCGCACACTCACCCCCGCAGCAAGCGCCAGCTCCTCCTGGCTCAGCCCAGCTCCTGTGCGAAGACCACGCAAAAGTGCGCCGAAGCCGCCGGTGGCCGGTGTACCGGTGTCCATGTCTGGAAATCCCCTGCTCAGTGCGGCCCAGCCGGAATGCCGCACCTCTCCTGCAAAAGTATGCACGACATTACTTTTGCAGGTGAAAGGCACTGAACGCTTCTCATCCTGTGGTTCGCGGGTGATGACGGCTGGTGGTCGGAGGGCGTAACGCGGCAGGGCTCCTGGTCGTTTCGGCTGGTGATCTCACTCGCCAACGTCTCGACACAGGAGCCCTGTTGGTCCTGTATCGAGCCGTGCTCGATGTCCCGCACGAGGTCGTTGAGCACGTTTCCCGGCTCCTCTCCGCCCGAAGGCGTGAGCTGAACTCCCGCCTGCGCAGGCTGTGCTGCTTCCGGCAGGCCCTGCTGGTTCCGGTGCACCTGCGCAAGAACGAGACTCTGGCCCAGGTCGCCGCGGGGTTCGGCGTCTTTACCGTCAGCCGGTACGTGAGCGAGACGGTCGACCTTCTCGCCGAGCGAGCCCCGAGGCTGCACGAGGCCCGCAAGCGCATCCGGCTGCTGGAGCAGGAGAACGAGGTTCTGCGGAGGGCTGCGGCGTATCTGTCACAGGCGAACCTGCCGTCAAAATGACGTACCCGCTCGTCCGCGAGCCGGCTGCCGCCGCTGCCCCTGGCCGGGTGCCGGTGGCGTTGACGTGCCGGGTGCCAGGGCCGGCCCGCCAGCCCTGTTACCGGTGGCTGACCAGGCTGGTCACCGACGCCGAGCTCGCCGGGGCATACCGGGCCAACGCTCTGTTCGACGCGCACCGCGACGATCCCGAGTTCGGCCACCGCTTCCTGCTCGACGAGGCCCGGGCCGCCGGTGAGTCGACGGCCGAGCGGACCGCCTGGCGGATCTGCCGGGACAACGGCTGGTGGAGCGTGTTCGGCAGGCGCAGGGGCCGTGGGAAGAACGCCGAGGCCGGGACACCTGTCCATGATGATCTGGTCCGGCGGGAGTTCACCGCAGCCGGACCGAACCGGTTGTGGCTGACGGACACCACCGAACATGCAATCGGCGAGGACAAGCTGTATCTGTGTGCCGTCAAGGACGTGTACTTGGGCCGCATCGTGGGCTGCTCCATCGACGCCCGGATGAAATCCAGACTCGCGGTGAGAGCCCTTGAATCCGCGGTGGCCCGTTGCGGCCAGGCCGCCGGATGCATGGTTCATTCCGATCGCGGATCGCAGTTCCGCTCACGGAAGTTCGTGTCCGTCCTCGCACGTCACGGCCTGGTCGGCTCCACGGGCCGGGTCGGTGCGGCCGGCGGCAACGCGGCCGTGGAGAGCTTCTTCGCGCTGCTGCAGAAGAACGTCCTCGACCGCCGTACTGGGCCACCCGCCAGGAGCTGCGGATCGCGATCGTGACCTGCATCGAGCGCACCTGTCACCGACGCCGGCGTCAAAGACGCCTGGCCCGATCGACCCCGTCGAGTACGAGACCATCATGACCCCACCCGCAGCCCTGGCGGCATCAACCCCGCTGTCACCCAACCCCGCAGCGGTCCCTCCGTGCCCGCACGACCCGGACGACGAGGACGGCACGTCGACGGCGCCTGAAGAAGACTCGCAAGAAACTGCAGCTCTGGGGTGTGGTGGCGGCCGCCGCAGCAGTGGTGCGGGTGGTCGCGAACCGGTCGACGGTGTGGCCTGTTCCGGTGGCAGTGCTCGCCGCGGCCGCGCTGGGCGCTGCTGTGGGCGCGCCGGTCGGCCGAGACGTCATCGTCAGCGGCAAGAGCGGCGACCTGGGCGCGGACGTCGCCATAGGCCGGCTCCTCCCCGGATGCCACCAGTCCGGCAACCGTGCTCGGCCGCTACGGCTCGGGCGAAGGCGTCGGGGACTCCTGCCCGCTCTCCCGGAGTCGGCTGTGCTGCGGACCACGGCCTGAGCCAACTGATCGAGTGTGCAGGCCGAACCACTGTTCGGCCGTCCGTCCGGGCGCCTGCCCTGATCAAGGCCGCTTCGGGGGATTCCGGTGGGGTTGGGGGCGGTCACGACGGCCAGGACCGGGTCCGTGACGGATCGGGTCCTGGCCGCGGTGGCGTCGTGGGGGTCAGAGGCCGCTGCCCTGGATGGCGAGGAAGGGGGCGATGATGGGGTTGGCGGACTCGTCGCCGCCGTAGATGTCCTCCCAGTCCGCGTACTGGCGGCCGTCGATGTCCACGGTGGTGGTATTCAGCCCTCGTGCGCTTCGGTGAGCCGCCGCGGACAGGGTGTCCCAGTTGTTCTCCAGGTCGGTGCCGAACCGGCCGATGTTCGCCGGGTTGCCCGGCTCGGTCATGTCCCGGTTGTAGATGAGGACGTTGGCGATACGGTTCTCGATCCAGCCGAAGCGGGCGGACTCGGAGGTGGCGCCGATGAAGAAGGCCATGGCCCGAAGTACCGCGTTGGAGTTCCTGTTGGCCGGTGTGGCGGTTTCCAGGGCGTCCCAGTGGGTCAGGAAGTTGGCCGCCGTGTAGGCCTGGTCACCACGCCAGGCCGGGGTCGCGGCCAGCGATGCGTAACCACCGTCGGAGCTGATGGTGTTGAACAGGGGAGCGGTGGGCGTGTTGAAGCGGACCCGCATCTCCTCGGCCAGGCGCCTGGTGTAGTCGGCGTTGAGGCGGTAGTGGACCCCGTGGGCGGAGAAGCCCATGAAGTACAGGTTGTCGACGGAGTAGTACAGCGCGACGTCGGCCCGTGTCTGGCCGTGGGGGTTGCGGGGGGTGACGCGGTTGGACCAGAGCAGCACCCGGATGACGCGGTTGGTGGTGGTGTCACGCCCACGGACCGTCGTGTCCGAGAATTGGGCGTTCGAGAGGCCTGCCATTGGCTGGCCGGCGATTTCGCGCATCCGGTCCACCACGCGCTGGTAGGCCGCCGACTGGTTGGCGGAGGCCTGGCTGGGGCGCGCTGCGGAGTCGTAGTCGTCCATGTACCAGTCGATGTCGGTCCACCGCTGGGTGGTGTTGGCGTCAGCCCGGGATGCGGCCACGCCGTTCACCAGGCTGCAGGCCGCGGCCATGGCCAGCAGCAGCACCACGAGTCGCTTTCCGGTTCGGCGTATGACGGACGTCGGATGCAGGCGCATCGGGCAGTTCTCCTGAAAGCTCTTCCGCGTGAGTGCGGGGCGCGTGGCGAGGACCCCGCGCGAGCGCCTGCCGCTGCATCGGGGCAGGGCGCTCTGGCGGGACGGACAAGGAGGAAGTGGCCGGCGGCCCGCCCGCCGGGCCTCTCGGCTTTCGGCGGGATCGAGGGGCGGCGGAGTACGGCTGCCGGATGGCTCCGGAGTCTTCTTCCTCAGTCCTCGATCCAACCCGGCCGGGCAGGCGCGAACCATGCAAATTCGCCCGCAAAATTGTGTGCCGCACGCTTTTGCGGGTGGGGTCGCGGTTCGGCGGGGCCACATGAACACGGAAAGATCATCAGCATGGCCTCGACCACACCGGGACACAGATGTCCGTCGCGCTGGCCTGGCTGCTGCAGCGATCACCGAACATCCTGCTCATCCCCGGCACGTCATGCTCGTCCTCGCCGCCATCGGCACGCTCGGTGTCCTCGTGAACGGGGAGAGCTCCGCCCACCGTTCCGGTTTCTCGCTGCAGGTCCAGCCGCTGCACGTCCCCGCCGAGATCCGCTCGGACTTCCTGCGCTCCGCGATGGCGGCGGGTGCGGGCTTCGCCTGGACCTTGCCGGTGCGCAAGGGCGTACGCCATCTGCGGTCACTGTCACGTTGGTCGGCCGGGGGGATGGTCTTCTGGTCGGTCATGCCGGGAGGGGGCGTCCGCGGACAACGTGCCGCCGTCGTACAAGGGGCGCCGGTACCCGGCCGAGGTGATCTCGCACTGCGTGCGGCTGTGTTCTCGCTTCCCGCTCAGCTTCCGCGAGGTGGAGGAGCTGATGCCGCAGCGCGGTGTGCTCGTCTCCCGTGAGACGGTCCGCCGCCGGTGCGCCGAGTTCGGCCAGGCCTGTGCGAACGGACTGCGCCACGCCTGGAGCGCACCCCGTCCCTCGGTCCGGTGGTCACGGATCACCTCTGCGGCGGGCCGGAGGCCAGTGATCTGGTGGCGTAGTTCGCCAGCTGTGCGCGCAGCCTCTCCCTCGGCACGCCCTCCTCTTCGGCCAGGTGCTCGACGAGGTCGGCCCGTGTGGCGGCGAGCAGGGCGTGGGCGGTGAAGTCGCTGTCGGTCAGTCCGGGGATCCGCTCCAGCACGGCTTGCAGCAGACGGTGCCACCGCTCGTAGTGCTCCGCCCGGTACGGGCTTCCGCCGCCGCCCTCCTCCAAGGCCAGCGCGAGGCGCCGGTTGTCGAGTTTGAAGCACAGGACGGCGTCGAGCAGGGCGCATACGCGATCCTGCGGCGGGGTCGCGGGGCCCAAGGGCGGCGGGCCGGACTCGACCGCCTCCCTGATCGGTTCGAGCCGTGCCTCGTACAGCGCGCGGAGCAGCCCGGCACGGTCGCCGAAGGCCCGGAAGAGCGTGCCCTTGCCGACGCCGGCCGCTGCCGCGACGTCGGCCATGGTGACGTCCTCAGGACTCTCGCGGCGGGCGAAGAGGGCGTCGGCCGCCGCGAGTACGGCCTCCCGGTTGCGGATGGCGTCCTTGCGGTTGCGCTCCGGCATGCTGCTCCTCCAGTTGCAAAGCGGACCCGTAGTCCGTATCTTGAAAGCGGACCCGAGGTCCACATATTACGATCTGGAGGGCACCCATGTCCGCACCCGCTTCCCCGGCGGAGTTGTTCCGCCACAGCCTGCGACTGCTGCTCGACAAGGACATTCCCGCGTGGGTCGACCTGTGGGCCGAGGACGGCGTCATGGAGTTCCCCTTCGCCCCCGACGGCTGGCCCCGGCGTCTCCAGGGCAGGGAGGCCGTCGCCGCGTACATGCGCCACTATCCCGACCACATCGATCTGCACGACTTCCCCGACCTGCGGATCCATCAGACCACCGACGCGCAGACCATCGTGGTCGAGATGCGCGGCGTCGGCCGCCTGGCGGCGAGCGGCGCTCCTTTTGACATGACCTACATCGCCGTCGTGACCGTACGGGACGGGCGCATCGCCTCCTACCGCGACTACTGGAACCCCCTCGCCGTCCAGGAACCGGGCGCCGCTTTCGTCGGGAGCAACCGATGACCGCCGTCGGCACCGTGTTGGTCATCGGCGCGACCGGCACCACGGGCAGCCGCACCGCCGCACAGCTGACGGCAGCCGGTCACCACGTCAAAGCCGCCGGCCGCCGCGCCACCCCGGTCGCCGACGCCGAACCGGTCGCCTTCGACTGGTACGACCCCGCCACCCACGCAGCCGCCCTCGACGGCATCGACCGCGTCTACCTCGTACCGCCCGTGGGCGACCCCGACCCCGCGGCGGTGATGCTGCCGTTCCTGCGTCGGGCCCGCGCCGCCGGTGTGCGCCGCGCGGTGCTGCTCAGTTCCTCGGCCGTCCCCGAGGGCGGCCCGGCGGTGGGGACGGTGCACCGGGCCCTGCCCGATCTGTTCGAGCAGTGGGCGGTTCTGCGCCCCTCGTGGTTCATGCAGAACTTCATCGGCTCCCACACCCATGCCGACAGCATCCGCGACGAGGGCGTCATCCGGACCGCCACCGGGAGCGGCCGGGTCGCCTTCGTCGACGCCGAGGACATCGCGGCCGTCGCCGTCCGCGCCCTGACCGACGAACAGGCCCCCAACACCGACCTCGTCCTCACCGGCCCCGAGGCACTCGGCTACGACGACATCGCCGCGATCATCACCGAGGTCACCGGTCGGCCCGTGACCCACCGCCGCCTGTCCTGCGAGCAGATGCGCGATCGCCTCGCGGCGCAGATGCCGGCGGAGTTCGCCGCCATGCTGGCCGACCTGGACCGCGCCATCGCCCAAGGGGCGGAGGACCGCGTCACCGACACCGTCCAGCGCCTCACCGGCCGGCCCCCGCGCACCTTCCGCACCCTCGTCGAGAAGGAAACACCGCGCGGCGGCTGATGATCCAGGACGATCAGCGGTCCTGAGCCGAGAGCCCCGCGGTATGCTGCGCGGCCGTCCACTCCGGTAACCGAGAGCCGCGGGACAGGTGAGATCAGCAGGCGGGTGGGAGTGGGAAGTGGGAGGGGAACAAGCACCGACTGCCCGGATGCCGTCCGTACGCGCTGAGTACGCAAAATGAACGCTCCATGGTGCGGTCGGACAGCACGCGCGGTGGTCCAGTTTTTTGCGGGCGCCGCCTCGTCGAACCCGTCCCACACCAACCACCCGGTCCCTGGTCGACCTTGCGGGACTCGCGACCCGGCATCCGAATGATGTATCAGTTCTCCCGGCTGGACCGGGTGTTGGCCGCGGTCACGTTGCCACAGCGCCATCTCCAGGGCGTCCAGCACGAAGACCGTTTCCTTCACGGTGGCGGCCGACCAGCCGACGACCCGGCGGGAGAAGGTGTCCACGACGAAGGCGACGTGGACGACACCTGCCCAGGTCTTCACGTGGGTGAAGTCCGCGACCCAGCACCGGTTCGGGGCACCGGCGACGAAGTCGCGGTCGACGAGGTCCGGTGCCCGGCCGGCCTGACCGCCGGACAGCGTGGTGATCACACGCCGGCCGCGGACGGCGCCGGTGACGCCGAGCTCGCGCATCAGGCGTTCGACGGTGCAGCGGGCCACCGCGTGGCCCTGCCGGTTCAGCTCCCGCCAGATCTTCCCCGCGCCGTAGACACGGTAGTCGGCCTCGAAGACCTCGCTGATCTGCTCCTACGGTTCGACGTCCCGCACGGTCCTGGCGGACGGCCTGACCTGTCGTTTGTGGTGGGCGTAGTAGATGGCAGGGGCGATCTTTCAGCCGTGCTCCGTCAGCACGCGGCAGATCGGCTCGACACCGCCGGAGCGGTCCTTGTGCTCGTCGATGAAGGCTACGAGCGCGTGTGTGGCCGGTCGAGCTCGGCCGCGAAGAAAGACGCCGCGGCCTTGAGGATGTCGTTGGCCCGCTTCAGCTCGGCGTTCTCCTTCTTCAGCCGCTTCAGCTCGGCCGACTCCTCGCTCGTGGCGCCCGGCCGGGCGCCGGCGTCGTTGATGTTTCCGGTATTGACATTGATCCTGTAGTCAGGCATCTCCCACCCCCTGGGGCGAGGAGACATCGTCACCCGTCGATCTCGTTCGACACGACGCGTCACCGAGGCGGCTCGAAGCACTCCCGCGCACAGAGGACGCAGTCACGCCACCGAGACCTCCCTCTCACCGCATCGACCGGCAGCCGACGGTATGAGTTCCGGTACACCTCGAGCCATGTGTCAGCCGCCCCCACTTGGCCCAGCGGCGGACGGATGCGTCAGCCCAGCGGTGGAGGGTCCCGTCCACCCCGTGTACAGGAGCGCCCGGACGGCCCGGGCGCGGCAGTGCCGTGAAGCTGCGACGGCGTTGACCGTCCGGGCGGGTGTGTCGCGGCTTCGGCCGGCTCGGCGCGCGGTCAGACGTGGGTGGGAGGCGAGGTGAAAGCGCGCTCCAGGAGGGTGTAGAGGGTGTCCCGCTCCTCGGCGCTGAGGTTGTCCAGGCCGGCGCGCGTGGTGTGCATCTTGCCGCGGATCACGTCGATGACGCGTTCGCCTTCGTCGGTGAGGACGACGTTCTTGACGCGACGGTCGGTGAGGCTGGGTTCACGGCGCACCAGGCCGCGCTTCTCCAGCCGGTCGACGATCCCGGTCATGTTGGAGGCGTCGCAGGTCAGGATGGAAGCCAGGACGCGCATCGCGGCGGGCCCGCGGCGCAGGACGTTGAGCGTCTTGCCTTGGCTGGCCGTGAGGTTCTCGCTCGCCGCGGCCACCGTGAAGTCGCCGTAGTAGGCGGCCAGCGACACCGACAGCAGCTCCATGAGCTGCGCCGTGTCGGCACCGCGGGTTCCTGTCATGTGGGTCACCCTAAGCCAGGAAGCTTGACCATCTCAAATAATGCCGGATACGGTCTGGCCCGTTGCTTGAAGTTGTCAAGCATCGAGGTTCTCAAACAGTTAGGTCAGAGCTTCCGTGTCCCACGCAACGCACGCACCGTCGACGAGGCCCTCCGGCCATACCGGGATCGTCCTGGTGCTCGGCCTTGCCGCCATGGTCGTCTCGATGATGCAGACCCTGGTCGTCCCGATCCTGGGCATCATCCAGAGCGACCTGAAGGCCACTACGGCGAACGTCAGCTGGGTGACCACGGCCACCCTGCTGTCAGCGGCCGTGTTCACCCCGCTGCTGGGTCGTTTCGGCGACCAGCACGGCAAGAAGCCCACACTCGTCGGTGTGCTGATCGTGATGATCGCCGGGTCGGTGCTCGCCGCCACCACCACCTCTCTGACATGGCTGATCATCGGGCGGGTGATGCAGGGTGCGGCGACCGCGATCTTCCCGCTCGCCCTCTCCGTGCTGCGTGAGGAGATCCCGCCACACAAGCTGCACGGAGCGATGGCGCTGGTCAGCGGCACGCTCGCGTTCGGCAGTGGACTTGCGCTGGTGGGTGCGGGGCTCCTCACCCAGGGCTCCGACCCCGACTACCACCGGGTGTTCTGGCTGGCTGCTGCGCTGGCGGTGGTGGCGCTGGCCGGCGTGCTGGTCACGGTGCCCGCTTCCCGGACGAAGACGGGTGGACGCACGGACTGGCTCGGCGCGCTGACCCTGGGGATGCTGCTGGTGCTGGTGCTTCTGCCGATCTCGCAGGGGCACGAGTGGGGCTGGACGTCCGGCCGTGTGCTCGGTGCCTTCGCCGGTGCGCTCGTCATGGCAGGTGTGTGGGTCCTCACCGAAAGCCGGGTCAAGGACCCGATGGTGGACATGAGGATGTTCGTCCACCGGCCCGTTCTGTTCACCAACCTGGCGGGCCTGCTGCTCGGCTTCGCGATGTTCACTCATTTCATCGGCGTCTCCTACCTGGTGCAGATGCCCGAAGACCTCGCCGGCTACGGCTTCGGCGCGTCCGTCCTGGCCGCGTCCGTGGTGTATCTGCTGCCGACCACGCTCGTTTCTCTCGTCGGCGCCCAGTTCGGCGGTGTGCTGGTGGGCAGGCTCGGCGCGCGCGTCACGCTGGCCGCCGGGGCCTGCTTCGGCGTGCTCGGTTTCACATGGCTGACCGCCGCGCACGACACCACCGCCTCCGTGATCGGCGCGGGCATGCTCATCGGTCTGGCGATCAGCTTCGGCTACGCCGCCATGCCCGCGCTCATCGTCGCCGGCGTTCCGGCTCACCAGACCGGTATCGCCAACGGCATCAACTCCATCTCCCGCTCCGTCGGCAGCGCTGTCGCGAGCGCGGTGGTCACATCGCTCCTGGCGTCGAAGACCGTCCCACTGCCGGCCGGCATGCCCGCCCTCCCTCAGGAGAGCCAGTTCACGCTGAGCTTCGCCATCGCCGGAGCCGCCTTCGTCCTGGTCGCCGCTGTCGCCCTGATCGGACTCAGGACGGCGTCCGCGCCTCGTACTCCGGTGATGCGCATGCCCGTCGCAGCCGAGACGGCCGAGCTCGCGGAGGCGAAATCCGCGGCCGAGCCGGCGTGATCGGGGCGGAGCTCAAGCCCTGACCGGGCGAGACGGCCCGTACACGCCCGGCACACCGCCGCCCGAAGCCGCAGCCGCAGCCGCAGCCCAAAGCCAGCACCCGAAGCCGCCCCAGAGAAAGGCCCCGCGATGACCCCCTCGGACCACCCCGCCCCCCGGTCCACAGCGGTCGACCACCGCGCCGCGATCGCCACCGAGACCGCCCGATTCGTCGCGGCGCTCAAGGGCGCCGACCTGACCACTCCCGTGCCGAGCTGCCCCGAGTGGATACTCGCCGACCTGGTCAAGCACACCGGCAGCGTCCAGCGCTGGTTCTCGAGCCTTCTGCACGCGCGCGTCCAGGAACCCCCGCGCACGCGGAAGGTGGACCTGCAACTCCCGGACCGGCAGGAGGAGTACGCCGACTGGCTGGCCGAGAGCGCGACCGTGGCCGCGCAGGCCTTCGCGGCCACTGACCCGAACCTGCCCATGTGGGCGTGGGGCGTCGACCAGCACGCCCGTTTCTGGGCGCGCCGGATGCTCTTCGAGACCCTGCTGCACCGGGTCGACGCCGACCTGGCACTCGGCCGCCGGCCCGCGATCGACCGCCCGCTGGCGGTCGACGGGATCGACGAGTTCCTCGTCAACCTGCCCTGCGCCGCCTTCTTCGCACCCGACGTCGCCAACCTGCGTGGTCCCGGCAAGACCATCCGCTTCCGGGCGACCGACGGTGACGACAACTGGTTCGTACGTCTGCGGCCCGACGGCTTCGGCCTCGACACGAGCCCCGCTGCGACCGACACCGCCGACGCGACCGTCCAGGGCACCGCGGCCGACCTGTTGCTGCTCCTGTACGGCCGCCTGCGCCACGACACGACGCCCTTCACCCACGACGGGGACAAAGATCTGCTGGCGCACTGGTTCGCCAACTCCGCCTTCTGACAGAGCAGCCGCCAGGCAAGCCACCGACGCACAGGCAGCACAGGCAGCGCCTGCGTCCCTGCCCCGCCGGTTCCCCAGCGACGGAGCGCCCGGACGCAGTGCGATGCCGCGTTCGACGGCCTCGCGGGCCCCCGGGCAGACCAGCGCGACGGCGGCGCTCCGGCCTCGGCGGGAAGCCGGCAGGCCGGCGCCTTGACCTGCGCCACCTGTGACGCGGCGAAAGCGCAGGGCCGCCCCGGTCGCTTGCGGTCGGCCCATCCCGGCAGGGCCGGGCCGGCGAACGGGCGCCATCACGTGCGCACGGTGTCCACCCGCACTCCCACCTCGACGGCGATACGCGCGTTGGACTGACCCAAGCCGCATAACCCGTGTCCAGGAACCAGGGCCAAGGCCCCTTCGTGACTACTTCAACCGTTGGCGGATGCGTTGCCGTGCCCGGAGCGCCGAGACCGTGGGCACGATCGCGGGGCGTTTTCATCGCGGCCGGAGGCTCAGGAACCAGCCACGTTTGTGGGCGCGGTCCAGCCGGTGGCTCGGATCCACTCGACCAGGTCCAGGGCGGCCGGCTCGATCGAGCGCACCACCGCGAGGTCCGAAGGGTTTTCCTCCGCCTTCGCGAACTGGCGGAACATCGCCTTGTCGAGGTCGTTGGGAAGCACGCTCAACGGGAGGGCCTCGTACCGTGCCGGGAGCCCGGCGCGCGCGCCGAACGCCGCGGCGATCTGGGGGCCCGTCAGCTCGTCGCCGACGAGCTCGACGACTCCGCCGGGCGCCTCCGCGATGTCGAGCAGGAGCGCGGAGGCGACCCGGCCGATGTCCCTGACCGAGATCATCTTCAGGGCGACGTCCTCCGGCAGCGGCAGCCTCAGCACGATCTCCCCATGCTCCAGGCTCGGTGCCATCACGCTCACGAAGTTCTCCATGAAGGCGGTCGCGCGAACCATCGTGGCCCTCAGGCCGGACTTCCTCAGGTGCTCCTCGATCCGGTGCTTCGAGTCGTGGTGCGGCACACCCGACTCCCGGTCCGCTCCGAAGACCGAGTTGAACACGACGTGCGGGACGCGAGGTGCTGTGACCGCATGGGTTCGCCGGTTCGGATGCCTTACAGGTTGTTCGCATAGAAGCTGGTGAGCCGTTCGACGGCAGCGTCGACGTATTCGGGTTCGTCGTACATCTCGTAGTGGCCGGCGCCGTCGATCACCATGAGGTCGACGGGGTAGGGGGCCAGCTTCCACAGCTGCATGCCGGTGTCGTAGGAGCCGGTGTTGCCGATGCGTCCGGCGAGGATGACCTGGAGTGGCTGGGTCATGAGCCGATCGGCCAGGTGGAACGCGTCGTAGCCCAGCAGGAGGGAGTCGCTGCGCAGGAGGCGCCGGTTCGTGGAGTGTTCGTTACGGCCGCGCTCGGTGCGGTAGTAGGTGACGGCCTGAGTGGTGTCGATGTCGGTCAGGCCTGCTGTTGTGGCGTCCTCGAGGGTGTCGGGCAGCCAGTTCACGCGGGTCGTCTCGCCGGAGCGGGCCTCTTCGGTCCGTGCGTCCGCGAGGGCGTCGAGTGCTGCGGCCGGACCGTCGGGGGAGAAGCTGCGGAACGCGGCGCCGATGTTGACGGGGACGACCGTGCCGACCGCTTTGATGCGGTGGTCCGTGCGAGCGGTGTGCACGGCGTAGCCGCCACCGGCGCAGATGCCGAGGACGCCGATGCGCTGCGGGTCGATGCTTGGGGTGGTGGTGAGCACGTCGATGGCGTAGGAGATGTCCTCGCCTCGGCGGTAAGGGTCTTCGAGGTCGCGGGGCTCGCCCTCGCTCTGACCCTGATGGGCGGGGTCGAGGACGAGCGCCGCGATGCCGCGGGCGGCGAGACGGGAGGCGTAATTGGCGCCGATCTGCTCCTTCACGCTGCTGCCCGGGGTGGAGAGCACCACGGCGCGCAGCGGTGCGCTGCTGTCGGCGTTGTCGGGCAGGTGGAGGTCCGCGGCGAGGTTGACGGGACCGCGCGGGATCGTGAGGTGCTTGAGCATGCCTGGCTTCCTTCGTGAGATTGTCGTTCCATGGGAGTCCAGTACAAGGAAATATATTATACGATGTGGAACTAATACGAACCTGTACCACATGGATGGAGGGCCGCATGTCAGTCGACGGGGCGCAGCTGTGGACGCTGAACCAGCGGCTGCTGGGCGTTGTGATGGACGCCTGCACGGGGGAGCTGGCCGAGCTCGGGTTGGAGACGAAGGAGTTTTTCGTCCTGGCCGAGGTGGAGGCATCGCCGTACCCGGCCGAGATCGCGACGGCACTGCTGCTCCCCAGAGCGAGCGTGACGGTCTACGTCCGCAACCTCGTCGCCAAGGGGTTCATCCGGCGCGAGATCGACGACGCGGACCTGCGGCGTCACCGGCTCGTACTAACCGCTGAGGGCACAGAGGCACGGGATCGTGCACTTGCAGCCCTCGCGGCGGAGTACGACCGCAGGCTGGCGAGGATCACTCCGCGGGACCGCACCGAGCTGCAGCGCATCCTTCAGGAGATGCTCTCGCCCGCATGAGTCCATGGTCACGAGCGGTTCGCCTGCCCGGTGAACCCCTGCTCGCCAGTGCTGTGACGAGCTGTCACCGACATGGCAGCCCTGCCGTTTCGTGTCGGTGGTGGTGCGCCGTCTGCTGGAGCGGCAGCAGGCGGGGGAGTTGTCGACCCGGCATGTGCGTGCGGTCGCTGAGACGGTGGGCGTTTCCGAGCGTACGGTGGGGCGCCGGCTGGAGCAGGCCAGGACGACCGGGCAGGTGGGGGCGCCGGTCCGGCAGGGGTGTGCGGTGTCGGACGAGGTGTGGACGCTGCTGGGCGAGGTCGGAGGGAATGCCGCTGAGCCCAGGCGCCGGCTGGCCGCGGCTGCCCCGCGGGTGAAGCCGCACACGCGTTCCGTCGCCGGAACACGTCTGTCCGCCGGCCGCGCGGAGACCTCGAGCCGTTCTACGAGCGCGATGACACGGACCTCCGCCATGGCGACCACCACGTCCACACCCTGCCGGAGATCACACTCCATGCTCTCAGGCCCACGGCACGACGCGAGCCGAGCGCAGTCATCGGTCCCGCGGACGAACGCGTGCGTGACCGCACGCTCAACAACCCCTGCGCGCCCCGAGACCTCCCCGGGCGGATGCGTCGAATCGGTGTCTGAACCTCCAGCCGTTCCTGGTTCTGACCGACATCTCCCGGCACATCAGGCCAGAAGCGCTGCCAGCGATGACCGACATTCGTTCTTCGTTTTCACCTACGCGGCCACACCGGGCCCGAGCGGCCGCGGCCGCCACGGCGCAGAGCCGTGCTGGTACGCCGCTTCGGCTTCGAAACACCCCCGCGCCGGCGGGGAACTGCACTCCCACGGTCCTTTTGACCAGGCCGGACAGCGAAACGCTGCTGGATTATTAGGCTGTGCGCCGGTCGGCCCAGGCGCGGGGTCCCAGAGGGGGTGGGGAACAGGATGTCCGGAGAACGTCACACAGCGGGGATGCTCCGGCAGATCGCCCGTCAGGGCGCCACGCTGAAGGCGGCCGCGCTGGCGCACGTGGCGGAGCAGTACGGCTGCACGTACGGCACGGCGTACAGGACCGGGTTCAAGAACTCGCTCGTGCAGGTCCGGATGTACCGGGACCCGCGGCCCGGCGCGCGCGTCCGCGAGGGGGAAGATCGCACGGCGGCTGACGGACGCCGGGTTCCTCGCGGTGCGTGACGAATGGGGCGGCCGGCGGTTCCTGCGCCCGGGGCAGCAGTTGCCCGGCCACAGCGACCCGTTCGCTGCCTGAGGCCCTGGCCTGCGGCGCGGGCAGGACCGGGACACCGCCGGGCAGCCGCTGCCGGCCGAGCCCGCCCGGCTGCCCGGCCCGTACGCGTCCCGGGGGCACTGTCACGTTGATCGACCGAGTGGGATGATCCTCGGTTCTCTCGGGGTGAGAGGGGGGATCGTCCGTGGGCAGTGCGTCGGCGTCGCACAGGGGGTGCCGGTACCCGGTCGAGGTGATCTCCCACGGTGCATGGCTCTCCTTCCGGTCGCCGCTGTCGTTCCGGGAGGGCGAGGAGCTGATGCTCGAGCGTGGTGTGTTCGTCCACCAGGAGAACCGCGGGGAAAGAGGCCTGCCCGTCCGCCTTTTCCGGAGGATTTCCTTCCCCTTCGTGTTCCTCTCCTCTTCACGTATCCGGCAGGTCCGCCCGACAACGAATTCCGCACCGACAGGTCCGCGCCATCAGTGCATCTCGGCCAGATCTGCGCCGGAGACGACGGAAAGCTCATCTCCGGGCCGACGTAAGTTCTATAGTCGGACCGCAAAAAGCGATCGATGAAGACGGGTCAAGGCGGCGCTTGCGCTGCCTTTCCGTCGTGCAATGCCTTAACCGACGGGCCGCAAGGCACCGTTTCGCACGGCCCATTCCACGCACTTTCGGTTTCGCTTTCTCGCCCGGAGGAGATCCCATGTCCGACCTCGCGCGCACCGCCCTGGACCTCCAGGACCTCGACCTGGACCTCAGCGACCTCACCGTCACGGCCCTGCGCGACACCGTCGCGCTGCCCGAGGGCGGGGCGTCCTGGGGATCCTGTTCCTGCCAGGGCTCGTCGTCCTGCGCCCAGCCCGAGCCCCAGCTGCAGACCGGCGTCGTCGACGCCGGCTGACCCGCACCCACGGCACACCGGCCCGCAACGTCAGAAGGGAGAAGCCGATGTCCGACACCAGCTCACCCCGGCCTCGACCTCGCGGGCCTCGACCTCGGGGACCTCACCGTGACCTCGATGCGCGACACCGTCGCGCTTCCCGAGGGCGGCGCCTCCAACGGCGCCAGTTCCTGCTCCTGCAGCTCGTCCTCATGCGCGCAGCCGCAGCTGCCCGTACCGCTGCAGGCCCCGGTCACACCGAGTCGTCGGCCGCGTCACCCGTGACACACCACGGGAGCACCTGACCGGCCGGCGTGCGTCGCGGGCCGCCCACTCCCGGTGGCCGGCCCGCGGCGGTGCCGCACCACGGGAACCACGGGCACGAAGGGACAGGACAGCCCATGCCGCACACCGCGAGCACCGACACACCACCCGGGCACGGCGGTTACCTCGTCGACTCGGCACCGTACGCCTTGGTCCGCGCCACCGTGCTGACCTGCCCCGCGCAGTCTCCTGCCACGGCGGCGTTCCGTGCCGCCCTCGCCCGCCTCACCTCACTCGAAGCCGCGCTGCGCGAGCTTCGCGAGCCGCTCTGCGACGACCTGTACGCCAGCCGGTCCGGCCACGGCGAGCAGTACCACCGTGACGTCGTCCTGCCGCTGCGCCGCGCACTGCACAACGGGCGCGAGCCGCGACCCGCCGTGCTGGACCGCCTGGACGACCTCCCGCGGCGAGTACCCCGGCTCGCGTCCTGGCTGGCGCTGCGCGACCGTCGCCGAGCCCTGGTGACCCAGCTGGGCAGCGCCGCCGAACCGGCACTCGCGGCCGAACGGGCGGCCCTCGCCGCCCTGTGCCGGGAGCCCGCACTCGCCCGGGCCGTCGCGCTCACCAGCGGCGACCTGCTGCGCGCCGTCGAACGCGCCGGCCGCCGGGCCGACGACCGCAAAGCCCGCAAGGAGGAGCCCACGGTGCTGCGCCACGCCTTGCGGGCCGGCACCAAGACCAGTCCCTTCTCGTGGTTCACGGCCGTCGGCTGGGGCCGGCCGACCCCACCGCGCGCCGGCCGCCCGCGCGTGCGGTCGTGGGGCGAACAGCCCCTCCTGGACGGCCCTCTGCACGCGTCGGTGAAGGTCAACCGCACCCTGACGACCGCCCTCGCCGAGGCCCTGCTGGCCGACCCGCGCCACGGCGCCGGGCTTCCGCACCGCGTCACCAGCACCGCGCGCGTCTTTGACGGACGCGCGACGTACGCCCGCGACCGGGTCGCCTTCGCCGGTGGCCGCTACCTCGTCACCGACGAGGACGCGGCGGAGGTGGCCTTCAACGGCTCCCTGCGGCTCCTGGCCCCGTACGCCGGAACCCCCGCGCCGCTCCATGAAATGGCGGAGCTGCTCGTCTCCGCCCTGCCCGGGGCACCCGACACGAACCGCGCTGCGGCGCTGGCCTTCCTCGAACGCCTCCGGCAGGCGGGTCTGCTGGTGCCGACCGATCCGGTCCCGCCGCAGGACCCGGACCCGGCGGGCCGGCTGGCCGCCTGGCTCCGCACGCTCCCCGGCATCAAAGAGCAGGGCCTTGAGGCGACCGGCCACCTCGCGGACCGGCTGGCGGGACTGGCCCATGAGACCTCGGCGTTCGCCTCCGCACCCGCGCCGCGGCGCCCGGCCCTCCTCGCCGGGCTCGCCGACGGCTGGACCCGGCTGCTCGCCGACGCCGGACGGCCCGTCCCGACGGGCGCGGCGCCGCTGAACGTCCTCTCCGAGGACGTCGTGGCCCCACGGCCGGTGCCGCTCGACGGATTCCTCGACGGGGCCGATCACGAGGCCCTGGGCGAGGTCACGGCGCTGGCCGAGCTGTTCGACCTCGCGCACGTGATGCGGCGGGACGCCCGCGACCGGTTCGTGAAGCGCTACGGCGCAGGCGGAACCTGCCCGCACCCCTGGGAGTTCGGCGCCGAGGTGGAGGAGGCCTGGGAACGGGCCGCCCGCGTCACCGCCCCGGGCCGCGACGATCCGGCCGGGTTCCCCACCGGCGTCGGGGCGCTCATGGCCCTGCGCGCCGAACTGACCGACGCCGTGCGCACCGCCGCGGCCGGATCACCGGACGGCACGGAGGTCCTGCTGCCGGCCGACGCCGTCAAGGGACTGGGCGAGCGGCTGCCGCGCTGGGCCGTCGAGCGCCCCCTGAGCTACGCGTACTTCCTCCAGCGGGACCCGGACGGCGGGATGCTCTGCGTGAACCGCGTGTACGGCGGCTGGGGCCGGTTCACCAGCAGGTTCCTCGACGCGCTCGACCCCGACGCGACCCAGGACGTGGCCGCGCAGTTGCGCCGCGGCCTCGGACCGGGCGCGCGCGCCGCCCAGATGCGACCGGTCGGAGGGTTCAACGCCAACCTGCACCCGCTGCTCGTCCCGGACGACATCGGACCCGACCGCCGCTGGACCTCACTGGCCGAGGCGGACGTGGAACTCTTCCACGACGAGGCCGGCGACCAGGTGCGGTTCCGGGTCACGGCCACCGGTGAAACGCTCGACGTGCTCTACCCCGGCTTCCTCGCCCCGCTCATGCTGCCGCGGCGCATCGCGGCGCTGCTGTCCGACCACCCGCACGGCGTGGTGGACTTCCGGTCGCTGCCGCCCCGGCACTTTGTGGACGCACCGGGGGGCGAGGTGGCCCTCGCCCCCCGGCTGCGCCACCGGCACGTCGTCCTGCACCGCCGCCGGTGGAGCCTGCCGGCCGGCGTGGTGGGAGCCCTGCACGCCGAGCTGACGGCGGCCCCCGCGATCCCGGGGGAGCCCGTGGCACGCTGGCGCGCCCTGCTCGGCCTGCCCGACCAGGTCTTCCTGCACCCCGCGCCCACCACCCCCACCGGCCGGGTGACCGAGGACTTCCTGACCCACCTGCGCCGCCCCAAGCCCCAGTTCGTCGATCTGGGCAACCCGCTCCACCTGCGCTGCCTGGCCAAATGGCTCTCCCGCCACCTTGACGGCGCCGTCCTCGAGGAGGCGCTGCCCGCGCCGGGCGGATCCGCCGTGCCGACCCGTGCGGTGGAGCTCGTCACGGAGACGTACCGGGCGGGGAGACGGCGATGACGTCCACCCCGCTCCCGGCGCACGACGACGCCGACGAGGTGCTCGACGTGGTGGCGTACTACCACCAGTCGGTCAAGGCACGGCTGCTGAGGGAGGCGGTGCTGCCGCTCACGGCGGAGTGCCGGGACCGGGGCCTGACCGCCCACGTCGAACGGCACTGGCTGCACGGCCCGCACGTGCGGCTGCGTCTTCGGGGAGCCCCGGCACGGCTCGGGCCGGCCGCCGAGCACACGGCACGGGCGCTGCGCGACTGGGTCGGCGCCCACCCCTCGCGGCGCGACCTCACCGACGCCGAACTGCTGGAGCACGCCGCCCGCAACGGGCGCGCCGAACTGGTCGCGCCGCCCTACGACCCGATCGTGCCGGACAACACGGTGCGCCTCGAACCGGTCGACCTCGCTTCCCTGCGGCACCTGCTCGGGCACGACGGCGCGGTGCTCCGCGACGACCTGCTGGACCGCGGGCTGGAGGCGCTCCGGGCGGGCGCCGGGTTCCTCGGCGAGCACGGCGACGGCGCGCGGGCGCGCGTGCAGCTCGCCGTCACGGCGCTCGCCGCGCACGCCGCCGCCCACCCCGGTGGGCTTGCCGGCGGCCACTGGTCGTACGTGTCCCACCTGGAGGATTTCCTCGTCCATGACGATCCCCACGGCCGGCTGCGGGAGGGCTTCGAACGGTCCTGGGAGAGCGCGGGCGACGCGGTGACCTCGCTGGTCGGCCGGATCACCGGGAACGCGGCACGCGGGTGGGAGCGCGACTGGGCCCACTGGTCGGCCGCCGCCTGGCGGCTGGCGCAGGACCGCCACGACGCGGGAGCCGACCTGCACGGCGATCCGCTCCGGTACCGGGAGCGCGCGGCGGCGACCGGCGACGCGGAGACGACGCAACGGTGGAGCCGGGACCTGCGTACCCGCTACAGCGAGTTCCACCGGCTGCTGCAACGCTCGGACCCCGAGGGGACGATGTGGAGCCGCCCCGACTACCTGGTCCACCGGGCCTGCACCAACGCCCTGTACCGGCTCCTCGCGATCTGCGACGTCACGCCCCTGGAACGCTACCTCGCCGCCCATCTCGTCATCCGCACGGTGCCCCGCCTGACCGGGTGCGACTGGCGCGCCGAGATGGCGGCGGCCGTTGACGCCAGGGAGCGCGGAGCATGACCACTCCCTCGGCGCCCGGAACCCTTCCGGCGAACGCCCGGGCCGCCGGCGACACCGCCGACGACGCGGCGGAGCCGGCTCTTCCCCGGCTGCGCCCCGACGTGGCCGTCACCCCGCTGCGGGCCGGCCTGCACCTGCGCGGACGGCGCGGCAGCGTCACCCTCGAGGGCAGCACGGCGCTGCCCGCCCTGTGGCGTCTGCTGGAGGAACCCCTGCGCACCGGCGATGTGACGGAACTGGACCGCAGGGCCGCGCCCGGCACCCGGGTGCGCGAGGCGCTGGACACCCTCGTCGAGCGTCTGCGGGCCCACGACCTGGTGGTGTCGGCACCGGCCGGACACGCCCCCGACTGGATCGCGGCGACGGCGGGGCGACCCGCCGACACCGCCACCGCACTGGAGGCGGCCCGTGTGGAGGTCGCGTCCGGCGTCCCGGGCGACCCGCTGGCGAAGGCCGTCTCGCGCGCGCTGTCGGACGCCGGGGTGGCCTGGACGCACGCCGTCGAACCCGCGCTGCCCGAGGACGTGGTCCTGCTGCGCGAAACCGGAGGCGGCCGGCGGGCCGTGGCCGTCGGGGCCCGGGGCGGTCGGGGGTACGTCACGGCCCCCGGCAGCCCGGAGCAGGTCTCCTCGGACGCGGCCGCGCTCGCCGCGCTCCGGCCCTCGGAGCCCGCCGGAGCCGGTCCGGCCGCGTTCGTCGCGCTGCTCGGCGGTTCGGCGGCGCAGCGGCTGCTGTGCGCGGCCGGCGGGCTGCCGGACCCGGCGAGCGAGGGGGACGACCCGCGACTGGTGCCCGGGCTGCCCGCGATCCTCGTGGCCGACGCCCGGCCCCTGCAGGCCGACTACCGCAGCTGGCTGGGGCCCGGCCTGATCGACGCCGACCGCCGCGCCCGCCTGGAGCCGGCCCGGACGCTCGCCGAGGCGCTGGGACGGGTGACGGCCCTCACCGACGAACGCGTCGGGGTCCTGCCGGGCCCGGCGCCGGGAGCCCTGCGCCAGTCGCCGGTGCCGCTCGCCTCGTGCGAACTGCCGGACAACACCGTGCTGGCCGGCGCGGCGCGCCTGGATCTGGCCCGTCTGGAGGCGTTCTGCCGGGCCGCGGAACTCCGGCTGGCGGGGCCCGGCGCCGTCCGCGCGTGGGTGGGCGCGGATCGGGCGCACGCCCTTGGCCGCGCCCTGCGCGAGACCGCGGCGAAAACCTTTCCGGCCCCGAGCACGGCACTGCCCGAGGCGCACTGGCGGGAGCATCCGCAGGCCGGCCACTGGTGGACGGCCCTCACCGGACGTCTCGGCACGCCCGCCCGACTCGAGGTGCGCCGTCTCGCCGACGAGGAGGCGTACCTGGCCGTCGTGCACGGCGGAACGGATCCGGCCGCCCACGGGCCCGTCCTCGGCGACGCGGTGGAGGCGACGCCGGGCGACGCGGCGGCGTTCGCCGCCCTGTCGGCCGCCGCCGCGGCCCACTCGGCCTCCCCGAAGCTCGCCCCCGGGCACCTCTGCCGGGCGAACGGCGCGGTGGCGGCACTGGCCACCGCGAACACCCGGCCGGCCCCTTGGGAGGACAGGGGCTGGACCAACGGCTGGCTGGCTGACCTCGCACTCCGGGAGACCGCACTGCAGGCCGTGCTGCGCCGGCTGACCGGGCTGCGCGTCCGGGAGTCCGCCGACACCGCCCCTGCGCTCGCCGCGCGACTGCGCGCGTTCGGCTTCTCGGTGCTGTACGGCCGCGAGGAGGACCGGTGAGCCACGCCGGACATCCGGTCCTCGGACCGCTGCCCGTACCGGTGCTCGACGCCGGGGCCGCGTTCGCCGCGACAGCGGGGCCGGCAGTCGTCCTGCTGACCCGGTGGACGCTGGAACTCGCCGAACGGCTCAGCCGCCACGCGCTGGCCCACCCCGTGCGCCTCGTCCCGGTGCGGTTCGACGGAGCCCTGGCCGTCGTGGGGCCGGTCCTGCGTCCGGGCGCCGCCGCCTGTCTGTCCTGCGCCGAGTACCAGCGGCTGGCCACGACGGGCGGACGAGTGCCGTGGCACAGTCCGGCCCTGGCCCTGGCGGGTGCTGCCTCGGCAGCGCTGGGCGGGGCGACCGGCACACTCGCCCTTGAGCTGCTGGAGGCGTCCGACGGCGAGTCGCCGACGCCACGGCCGGACGCGGACGCCACCGCCACGGTGCACCTCGTCCACCACGGCCGCGCCACCTGGTCCACCCACCGGGTCCGTCCGGTCGGCGGCTGCGCGGTCTGCCGGCCGCTGCCGGACGACTCGGCCGCCGATGTCCTACCGGTCCCGTCGGGCCCCCGTCCGCTGCCCGACCCCGCGGTGCTCCGTGGCGCCAACCCCCGCACCGAGGCCGCGCGGCTGCGCGCGGCACTGCACGACGAGCGGTTCGGCCCGGTGCGCCGGCTGTTCCGCAGCGAGGACTCCGCCTTCTGCCTGACGACGGCGTTCGTCACGGACGGACGGGTGGTGGACGACGGCGGATACGGGCGGGCCGGCGACTTCCGCACCAGCGAGCGGGTGGCGCTCTTCGAGAGCATCGAGCGGTTCGCGGGCATGCGGCCGACCGGCCGGCGGACCCGACTGCGGGCGTCCTTCGGCGCACTCGGGCCGGACCGGGCCGTGGATCCCGTGCGCCTGGGGCTGCCCGACCCCGCCTACCAGGGCCATCCCGCCTCGCGGACCGTCCCGTACAGCCCCGACCTGGAACTGGACTGGGTCCACGGCTGGTCCCTCACCCGGCGCCGCGCCGTGTCCGTGCCCGAGCACGTGGCTTACTGGGACGTGCCGGGCGACCGGCCGCGCGTGGTGTACGAGTCCTCCAACGGCTGCGGGCTGGGCAACAGCCTGGAGGAAGCGGTGCTCTACGGGCTGTTCGAAGTCGCGGAGCGGGACGCGTTCCTGATGGCCTGGTACGCCTCCACCCCGCTCGCCCGAGTGCAGCCGCCGCCCGAGGACCCGGAGACGGCCCTGCTGGCCGACCGCGCTGAGCTGGCCGGCTACCGCCTCGTGCTCCTGGACGCCACGAACGACTTCGGCGTCCCGGCGGTCGTCGCGGTCTGCCGGTACGAGGGCTCCCGTCCCGGGGCTCCGAGGATGCTGCTGGCCGCCGGCGCCCACCACGACCCGCGCGTCGCGATCCGTTCGGCGGTGGCGGAGGTGGTGACCAACGTCCTGGAGTCCGCGCACCGTTCCGGTCCCGGGAACGGCCTGCGGGACCCGGCGCGGCTGCTCCCGATGCTCGACGACCCGGAACTCGTGGTCACCCTGGACGACCACGTGGGGGTGAACTCCCTGGCCGAGGCGGCCCCGCGGCTGGCGTTCCTCTTCGCCGACACTCCGACCCGCTCCGTCGCCGAGACCTGGCCCGGCGCGCCGGAGCCGGTGGCGGACCTGAGCGTCCTGCTCGACGCGACCGTGCGCCGGCTGACCGACGAGGGACTGGAGGTCATCGCCGTCGACCAGTCGGAGCCGGGGCTGAGGGAGCGGTTCGGCCTGCACTGCGCCAAGGTCGTCGTGCCGGGCTCGCTGCCCATGACGTTCGGTCACGTCAACCACCGCGTCAGGGGCCTGCCGCGCCTGCTCCGGACACCGTACCGGCTGGGCCGCACGGACCGGCCGCTGCGCCCGGACGACCTTGCGATCCACCCCCACCCCTTCCCCTGACCTCGCTCCTTCCCGACCCCGCCCCCCGAACGAACGAGGTCCTCCATGACGACGACCGGCACCTGGCACAGCTACCACCTCTTCCTGCACTCGCACACGGAGGACATCGACGCCTTCCTCACCGAGGAGGCGGCCGGGCTGCTGGACGGACTGGTCGCTTCGGGGCAGGCAGCCAAGTGGTTCTTCGTCCGGTACGGGGAAGGAGGACCGCACCTGCGGATCCGGGTCGCGGGGCTGAGCCCCTCGGCCGCCGCGGAGCTGCCGTCCACGCTGGCCCGGGCCGCAGAGGCGGTGCCGTCCGTGGGCGGCCCGTGGCCCTCGCACCACGGTGAGGTCCGTGTGGTGGAGTACGTCCCCGAAACACGCCGCTACGGCGGCCCGCGGGCGCTGTCCACGGCCGAGGACGTCTTCACGGTCTCCTCCCGGGTGGCCGTGGCGGCGCTGCGCGCGCTCCGGCGGCAGCCGGCCGGCGGGTCGGGCCGGCTCGTCCTCGCGGCCGACCTGGCACACGCCACGGCGTACGCCCTGGGCATGGACCGGGTCGCGGCGGCGAAGTGGCTGCGGGGCCACGCGGCGGGTTGGCGCTGGGTCACCGAGGTGCCCCTGCTGCCGGCCGCGGCCGTGCACATACGGGTCAACTCCGTTTACGCGGCCCAGCGTTCCGCGCTGGGCCGCCGGGCGGCGTCCCTGTGGCAAGGACTGGCGGAGGGCGGGGCCGGGGAACCCTGGCTGGTGGAGTGGGCGGACCGGGTCCGCGCGGCGGACGGGATGCTGCGAGCCCGAACGGAGTTCGCGCCCGCCGACACGGACGCGGTGCTGCGGTGGGTGTGGGCGTCGCAGCTGCACATGCTCCTCAACCGGCTCGGCGTCTCCCCGGACGAGGAACGCGCGGTGTGCCGGCTCGCCGCCCGCACACTGCTGGACACGGACGAGCCGGTGTCGTACTTCCCGCAGGGGCATCGCGCGCCCGACCGGCAGTACCTGGAGAGGAGTCAGATCCGGATCGGCCGCAACGAGGACTCCGCCCTGCGCCAGGCTCCCCCCGACGCGACGGCCCGTCCCGACGGCCCCGGTACGCCGCTGCCGGCGGACCCGCTGCCCGATGTCTCGTTGTCCGCGGCACTGGCGGGACGGTCGTCCGCGCGCGGCGAGATCGGCGGGCCGCTGGACGCCGGCACGCTCGGCGCGTTGCTGTGGAACGCGCTGGCGGAGAGCAGCCGGACCCGGAGGCTGCTCCCGGACGGCTCGGACCGGATCTACACCCATCGCCCCTACCCGAGCGCGGGCGCCCTCCACACCGCACGGGTGCGGCTGCTCGTCCTCGACGTGGCGGGGCTCCCCGCGGCGACGTACGACTGCGTGCCGGAGCACCGGACGCTGCGCCGGGTGGGCCCGGCACCCGAGAAAGCCGAGGTCGAGGCGCTGTCGACCTATTTCTCCCGTCCCGAGGAGGACCCGGACCGGATCGGTGTCGACGGCGCGCCGGTCGTCGCCGGGCTGTACGTGGAGCTGGGCCTGCTGCGCCGGCGCTACGGCCTGCGGGCGCTGCGCCTCGGACTGCTGGAGACGGGGCACCTGGCGCAGACGCTCCTGCTGACCGCCGCCGCCCTGGGGGTCGTGGGCACGCCGCTCGGCGGCTTCCACGACGACCTGGCACACGAACTGCTGGGCCTGGACGACATGGACCAGCCGCTCCAGTACCTGCTGCCGCTCGGGCGCCGCACGGACGGCTGACGGCACGGCTCACGGTGGCCGGTGAACGCCCTCACCGTCGAGCAGCACGCCGGCGACGGCCAGGGCCGGACGGGCCGGCCGTCGGCGGGGCCCCGGAGCGCGTTCTGCGGCAGCCGCCCGAGCGTCCGGCCGAGCGTCCGTCCGAGCGTGCGGGCCCGGTCCGCCCCGGGGACCTCGATGAGCAGGCCGAAGCGGCGCCGCACCGCTCTGCCGTGCCGAAAACCTCATCCGCCTGATCCGGCGCCCCATGAGGTTCCTCGTGCTGCGCGCTGTGACGTGACTGTTCCTCGCCGCGGAATGGCTGCGCCCCTTGCTGAACCGGCCGCACGGCCTCCTGCGGTGCGAGAACATCGTCCTGTCGGGCGACGTACCCGGTACCCGGCACCGTGACCTGCCGGCCCGGCCGCACTGGGTGCTGAAGAACCTCTACGGCCCGGTCGGGGTGATGTTCGGCAAGTTCTACGCGGGAGAAGAGCAAGTCACCGCGGCTGGCCACCAGATCCCGGCCGCCCCACCGCGAAGGAGCTGACCACCGCATGGTGCCCCTGCGCGCCCTGCCCCTCGACGACGCCCCCGCCCTCACCCGCATCCACAGCGGAACCTCCATCCGACACACCACCGGCAGGCCCCTCACCCTCAACCAGGCCCACGACAAGATCCGCACCGCTCTCGCCCGAGCCGCCGAGACCCCCCGCACGCAGTGGAGCTGGGGCATCCTCCACGAGAGCGACCTGATCGGCCCGATCTCCCTGCGCCGTCCCACCCCGGCCATGGGCACCATCAGCTACACCCTCCGGGAAGACAGCTGGGGCAACGGCTACGCCACCGAGGCCGCCCACCGGGTCAAGGTGCGGCCCCCGGAAGTCGGTCGGCACTGGGAAGAGCACGGGACATGCCTGCGCCCGCCGCTCCTCATCGACCGGCGTCTCCTGGCCCCGGCGGACAGCGGACAGCGGACAGCGGACTGCAGGTCCTGGAGGGCCGCACCCGCGTCGGAGTGCTGGTGGGCCGCCTCCGCGAGCAGCTGCGCGTCGCTCCCACCCACCAGGCGTGGGTGGCGCGTTTGTGAGAACCTGCCGCGTCTCGCTGCGTACGCTGCGAGCATCGAGGTGTTTTCGAGGAAGAGCTGTGGATGACTGAGAAGGCGTCTGTGCCCGGGCCGCGCCGGGACATGGCGATGCACAACGACTGGTGGGCGTCGGGCTGGGAGCACGTCCTGCCCCGGCAGGGCTTCCCGCTGACCATGCTGATCGGGACGGCGTGCCAGCCCGGTTTCACCGGCTCCCTGGACGACCTGGTGCAGGAGCTCTTCGACGGCCGCTGGGACATGATCGGCGGCGACCTCGACGGTCCCCTCACCTTCTCCTGGCCCGATGAGGAAGGGGACCACCAGGCGGCGCCGGAGGGCCGCGAGGCATGCGAGGCGGCCCGCTGGGAGCAGTTCAGCGCCATGCTGACGACAGCCGGCTTCCCGGTGCCCGCCACCGTGCGGGACCTGTCCGAGCTTTACCTGACGTGGGGCCTGGCCCGCCGCGAGGAAACACCCGACGGCACCCGATGGTCCATGCCCGCCGTGCTGCCACTGCCCGGCGACCTGCTGCCCCTGGACCCCGAACTCACCGAGCGCCTCGACGGGATCCGCTGGACGATGCGCACCGGCCCGCTCCTCGACACCCTCATCGACCACCTGGTCAACGATCTGGGTGAACCGGCAGAGACCCTCACCTCCCTGGACCGGCTGGCGGCAGCCACGGACCAGGACGTCGACGACGTCCGGCTCGCTCTCGCGGAACTCGTGAAATCCGGCGACGCCCGTGTCCGGCGCGGCGAGGAGCCGGCCGACGCGGAACGCCTGGAAGCCCACCGCCGCTTCCGCCTGGTCATGGACTGGGAGCACTTCCACGAGAACCGCATCCAGGTGAGCCGCGGGTGACTGAGGCCGCGCACGGCACCGTGGGGACCAGCGACACGCGCCTGATCGTGCTCCGCGGCAACAGCGCCTCGGGCAAGTCCTCCGTCACGGCCCGCCTGCGCGAGAAGTTCGGCCGCAACCTCGCCGTCGTCGCCCAGGACAACCTGCGCCGCATCGTGCTGCGCGAACGCGACCGGCCCGGCGGCGCCAACATCGGCCTGATCGACCTCACCGCCCGCCACGCCCTGGACCACGGCTTCCACGTCGTCGTCGAAGGCATCCTGTACGCCGACCGCTACGGCACGATGCTCCAGGACCTGGTGCGCGCCCACCAGGGCGTCACACGGTGCTACTACCTCCACGTGCCCTTCGAGGAGACAGTGCTCCGGCACGCGACGAAACCAGACGCCGAGTACCTCGCGCACGTCAACGAGGGCCACCTACGCGACTGGTACCGAGAGAAGGACCTGCTCCCAGGCGGCCTCGAGACCGTCATCGACGCGGCCAGCACCCTGGACGACACGGTCCAACAGATCCTCTCCGAGAGCGGCCTGGACGGCATCCTCCCGATCGACCGCTGAGGGGCGCCACCGCAGGTACGGTCATCACCACGGCACCGACGACGGCACACACCAGCGGACCCAGGGCGCAATGGGCGTGGAGAACGGATCGCAGAGCATCCCGTGAGGCGGCGAGTGGCGACGCCACCTCCGCCCCGATGCCGAGATGGATCTCGTGCGCTCGTGGATGCGCCGTGTCGAATGCCCTACCTGCAAGGCAGCCACAGGGCGGCCCTGCCGCACCGCAGGCGGCCGCCCGACCAACGAACACCGTGCACGCCGTGATGCCGTCGGCCCCATCCCGTACGCGAAGTGGCGCAAGGAGGGCCTCATCCCCGAGCAGCGGACGTACACGATCCCGGCCGTGCTCAAGGAGCCGGAGAAGGCCCGCGCCGACTACAACGTGGACACCGCCCTGGCCGACGCTGTGGCAGTCGTCCGCATGTTCCTCGCCGACCGGCTCGGGTTGTTCCTCCAGGCCGGAGGAGGCCACGGACCGCATCGACGACGCCGTGCGCAAACTGATCGAGGTCCGCGGCCCGGTGGGGACGGCCGACGTGGTCACCGTCCTGGCCAGCCAAGTCGCCTCGCTGCTGGCTGCGAACGCCGGACCCGACGGCGACCCGGAGGCCCTGTTCGACACGATGATCCGCGCGCAGATCGACATGGTCCGCAGGATGAATGCGATCGAGAAGGAACGAGCCGACGGCTGACCAGCCGGTCAACGCCCATCGTGACCGCGATCTGGGCAACGAACACTTACGAGCTCGTGCACGGTGAGCGGTGGGACGTCGCGAACTTCAGCGTGGTCCGAGTTCACGTCTGCCGTGTCGGGTTCAGGTCCACGGTCTGCTGGTGGGACAGCAGGCCGGCGATCGCTTGGATGGTGTCGCTGATGTGTTCGCGGCGGCCGAGGTGACGGGACAAGGCCCGCCAGTTCTTCAGGTGGGCGATGCCGTGCTCGACACGGATACGGCGTGAGGAGTGTGCCTTACGCTGGCGTTCGTGCATCTCCTCGTACCAGTCCGGGGCGTTCTTCTTGAACTTGCGGTGTGGTGGTGTCACCACCCGGCCGCCTGTCTGGGCGCCCAGACCCTGGTAGCCGGCATCCGCGAGGATCTCCAGCGCGGGTCCGCCGTCCAGGAGCCTGACCAGCCCTAATTGGCGGGCGTGGGTGATGTCTGCGCAGCTGCCGTGCTGAGCCGGGCTGCAGAAGAGGACGCGGCCGTCGCCGTCCGTGACGACCATGGTCTTGACGCCGTTCTGCTTGCTCTTGCCGGAGATGAACTTGTCCCGGTCCTTGCGTCCGGCAGCGGGACGCCTGACGCGGATCTCGGTTCCGTCGATGATGCCGGTCTTCCCGCTGGTTCCCAGGTGGTCGACGACCTCGGCCAGGGTCCGCAGCCGCACTCCGGGGCTGATGGTGCACCCTCGCTCGGCGAGCAGTGGCCGCACCTCGCCGACGGCACGGGTGACGGTGGAGCGGTCCACACCGAACCAGCAGGCCAGCACGTCATGAGTGACGGCATGGTGCAGATGCACGAGCGTCGCCAGGAGCCGGTCGACGAACACCAGCCGGTGTTTCGCGCCCGCGCCCACAGCCCGCTTCCGCGGCCTGGACGCGAGCTTGGCCTGGTGTCGCTCGTGCCACAACGGTCCTACCTCAGCAACGAGTTCAGCGATCACGCCAGCCGACAGGCCGGTGATCCTCCGGTTGCTGATGATCGCTGCACGAGACGCGTTCCCCACCACACGACCATGATCGACGATCGAGAACTCGACATCTCACCGCTTACCGTGCACGAGCTCGTTAGCTCAGTTCGGAGGGAGGAGTCGACGCGGTACCCCAGCAGGGCGGGTTGCCTGGTCTGTAGGGGCGGGCAACCCGTTCACGTACGTCATCCGATCTCGGCGCCGCCGGCAGTTGGTTCGCCTCCATCGGCTGACCGAAGGGTTCTCAACGGTCAGCGACGTGACGGCGCCACTGCTCGGACTCTTCATCCCAGTAGATCGTTACGGTACGGCCCTTCTCGGCTGGCATGGCCAGGGCTTCGAGATCGGTCGCAGCCAGGGCGATGAGCGCCGCGTCGGGCAGACTCGACGGCACGCTGAAGCGAAGGCCTGCTGCTGTTTCCTCTACGAATATCTGCGTCATGCCGCTATGGATTTGAGGTGCACCTTTCCGGCCGATCATGCGGCGAGTGGTTGCCCGGGCGACTTCGAACGCTTGCTGCCCGGCCTGAGCGGCGATGGATTGCAGGAACGGTAGGACCGCTGCCGTCACTGTCACTCCGGAGAAGGCTGCCAGAGCGGTCATGATCTCGGCGTTCCCAGTGTGTATGTGAATCCGATCGCCTGCATTGAAGACGGCATGCCCACCGAGCGCACGCCACTCTGGGGCAAGGTCTGGGGACCTCAGGTGGCCGTGGAGTTCCTGCAAAAGGAGGGTGCTTTCCGCCGACGAGACCGCGCGGGTGGCCTGCGCTCGGTCCAACCACTTCCGCATGTCGTCGGGGCTGGCTTGGCCCGTCAACCACTCCAGGTAGATCGCAAGTACCACTCCCCGTTCAGCCCGAACCCTCTGGCTCATGGTGTCCCCCTCCTGAAGTCCAGCGTCCCATCGTGCCCGAACGTCGGGCTCTCGACAGAGAACCCCCGATGACTCTTCGTCCAACGAGTCGGCTAACGAGCTCGGTGATGACTACGCAGTCAGTTGGTGTCTGGAAAGCCTGGAGCGCACCCCACACGCCGTCACCGAGGTCTTCCGCTATCTCGCCATCACCGGCCGTTCGCGGGAGCGCGAGATCACCAGCCATCTGGCACGGTTCATCGATCAGGGTGTGAGTGCGTCGTTCCCTTTCACCGAACAGCGCATCCTGCGCTACTTCCTGAGCACCCAGGACAGCCCTGCGAAGACGAAAGAGGCCGCGTGGATGGTCCTGGAAGACCGCAGCCGTCAGGACTACTCCCGCGAGGTCGCCGCCCGCTACGCCGGGCAGCATGCCTCCCTCGCCGAGTCCTGTATCCTTCGCAACCGCTTCGAGCGCGAGCAGATACCTGCTGTGCGGAGGGCGCTGCTTGTAGGCCTCTATGAGTCCGGACATCTGACGAGCGACTACCTCAGCAAGGTCAAGGACGCCTACGCGCACCTTCGATGGACCTGCACATTCCTGGCCACCGAACCCGACATAGCCCTTCCGAAGATCGGATGATCATGACCCAGCCGTTCCGGCAGATTGACACCGTGCGCGCCGAACTGGAGCGCATCAAGGGCAACTGCCTCTACACCGCTGTGAGTGGGTGGTGGGGTGGCAGTGGGTGGGTGTCAGCGGGCTTGTGATGTGGGTGTCCTGGTAGCGGGTGTGGGGCGGGGTTGTGGTCGCTGTCATGGGGTGACCAAGTGGCTGTTGTGGTGTGGCTAGCAGGTTGGTTGCTGGCTGTCATGGCTTTCGCTGTTCCTGTGTGAAGGGCTGGCGGGGTCGGGTGGGCTGGGCCGTATGACGGTTCAGGGGGTTTCGGCGGGTGAGTTCCGGGCGGGGTCGGCTGGGGCTGCGCCGATGGGGGGTGTGCCGTTGGCGCGGGGTGTGGTGGTGCGTCGGCTTCTTGCGGTGGATGGGGAGGGGACGCTGACTGCGCTGCATGTGCGGATCGCGGCGGAGCTGGCGGGTGTGTCGGAGCGGACGGTGTGGCGGTGGCTGGCCGATGGGCGCCGGGGCCATGTCGAGGCGCGGCCGCGGCAGGACGGGTTTTCGCTGAGCGACGCCTTGTGGGAGGTCCTGGCTCAGGCGGGCGGGAACGTCGCGGAGTTGCGGCGCAGGATGCTCCGGGCCCAGGAAGAGGGGGCGTTGGAGGGGTGGGGTGCGCAGTGTGTGCCCTCGCTGCCGACGCTGCACCGCGTGATCAAGCGGGACCTGGGGGCGGGCCGGGTTCTTGAAGTGGCCCGTCCGGCTGGGGCCATGGTGGGGCTGGAGCCGAGCCGGTATGACCGGGCGCTGGCGGATCTGGGGCTCGTGGACGGGGCGGGGGGTCCGCTTGTTGTCGACGGGCCGCCCGCCGATGTGCCGCCCGCCGATGTGCCGGTGCCGGAGGGCGCCGCGGACGCGGGGTTGCGGGGCGGTGGTGTGCGGTTGTACGTGCCGGGGGCCCGGCTGGTGTCCACACGGCAGGTGGCCGCTGTGGCGGAGGCTGTGGGGCATACGGTCGCGGCCCGCGGGATGTGCTGTGTGTACGGGGATACGGGCCTGGGGAAGACGGTCGCCGTCGAGCAGGCGTTGCATCTTCTGCCCGGCCGGGTGCCGGTGTGGCGGGCGGTGGCCGGCGTAGCACCTGGTCTACCGCAGCTGCGGGCCTCGCTGTGTGAAGCGCTCGGGCTGCCGTCGGGAGCGCTGCCGCACCGGGCCGGGCCGGCCAGCCAGGCTCTGACGCGGGCACTGGCGGAGCCGGGTGTGCTGTTTGTCGATGATGCCCAGCGGCTGACGCCGCCATTGCTGGATTATCTGCGGCAGTTGTGGGACGCGCCGGGCTGTGCGGCGGCGCTGGTGCTGTGCGGGGCGGGAAGCGAGCGGGCTCTCGCCCGTGCTTCGGCGCTGCGCTCGCGCGTGCTGACCTGGCACCAGGTCGGCCGGCTTGAGCCGTCTCAAGTCCCGCAGACGCTGACCCTGTTCCATCCCGTGTGGGCGCAGGCGGACCCGGAGGATCTTGCGTGGGCGGATGAGCAGATGGCGCGCGGCAATTTCCGCACGTGGGCGAAGATCACGTCGCATGTCTACGCGGCCCGTGAGCGCGGCCCCGCACGGCGTGTGGGCCGGGAGCTGATCGAGCAGGCCTGCGCGCGTCTTGGCCCCTACCCGTGACGGTCCGCGCTGCTCGGAGGGCTCGTGTAGGGGTCCTTCACCTGTTCCGACGGGGTGAGCGAAGACGGGCTTTACGGAAAGCGGATGAGAACGAAGGGGCATGGCGTGGACGGGCAGCCGATGGTGCCGCCGGAGGATCCGGCCGGTGTTTTGGGGGAGGAGTCGCTGACGGCGTTGCGGGCGCCGGCGGTGCGTCGTCTGCTGGCGCTGCGCGCCGAGCGGCGGCTGTCGCGGGAGCATGTGCGTCTGGCTGGGGAGTGTCTGGGGGTGTCGGAGCGGACGGTGTGGCGGTGGCTGGCTGAGGCCTCCCGGTCGCCCCGGGCCGCGCTGCGCCCTGGGGAACGCAGTGGTGACCGGTTCGAGGTCACCAGGGAGATCCGGGTGCTGTTGGCGTACTGGCACGGCAACGCTTCCGCGGTCCACCGTCAGTTGGTGGCCCGGGCCGAGACCGGCGGCCGTGACGGTCAGCCGACGGCGGCGTCTGAATCGGCGGCTTCTCCTGCGGGCGCCCCGCCGGCTGCGGTGCCGTTGCTGGACCCGGTGCCGTCGTTGTCGACGTTCCTGCGCGCGGTGCGTCGTGATCTCACCGTGGGGGAGCGGGCCGGTCTTGCGACGGGGCCGGACGCGGCCCGCGCGCATGACGTCTTCGGTAAACGGGCGGCCTCCTGGCGCAATTACGTATGGGAGGCCGATCATGTCCAGGCACCGCTGCTGGTCGATGCCGACGGTGACCTGGTGCGCCCGTGGGTGACCTGGTTCATCGACACCGCCACCAAAGTCATCACCGGCACCGCGGTCACCCCTGGCGTTCCTTCCCGCGCCTCCGTGCTGGTCGCGCTGCGCGCCGCTGTGCTGCGTGAGGAGCCCTACGGTCCCGCGGGAGGGACACCGGAGCAGGTGCGGGTGGACCGGGGCAAGGACTTCCTGTCGACCACCGTCACCGCCGCGTTCGGCACGATGGGTGTGACGGTGAAGGACCTTCCCGCTTACAGCCCCCATCTCAAGGGCACGGTGGAAAACCTCAACCGAGCCGTTGACCGGATGCTGTTCGCGGCCCTGCCCGGCTACACCCTCACCAAGCCCCGCTCCGGCCGGCGACACAAAGGCGTGGGCAAGCCGGAGACGTCCGATGCCATGTCGTTTCAGGACTTCACCGCGGAGGTGCTGGCCTGGACCCACTGGTGGAACACCGAGCACCGTCCCAAGGCGCTGTCCGGCCGGACGCCGCTTGAGGCATGGCAGGCCGATCCGACTCCCGTCACCGACGTCCCCGCCGCCGACCTGTCCCGGTCCTCTTTTGGTGAGCAGCTCCTTGAGCGTCGACCTGCGGATTGCTCAGTTCGGGGAGCGGAGCGCGCCCGGGGTTGACCAATAGTCAGTGTTGGCCCGGTCGGTGGCTTTGTGTCCGTCACCTGCGGGTTCGTGAGTGGTCTGGCTGGCCTGCTCTTCATGAGCGTTGATTGCTCAGTGCGCGAGAGCCGTCAGTAGTAGTGGACGAGGCAGCTGGTTGGAGTGGTGGTCGGGTGATCTTGCTTAGGCGCCTTCAACTGCTGGTGAATGGTGGGTTGTTCATGGGGGTCGTGACTGGTCATCGCACTCGTCGCCCCTCCCGGGCACGCTCTCGTCTCTGGCCCATCGGCCTGGCTGCTGCGGCAGCCGACGTCGCAGCGTCAGGCGGGGAGAGCTGGAATCCAGGGCGCCTCTTCCTCCGCCCATCGGCCATCGTGATCTTGACCAGGGATGCGGAGCTGCTGCGCGCTCAGCAGCCGGCTGAGAGCTCGTCGGTGATCTGCCTGCCGCGCGGATCTCCCAGATCGTCCAGTGTCTGGGCGGCGGCAATGCACCAGTCGATCCAGTCCGGGTCACCCCGGTAGTCCTCGATCAGTGTGTGCAGCGAGTGAACGGCCGCTTCAGATTCCAGTGCTGCGAGTCGCCTTGCCGCGTCGAGGCGGTCGTCGAAAGGGAGGTCCGCTGCTTCGGCGAGGTGTTCCAGGGCGCGGCAGGCGCGCTCGTCGCCGGAAGACAGGAGTACTTCAGCGGCGCGTACCCGGACGGAGCCGTCCAGGTAGGGATCGTGGACGAGCCGGTAGCAGGCCTCTTCCCCTCGCGGCTGGTCCAGTTCCAGCAGCCGTCTGGCAGCGAGGAGGCGGTCGCTGAAGTCCGGGTTGTGGGGGTCCTCGTTGAACTCATCGTCAAGACCTTGATCGTCCGCCAGCGTCTCCAACGCGGTTGTGCCCCGCTGCAGGTCCAGTTCCGCCAGCACACTCGCCGCCCAGACACGTGGGGTGGCCTCGCCATCGGGATCCGCGCACGCTGTTGCCATCGCCTGCGCGGCCGCCTGGACCAGTGGTTTCCACTGGTCGGCGAGCAGGGTGCCCAGAGACAGCAGGGTGGCGATCAGCAGGCACCCGCGGATGTTGTCAGGCACCGCCAGGTCCTTGAGGCAGGGGAGTGGATCGGTTGGCGGGGCGGTTCCGGGGTCGATGAGGAACCCGATGTAGGAGGCGGTGTCTATCGGCGCACCCCACGGGTTTGTTTCTCCATCTTCCTTCCAGGGGCCGAGCAGCCGGTCGAGCTCACGGGCATGGGAAGAGGGGGCGCGTGCGAGGTGGCGTGCAGCGCAGTACTCCTGGAGGGTCTGATGGGGGAAGGCGAAACCGTCTCCGGTGATGGTGAGCAGCCCGGTGCGCCCAAGGATCGAGGACAGGAATTGGTTCCAGTCGTCTTCCGGAACGGCGCGGGGGCGGCGGGCGCCGTCCAGGGCGGCCAGCGCGCCGGCCCAGGACGCTTCGCTGCCGCTGTGATGGCCGAACGCCAGGCTGTCGATCGTCTCCGGCAGCTGGTCGAGCAGGTCATGGGCCCGTGACATGGCCGTGGGGCCGAACCGGGCAAGGGCGGCCTCGGCCTGGTTGCGGACGCCCGACTGGTCCCGGCCGCTCATACGGCGGTGCAGCAGGTCGGTGAACTTCGCATACAGAGCCCCGCGGGTGTCCGGCAGTGACTGCCCGGGATCTGCGGCATACAGCTGGCACAACATCGTGGCCATGAGCGGAGTGAGGGCGAAATCGGTGAGGTAGGCGTCGTCCAGCACACGGACGAGCCGGCGTGCCGCCTTGTGGGATTCGGGTACGCCCAAGCCGTCCAGGATGCGCTGGGCCGCCTCGGACAGTTCGCTGCGGGAGAAGGGCATCACCTGGTAGCGGGGCACACCAGGGCCCAGGACGCGCACTTCCTTCTCAGGGAGCGGCCGGCTGGCCACGACGAACCGGTACAGGGGGTCGGGCTCGGCGGCGAAGTTCGTCAGGGTGCGCAGGAGGTTCTGCCTGTCTTCCCGGTCGGTGATCTCATCGAGTCCGTCGACCAGCACGAGCCAGAAGGCGCCCGGGGCAGGCCTGTCGAGAAAGAGCTCGTCGGACAGCGTCCGCTGCAGTGCGAAAGTGGCCAGCTGTCTGGTTGCCGCTGCCGCCAGAGCGCTCGGCAGGGGAGAGCCGAGCAGCGCCGTGGCCGGCACCGTCACCCCGAGCAGCCCCTGGCCGGGGGCCGGCCAGCTCTCGGCCGATTCGGCTTGCACAGCGCGCAGGAGGCTGGACTTCCCGCCGCCCGGGCCGGCAAGCACCAGACACACGGGTGCGCGCCCCAAGAGCGCTGCGGCGTCTGCAACATCGCCGGGAGACTGATCCGCCGGACTGCCGCTCGGCTGCCCGCTCTCAGGTGTGATCCGTCGCAGGCGCTGAGGCACGTAGACGGAACTCAGCGACGGCATGCCCGGCGACTCGGCCTCGGGATAGGGATGTACTTGTGCTGCACGCTGGCTCGCGCGCACGTAGTCGGCCAGGTCCGGGCGGTCCAGGCGCAGTGCGACGTCGCTCAGTTTGTGCGGCGTCAGGCGCTTGCGCAGAACCCTCTCCGGGACATCGAGCCGAGTCACCAGCGCCTGCCAACGCGGTCCCAGGCGGCCGTCCATCGCGAGCCTGACCCGATTGAGGAGATCCGCGTGCAGAGCCTCTGCTTCTCCGACCCGCAGATGCGGGGCCACATCGAAGAGCGCATCGCGGTTGCGGCGCTCCAGCTCGTATCGGTCCGGCAGCTCCTCGATGCGAACCAGCCGCAGGAACCCCGCAGTCTCGGCAGCGTCCGCACCAAGGTGCCTGGCGATCCTGTCCAGCCGCTGCGCGCTGTCACCTCCCCGCCCCTGCGCGACGGCTCGCACATCGGTGTCGGAGCTCAGCACACCCTCCACGCCGGCCGTCAGGACGTATGTGAGGTCCGGGTGCTCTCTCAAGACCCGATGAGTGCGCAGAAGGCTTGCCAGCGCCTTGCTCCTGAGCACGCCGGACAGGGTCCAATTCTTCTGCTCCTCACGGGACTTGATCTGCTGGAAGTCCCACAGCAGGGCTCCGCCCTGTGCCGTGCCGTCGGTTCGGGCGACCAGGACATCCTCGAAATGCTCACAGGTCACATGGAGCACTCCGCCACCCGCCAGCATCTCCATCACCGCGCGGAGGGCGGCCTGTGCCTGATAGGCGAAGCGCTCCCCGGTTGCTGAACCCGTGTCGTCGGGCGCCGGAAGACGGCCCGGATCCTGCATCTCCGACATCCCCCCTGTGGGTCGGTTCCCTGGCACGGCAGCATAGTGACAACGTGTCATGCGGACTGCCGGCCGGCGCCGGTCACCGACTGGAGGAAACACCAGTGACCGGACCGATGCCTGCACCTGGCGGGACCCGTGCTACGGGCTGCAGTACACGGTGAAGGTGCCTTTGGTGAGCGCCTTGACGTAGGAATGGGCGCCGGCGAGGAGGTGCTGCTGCTCGCTGCTGCACTCGGCTGCCGAGAGCAGCGTCAGAGCGGCGGCGATTTGCTCAGATGCCTGCCGAAGGTGCCAAAGTGCCGGGTGAGCTCCTACGGCAGGGTATACATGAACTCCTTGCCGCCCCGCTCAGGGCCAGGTGCGCGGTTGCGGCTCAAGGCTCCCGCTTGGACAAGGCGTTTAAGCCGGTTGTTGGCGTTGGTGACGGAAATACCGAGTGTTTCGGCCAGCTCCTGGGCACGGAAGGTGCCGAGGCGGCGGGCCTGGGCGTAGGTGTCCGGCATGACAGTGGTGTCGCCCAGCAATGTGTGGTCCTCGCCCTGGACGGCGAACTGCTTGCGACGCTCGAGGCAGACGGCGACGGACTCGCGGGTCTCCTCGTTCAGCCCGACCAGCCGGACTGCGGCTGCCTGCACGTCGCCAGCGGCCAGGGACACGTAGAGCTTGCCGAGGAACTCGTCCACGAAGCTGTGGGTCATGGCTTCGGTGCCGGTGAAGTCGATTTCCAGTATCGGCGCCGGGCCGATTGATCTGAGCGCGCTCTCCAGCTCGCCGCGCTTGTGTGCCCCCGTGCCGCGGGTGGACAGGAATGTACCCGGTTTGCTGACGGGGAAGGTGAGCATTTGCTTATTCGCCTTCATTGAACGCATTGAAGCACAGTGCGGTTAACCGGGGAACGAGACTCTCAGCCAGGCCCAGGTGCCTGCCACCCGCTCGGGGGTGCGCCGATAGGAGGTAAAGGCGTGCTCCCGGTAGTGGCTGGCCGTCACGGCGCCGTCGCCGCTGCGCAGGATCAGGCTCGTGATCGCGGTCTCTCTGACCCCGTCCAGAACATCAGGAAGACCGTAGCCGCGGTCCTCGCCTGTTCCGCTGACGCGGGGACTCAGCGCACGTCCCAGCGCGTGGATGCTGTCGGTTACGTCCGAGTGCTGCTGGTTGCGGCGCAGGTGATTGAGTACTCCGACTCCGGTGTCGCAGACCGAGACCTCCAGTCGCCTGCGACCGGTGGTCCTGCCGCTGTAGGCCTGCGCGGTAATGAAGGCGCCCAACTCGCTGCTTCCGTGGCTCACCGCGTTGTCGATGAGCTCACCCAGCCCAGTGAACGCCTGTCTTCCGAAGCGCTTTCCCAGGTGGCTGGTTGCGACGAACCCGATCCGTTGGTTCACGTCACGGACCGCCGCTCCCGTAAGGCGGGTGACCTCCAGCAGGCTCGCCGAGTGATCGTTGCGCTCGCCCTCGGAGAGGGAGCCCACGATGTGAGATCCGTCTGGCAAGTGCTTCAACAGGTCCATGCGCTGCAGATATGAGGCCACGCCACGGCGTTCGGGCAGGAGCAGGGCGATCTGCGTGCCGCTGGCCGCGTGAGTGTGGGTGAGCGCGGCCACGGCGGCGAGATCCAGCGGACTGGCGAACTCCAGGTGGCGGGCATCGACGGTCAATCCGGGCCGGGCGGTTTCCTGCAGGCGCAGGGTGCCGCGCAGCAAGGGGTGGCGGCCAGGCAGCTCAAGTAACACGGCACACCAGCATGCCATCCGGTCGGCCGTGCTGCGACCGTCTGTCGTACCCCTGTGCTACGGTTTCACGAACTTCAATGAAGACGATGTACGGATGGTGCCAGTGCAGCTCACCGCCTGTTTCAACACGTTCCTCACGGACACGGTCAACCTGAGCCGGTTCAAGCTCGAGCTGCTCGACGAGCGAGTGGGCAACGTTTACCGGGCCTTGAAAGAGGACGAGGAGATCGGGCATCTCGTCCTCGACAAGATCCCTCAGGGGTCGTGGGCGCAGAGGACCATCATCGACCCGGTCGGTGACAACGAGTTCGACGCCGACTTCCTCCTCCTGATGGAGGAGAACCCGGACTGGCACGACAGCCCCAAGACCTACATCGACAAGGTCTACGCCGCGCTGCACCGGCACAGTCGCTACGGCGAGATGCCGCACTCGCGCAAGTGCCGTTGCGTGCGTCTCGTCTACAAGAACTCGATGCACGTGGACATCGTTCCCTACGTGCAGCTCAGCGACGGCCGCAGTGTCATCGTCAACCGGGACGACAACTGCTGGGAGGCGACGGACCCCGAGGGCTTCACGACCTGGATGCGCCAGCAGGATGGCATCACCGGTGGGAACCTGCGCAAGGTCATCCGGCTGATGAAGTACCTCCGTGACCACAAGAACTCCTTCACTGGGACCCGGTCGATCATCCTGACGACCCTGCTCGGAAACCAGGTCAGCGAGACGAAGAAGCTGCTGGACCCCGGCTACTACGCCAACGTGCCCACGACCCTGCTCCACCTCGTCCAGGACCTGAACACCTACCTGCAGGCCAACCCCACCAAGCCGTCGATCGCCGACCCCTCCGGGTCGGGGGTCACCTTCGACCACCGGTGGACCCAGGCCACCTACACCTACTTCCGCGAGCGGATCCGCGTGCACGCCGCAGAGATCGAGGACGCGTACCACGAGCCGGACAAGGAGACCAGCATCGAGCTGTGGCAGGACCTGTTCGGCAGCGGCTTCAAGGAGCCCGAGACGCAGCAGAGCAGCGCGAAGTTCCCCGCCGCGGCCACGTCCGTGGCCGCCGTGACGACGACGGGACGGTCGGGGCGCGCTGGATGAGCAGGCGCAACTCCGGGCGGCCTGGCGCCCCCACTTCGTGGCAGAAGAAGGCGCTCGCAGATCTCCGCACGATCGCCGCCGAGCAGCCGGACATGCTGCGCGTCGTAGGAGCGGCGGAGCGTACGGATGACGGCGCTGTGGCGGTCACGATCGAGATCGACACGAAGGGAACCGTCTGGGTGGAGGGCGGGCTCCCGCTCCAGCTGCGCGAGCAGTTCGTCCTGCGCATCCCGCCCCATCCGCTGCTGCCCCCGCAGGTGGACGTCACCCATACGCGGTTCCTCGGACACCCCCACGTCCTGCAGGGCCACCGGCTATGCCTGTACCTGGACCCCGCCCGGGAGTGGAACCCGACCAACGGTATCCGCTCCAGCCTCGACCGCCTGTGGGGCTGGCTCAGCGATGCCGCGGGCAACCGGTTCGACGCCTCGACCGCCCTGTTTCACGCGGTGGGCGGCGTCCTGCACCAGTCCGCGGCAGCTCCCACCATCGTCGTGCGCGAACCCGTGCCACCAAAGAACGTACAGGCCGGATACCTGATCCCCAGGACTGTTCAGCGCCTGGACCTCACCTTCATCCCCCGAGAGCCTCCCGCGGCACGCCTACCGGTCATCACCGCCCCAACACCTCTGCCGATGGGAGCCGGCACCACACTCGTACAACTCCTGCAGCAGATCGATGCATCGCCCGGCAGCGCCGCCGCTCCGTTCGCACCCGCCGTGCTGACCTCCCTGGTGACCAGCGTGGTCAGAAACGCCTACGGCACACCGCAGTACTTCCTCCTGGCCGTGCCCCACCCTGCCGGAGGGCCACCCCACCTGATCGCGGGCCGGATCCCGGCAATCGCCGCCGATGAACTACGCGACCTCGCACGGCGCCATCCCGGTTCTCTGAACAAGATCACGCCCAGCGCGGTCAACCCGACCGTCCCGATCGAATGGTGCCGCGTGTCCGACGAACGCCAAGCTGTCAGCACCCGCCGCGACACGAGCCGCCCCGTCAACAACTACCAGGACAAACACGTCCACATCTGGGGCTGCGGGGGCATCGGATCCTGGACAGCGGAGTTCATCGCACGGGCCGGAGCCGCACACATCACGCTGTGCGACCCCGGCGTCGTCACCGGCGGACTGCTCGTCCGCCAGAACTTCCTCGAGACCGACATCGGCGAGACCAAGGCCGCCGCACTCGCCGACCGCCTGCGCAACATCGACGACAAACTGACCGTCGACATCGCCCCAGGCGCCCTCCCCGAGAACGCTGAACAGGTCATGCACCAGGCCGACCTCGTCATCGATGCCACCATCAGCCTGGCCATCGGGCAAGCCCTGGAGGTCCTCGCGCGCACACCCGACCGCAAGGCCACCCTCGCCCAGATCGCCACAGACACCCGCACCGGGACCCTGGGTGTCCTCACCGCCTGCGCCCCGGACACCCTCCAAGGACCCCACACCCTGGACTCCCAGGCCGGCCTCTCCGTACTCGGCGACCACAGACTGGAGCTGTACCACCCTCTGTGGCAAGAAGCAGAACACGGCGACGAACTCGTACCAACCCGTGGCTGCTCCGTCCCCACCTTCCACGGATCCTCAGCCGACCTCGCCGCCGTCGCCGCCACGCTCACCACGTTCCTCGGCATGCAGATGGCGGCGTCGACGTCAGGAACCCACCTGATCGCCCTTCCGCACGCCCACAGCGGACCCCATCATCACTACGTCCCCCATACCTCCTAAACCGCTGGAGTGCGGCGCCACGCACCCGACCGAGCCACAAGCTCCAACGACAGCACGCGACCAACCGATGCCTGCGCCAGGGAACCAAAGGAGCCGCCCCCGTGGCACGCAAGTCCATCCCCGAAGTCGAGCGACTCAAGGTGTGGGTCCGCGCCGGCGGACGGTGCGAACTGTGCGGGACCTACCTTCTCGAGGGAAGACTGACCTATCAGGACTTCACCCTGGGAGAGCTCGCCCACATCGTCGGACAGGAGGCCACTGCCAAGTCACCGCGGGGCATGGACCCCCTGCCGAAGGACGAACGCGACCTCGCCGACAATCTCATGCTGCTGTGCCGCGGTGAGCACAACGAAATCGACCGCAAGGGATCGCTCGATGTCATGACGGTCGAACGGCTGCGACGCATCAAACGCGACCGAGAGGAATGGATCCGACGAGTGACCGCCCTCAGGCCCGACGCAGGCACCGTGGTGATCCGCCTCATCGGACAAGTCCGCGGCCAGGAAGTCGAACTCACCAAACCGACTGCCGCGGATGCGGTCATTCGCTCCGAAGAACGATTCCCCGAGTTCCCCCTCAGCCTCCACGGCGACGGCTTCGAGGTGGACCTGCGCCGTTTCCCCCATGAAAAGACGGCCGGCCCCACCTACTGGGAACAATGCAAGCAGCAGATCGACCGGATCCTCGAGCACAAGCTGGCAGAGGCACTGCGCGAAGATTCAGTGCACCACGTGAGCGTCTTCGCCTTCGCCCGCCTGCCCCTGCTCGTCTACTTCGGCTCCCGTCTGGACGACACCTTCACCGTCTCCATCTACCAGCGGCACCGCAGCACCGAATCATGGTGCTGGCCCGACCCCGGCGATGCGCCGAGGCGCTTCGTCACCGATGCGCCCCACACTTCTCACCCCGATGCGCGGGAGGCAGTGCTGCTCTTGAACATCTCCGGATCGATTCACGCAGCAGAGCTCCCCGAACAACTTGCCGGCCTTCCGCGCTGGACGATCCGCCCCCAGGGCATCACACCATCCGTCGATGTGATCAATTCGGCTTCCACGCTCGAGGAGTTCACATCCGTCCTTCGGCAACTCCTGTCTGAGCTGGAGGCCAGCCACAAGGGCATGCGACGACTGCATGTGCTGGCCGCAGTGCCCGTTTCGGCCGCAGTGACACTCGGCCGCGTACACGATGCCAACGTCCACCCCACCTTGGTCATCTACGACCGTACCGACGGCCAGTACACGACGGCCTTGGAGATCTCCTGATGGCGCCGGCAAGGGATGCTCTCGAAGAGAGCGTCGATACCCCGGCACGAACCGTGCTCCGACAGCGTCACCAAAGGGCTCTACGCGGCCTTCAACTGTCCACGATGGCGCAGCCATTGATGAACTGACGTTCTGATCACCAGAGGACGTAGTCTCGACGGCGAAGATCTGGCCCAGCCGGGCCAGCCCTACAACGAACAGCACAACGGGGGCGGTTCAACTGACCGAGCGTTTCCAGATCTTGGCCCTGGACGGCGGCGGCTTCCGCGGCATGTTCTCCGCCGCGGTCCTCGCCCGCCTCGAGGAAGACCTCGACATCCGCATCGCCGACCACTTCGACCTGATCGCCGGCACCTCGACCGGCGGTATCATCGCGCTCGGCCTCGGCCTGGGCCTCACACCCCGCGAGATCCTCACCTTCTACACCGAGCACGGCCCGCGGATCTTCCGCGACCGCTCCAGACTGCGCGGCCTGCGCCACCTCCTGCGCGCAAAGTACAGCACCGAGCCCCTGCGGGCGGCGCTCACCGACGTCTTCGGTGAACGGACCTTCGGAGAGAGCACCAAACGCCTGGTGATCACCTCCTACAACATCGCCGCCGACGACGTCTACCTCTTCCGGACCCCGCACCTGCTCACCCTCAAACGGGACTGGCGGGAAAAGGCCGTCAACGTCGCCCTCGCCACCTCCGCCGCCCCCACCTACCTGCCCGGCATGCCCCTAGACGGTGCCCGCCTCGTCGACGGCGGCGTCTGGGCCAACAACCCCACCATGGTCGCGCTCACCGAGGCCGTCGGACCCTTGTCCGTCCCCCTCGAAGCCATCAAGATCTTCAGCCTCGGCACCACCACCGACGTCCGCAGCCGCCACCGCCGTCTCGACCGCGGCGGCCTGGTGCCCTGGGCCGGCGACGCCGTCGAAATCCTCATGCGAGCCCAGAGCGAAAGCGCCGCCAAACAGGTGCGCCACTTCATAGGCAAGGACAACGTCCTGCGCCTCAACCCGACCGTCCCCACCGGAGCCGTCGCGCTCGACAACGTCGACACCCAGACCCTCTCCGGACTGGCAGGCCACGTCAGCCGCGACGTCTCCCCGGCCGTCCACCGCACCTTCTGCGATCACCGCGCCCCCGCCTACACCCCCTGCCACCCCACCCGCCAGGAATGACGTGAACACGCTCCATCCAGTAGGGGAGGCCGCCACGGACTCCCTCGAAGACATGCTGTCCATGCTGCTCGACGGCGCCGTGGAAACCCTTGACGTCTCCCCGGACCTCTACGACACCGCCGTTCGCCGTTACAAGGACGTCGGCACCTGGCTCGGCCTGCACGAGAGCCCGGACTACATGATCTACTCACAGGGCTCCTTCCTCCTGGGGACCGTCGTCCGCCCCCAGACACCCACCGGCGAGTACGACATCGATCTCGTCTGCCGCATCCCCCTGTACAAGACCAGCACCACTCAGGACGATCTCAAGAAGCGAGTGGGCGACCAGCTCATCGCGTACCGGTCCTGGAAACAGCGGCAGGGCCACAGCGATGGCCCCGCCAGCCTGGAACCCCGCCGCCGGTGCTGGACCCTGGGATACACCGGCTTCCACCTCGACGTCCTGCCCGCCATCCCGGACGACGATCACCAGCCCCACGGCATCCTCCTGACGGACAAGAACCTGCACAAGTGGCAGCACGGCAACCCGATCGGCTACGCGGACTGGTTCAGCACCCGCTCCGAACTCTCACACGCCCTTCTCGAGAAGCGCGCCAGCATCGCGGACGTGCCCGTCTGGCACATCCGCAGCACTCTTCAGCGCCTCGTGCAGGTCTTGAAGTGGCACTGCATGACCTACTTCGGTGACGACACCGACAACCGTCCGCCGTCCATCCTCCTCACCACCCTCGCCGGCCGCGCCTACCGCGGGGAGGACGACCTGTTCACCGCCCTGCGCAATGTCCTCGCCTCCATCCCCGACCTCATCGAACGGCGCAACGGCCAATGGTGGGTCGCCAACCCCGCCCACAAAGGTGAGAACTTCACCGACAAGTGGAACGAATACCCTGAGCGGCGCCAGGCCTTCAGGACGTGGTTCGGCGAGCTCACAGAGACCATGGACAATCTGTCTCTGATGCACTCCGAGGGCCTGGACACCTTGTACTCCCACCTCACCAAATCCTTCGACCCCGGCCCCCTCCAGCACTCCTTCACCCGCTACGCGAACCGCATGAAGAACACAGCGACCCAGCAGCGGATGAGCACCACGGGACTGCTCTCTACCACTAGCGTCGGCCCCCGTCGGCGCCCCCAGACCTTCCATGGCCAGCACACCGACCCGCGCGATTAACCTCGCCCGGCAGATGGCCGCCGTCCAAGCGGCCATCCCCACAGCCGAAGCGACACTGCGAGGCGGTGAACTCGTGTGCATCTTCGTCCTGCAACCCACCCCGGTCAGCAGGCGCTACACGGTCAAGATCACCTACCGCCACCGCAGCAACCCCCGCGTGCGCGTCACCGACCCGCCACTGGCACTGCACCCAGACGCCACACACCTTCCGCACGTCTACGCCAACGGTGACCTGTGCCTGTACCTGCCAAGGGAGTGGAACGATCACATGTTCCTCTCCCAGACCATCCTGCCGTGGACCTCGGCCTGGCTCCTGCACTACGAACTCTGGCTCATCACAGGCCGCTGGACCGGAAGCGGCGAAGAACACGCCCTCCCGACAGCCTGGCCACCAACTCCCGGCTGATGATGAAACCGCACCGCCTGTCCCGCGGCGGCGCCGGTGGCCGGTCAAGTCGGAAGGCCGCGACGGCCTGCTTGTCCACGGGAACCCGTGCACGGAGCATGTCGGCATGATCGAACGTGACCACACCCCGAACGTCGGCACAGGACTGTCCGGAGCGCACTTCAGCCGCCGGAACCGCCAGGAGCCCACCGACGACCGCACTGGCAGCGGCCGCTGGATCGCCCTCGACGAGTCCGGTTATGACGGCGATCAACTCCACCGCGGTGGCCGCTACATGGTCCTGGGCTCGGTGGCCATCGACGACACCGAAGCCGCCGCGATCGTGGACTTGCTGCGTGAGGAGGCACGGATCCAGAAGTCCGCGCCAGAGGTCAAGTTCCAGAAGATGTTCAGTGAGAGAGCCGACCGTCGCCGTCTCCTGGGCGAACTGCTGTCACCCGGCGGCCCCCTGCACGACCGCGCTTCGGTGTACGTGATCGACAAGCCCTACTTTGTCGCGGCCATACTCGTCAATCTACTGCTCGAGGAGCGGTTCAACTCCCTGGGCCATGACATCGTCAGCAACGGCGTGGGCCGGCAGTTCGCTCTGGACCTGGCCACCGAAGGGCCGCGAGCACTAGGCCGTGACGGCTTCGACCGGCTCATCGCCACCGCCGTGGGATTCTTCTCCAAGAAGAACCGCACGGGTGGCCACGTCACAGTCGACGACCTCTGCACCGTTCTTCAGGAGTCCTACGCCTACGCGCGCCGCCGCAAGGCCCCCCAGGCGAAGAAGGCAGCACAGGTCCTGGACATGCTGCGCAAGGCCCGCTCGGAAGCCGAGGCGTTCGCCCGTGAGCGTCCGGCTCAAGCCACACCTACCGGAGAACACGGCCTGCTCGACGACACCACAGACGCCCTCGTCACCGCAGTGCCCACGGTCATTCTCCACGCGTCGATACGCTACGGCGGGAAGCTCCAGGTCCTCGCCGACGATCAACGGCTGCTGACCGACGACAAACTCGCCGTCCTGGAACGCGGAGCCACGGCCGTGGGCGTCGTCCACGGCCTCATCGAGGAACAACACCTCCAGCGTCTGGTCCGCGGCCGCTCGGTGGATCACCCCTCCCTCCAACTCGCTGACCTGGTGGCGGGTGCGGGACGGGCGGTCGCGCGATGGCATGACGGGGAGGACGATCCCGCCGGAAACGATCTTCACCTCGTTGTAGCACCACTGGTGGATCGCGGTGGACTGCTCATGAACGAAAGGCCCGAAGACTTCGCGCGGATCGATACCGACCGTGCGAAACGCCGCTGACAGGACCCGCTCGGCTGCCGTCCGGCGGATGTATCCCTCCGGGGACACTCGCGGGGCGGACGCATAGGCGGCAATCGCATCCTGATCACCGGGGGTGAAATCAACAAAGGTTTGCTGGGCTGGTCGGTTTGCTCGGCGGGAACCGGGCACCCGCAGGGTCCGCGCCAGCTATGACGCTATCTCGGAGCGACACCAGTTCATCGACTAGAGACTGCTGCCGTGGCTGCAGCAGCGGTCGTCGCGCGCTCTGCTCGCGCAGCCAGGCGGCGGCGTGCTGATCATTCGGTGCGCAGGCCCACCACATGCGCTGCCAGGCCACCGGCCAGGGCGGGTTCCACCATGCGTCGAGGGCCGTCAGATGGTGGCCCAGCCGGGTGGGCCGGCCGAGGCTGCGCTGGCGTTGACGCTGTCTGTTGAGCCAGGTGCCCAGAGCGAAGCCGTCCACGATGAGGGGTTGGGACACGGCGAGGTGGCCGTGGCGGGCGGCGTAGGCACGGGCGACAGTCAGGCCGTCGGCGGTCGGACGCCGCCGTCCGGGCCAGGCGTGGAACCGTTCTACCTCGCTCGTAGTCAGACCAAGCTCGGCCAGGAGCATCTGCTGGCCGTCGTGCAGTTGTTCGTAGTGGGTGATCTGGTGGCGCAGCCACCGCTGAAGCCAGCACGGCAGCCCCATCAGGTTGTCGCCGCCGTGTACCGGCCCCTGCTCGTGTACGTGGATGCGCGCCCGATGCCAGGCGCGCTGCCAGTCGAGGGGCCAGGGAGGGTTCCACCAGGCATCCAGGCACCGAAGCTGCTCCGTTTGTTCCATGGTCAGCGACGCCGCATGCGCACGGCGGTTGGCCAGCCACCGTCCCAGATCAAACCCCTCCTGCACCCGCCCATCAGTGTGCGCGACGGCCAGATGCCCGAACCGCTCCACATGAAGACGAGCCTGCTCGAGGCCTTCGGCAAACAACTGTGCATGCCGCTGCTCCAAGCCTCGGCCTTGCCCGGCCCGCCGCGGCACCCTCACCTCTGCCCGCGAGTTTCTCCGCGCCGCCGGTTCGCCAGCTCCTGCCGCACCCGAACCTCCACGTGCGCCGGGACCTGCGCTCAGAGGGTCTGCCAGCCGTCGCAGACCTATTCCTACTTCCACCGGTCGGTGCGCGTTGTGCACCCACCACCGCCCAAATCGCCCCTGCCGCACCGGCGCCCCCGCTGGGCTGCCCTGCTCACGGACCACCGCGCGAGCCCAGGACGCCAACGGACCGCCATGGTCGTCCGCTTCCAGCTCAACCAGCCATTCCCGTCCCAGCTGCTTACCCAAGGCGGCAGCAAACCGTTCACCGCTACCCCGGCCGCGCACCAGAGCACCCGAACCGTTCTCAGCGGCCAACTGCTGCATCCGCGGGTCCACCAGGGTTTCCGCTACCGCGACAATCTCCGGGAACATCACCACGTCCCGTACCAGCAGACGCCACTGCTCAACGCCCCAGCCCGCCGTATCCGGACACCACCGGCGCGTAGCGGCCGTCAGACGCTCCAGACGCGGCCCCCATATCGCCTCCCGCTCCCAGAACTCCTTCCGATCCCACCACCCGCACACCACCGCACGAGCCAGCCCGAACATCTCACGGGGCGTCGCGTCAGCCGCCTGTCCTATCTGCTCCACCCGGACCCACTGACGCTGCGCCCGGATCAACTCCATCGCCAGATCCCCGGCGTCAACGAACTCCACCAGATGTCCTTCGCCCACCTCCAGCAGCCACCGGCCATGCCGCGCACACAGCCGTCGCCAACGTGGCCGGTACGCCCAGACCGGCGCCCCACCGCTGCCACGCCGAGCCGCGCACAGCCTGCAGCCGAACACCACCGGTCCCCACGGCGAAGCCCTCGACCGCCACCTCGCCCACCCCCGCCCGTCTCCGCCACGGCCAGCCAGCTCCAGCGGACCTGCCGTCCAGGACGGCAACGCCCGCGTGAGATCGCCGGCTGGCACACGGCACCAGCCGGCCAACTGCCCCTGCGCCACTGTGTCGAGGAGCACCTCACCGTCGGGACGCACCCCACTCCTTTGATGCATGGGACTTGCCCACTGCCACCACGCCGTCAGGTCGGTCACCTGCAGCCGGTAAGCGGACGCCACCCGGTGCAGAAAAGACCACATCGTTTCCCCTGGGAGGGGTGTCACCCGCAGAACCGCCTCCACAGCATCGATTTTCGCCCAATTCGCTCTTGCTTTCTGGCTGCTACGGCCTGCCAGCGCCACTGCGGCGCGCGCTGTCGTAACCCGGCGAGCTGGGAGACTGGCCGGTTAAGACGGCACTGTGCGTGGCCGGTATGTAAAGCGGCATCGGCTCTGCTCGGAGACCCCCGGCGCGGGACAGCCGCCCGGCCGGGGAAGCGTAAGAATCAGAGGAGCAGAAGACCGGCAGTGACAGACGTCAGGTAGATTCCTGGTCAGGAGTATCGCTCTCGGATGCCAGAGCCTTTTCCACGAACTCACTGACCAGAAGGCCAACTTGGGGAGCAGGCACCACCTGCTCCCACCGGTAGGGGGACGTGTGGTGCCAGCACTGGAGACGGAAGCGGATCGCCCCGTCTCCCTCTACCGCACCCCACGCATGGTCAGGCGGCTGCGTACATGAGTCGTGAGGGTCGAACACGAATGTGCGGCGCACGACATCGGGTTGGTGCCGCGGCGGCACCGTCCGTTCACGACGGCAGCCGTCGCACTGCAAGAGGTGTCGTGGCGCGCCCGGGCGGTTGATGAACCGGTAGCCGCCACCTTCGTACGTGTTGCAGCTGGCGCACACCGGACCGCGGACGAATCCGTGCTCGTGGCAGTGATCCCAGTACATGGCCTGCCGCGGGCTGGGACACAAGACGCACAGAAATGCATCCAGTTGTGACTTCTTCGGAAGTGACTTGTACTGCCTTCCCCGCAGATGGCCTTTGTACCGGCGGGCAGCGGCGCTGGTGCATGAAGGACACAGGGTGGTGTAGCCAGCGGTGCTGGAGGAGCGCCATTCCCAGATGTCTCCTTGGGCGCCGCACCGGCTGCAGCGGGCCGCCTTTTCGGCGAACTGGGCGGCGATTTGCTCCGCCCGGTCGAGAAGTGCGGCGTAGGCACGCGGGACCATCCAGCTTGCTCCGGACCACGTCAGTAGCGGCAGCGGACGGGTGGAGGCGATGCTCTGCTGGCCGTAGCGTGCTTCGACTTGTTCCCAGGTTGCCCCGCACCCCAGTCCGTGTTGGTTCGGCCGGGTGCGGTCGCATGGTTGTTGGCCTTCGCAGTGGCAGCCGTTGGCGGTTTGGTCCTCGTAGGCGGCTTGGTCGAACCAGTTCATGATCTGCAAACGCCACGTGCGTCCGCGGTCGGTGGGTAGGGGACGGGCGTCGACCAGATCGTCATGATCGATCGCGAGCGAGGCCAGCTGTTCGCCGGCTTTGCGGATGTCCCGTTCGTCCAGCCGCCACCGGTTCTTGTGCTTATAGCCGCGGACGGCGACATCTCCGATGAGCACGTGGTCACTGGTCTGGAAAGCGTAGCGGGCCATTTCTGCAGGGGCTGCAGGAACGGGGCAGCCTTGCGTCAGTTCCTTCAGTAACTGGCCCGCGTATTCGGGGCTGATCAGCGGCATGAGGTGTCTCTCCTTGCACATGTTGAGGAAAGGGCCGGGGAGCGCAGGGGGAAGAGCTGCCTGCGGTGGTTCACGGCCGGCGATACTGCGCGACACGCGGCGAACTGGTAGCGCGGGGGGATCCGCAGTGATCCAGGGGACGTCACAGGTACGGTGCTCTCCCTGGTCGTCGCGGGGGAAGGGGTTCCCACCCGCTGGTCAAGAAAGCTGCTCTGGCCTGCTTCGACAGGGCGCGAGTACGACCGTCACTGAGGAGAGCGGCGCGGTCGTTGTACTCGGCGGGCCGTGCCACAGCCTGCTCCACCATCCATAAGCGGTCATCGCTGATGCCGTCTGCCACGGTGAGTAGCCACTGCCGAAGCGGATCCACTCGTGCGGCCTCGCGGCCACGGGCACGGCTATAGGCACCCAGCCAGTCCGCGAGCCACGGTCTGCCGATGCGGAAGCCAACCTCCTGGAGGAACAGCCTCTCGGCGGCGGCAGCGCCCCCGGTGGCGAAGCTCCCGCGCAGGTGACGCTGCCAGCGGCTGTCCCCGAGCAGCCGGGCGACGGCAATCGTTTCCGGATAGGCCAGCAGCGCATGAGGCACGATGGCCGCCGGCGGGCACCCCGTGACCGCGACGAGTCGGCGCACCCGGTCCTGCCAGATGGTCTCCGATTTCCACCGCTGCACCTGCCACGACCACACCACCGACGCGGCGAAGGCCACTACGTCCCCGCCGCGCGGATGCCTCCGTACGAGAGCGACATGACGCCGGTGAGCCGCAAGGACTTCAGGCAGGCTCTGCAGTGCTATGCCCGCTGGTTTCCCGGCGCGCGCGAGAAGCCAGCGCCGGTGGCGACGGCAGATATGCCCGGCAGCTCCCGGGTACACCAGCACGCCGGACCCCGCCAGCCATGCCCGTCCAGTACATGGTGGGCAGGCCGCCACCCACGCCGTGCCCGGCGTGTACCAGGCGGCCCGCCGGAGCGGGGCATCTTCCAGACGGCTGTGGCAAACGGCAAGGCTGGGTAGCAGAGGGGTGAGCCGGGACAGGGGCGTGCCGGTGAACTGGGCCAGAGCTGCCTGTGCGGGTACGTTGAGGAACAGTTCCAGTCCGGTTTTCGGTGTGCCCGTCACGTGAACACCGTGCGGACCGCCCAGGACTGCCCGCAGCAAGTCCTGTGCCGACAGGCCGAATTCGGCGGTCATCCTGCGAATCCAGGAACCGGTCAGCTCCTGCGCGACAGGTGTAAGGCGAGCAGGCACAGGCGCTGGATAGAGGGATTGCACGGGCATGGTCCTTTACGGCAAACAGGAATGAGAGCCCCGAAGCCGGGGCCGCAGTCGGGGTTCTTGAACACGAGCAGCCCACGGTGGTGCGGCACCGAAGCCGCAGCACCGCGTTAAGTGCCTAGCCCGCCCCGGCGCTGCCTGCGCGTGACACGTGCAGCGTTCGTGGCCTGGACATCGAGCACCACCTGCGACAACAACTTCTTCGTGACCGCGTAGCTTTCGTCCACGATGGAGCGGATCGCGACCTCCCGCACCAGAAGGGAGAGACTGGACATCACACCGCCGGTGAGCAGATGGATGTAGTCGGCATGACGGACCAGCGTTCCGGGCCGGTGCCGGGCCAGCCGCAGCGCCCCGTCCATTGCCTGCAGAAGCTCCCGCCACGCCGCCTTCTGCGCGGGGGTGCCGTTGAGCAGCGGGGGAGTGCGCAGGATCTTGCAGCGGGCGGCGAGCTGAGCACCGCGCGGGCCAGCTAGCAGCGGTGAGTGCTCCACATCGACACCGGCCAGCACGAACGTTGCGGGTACCCGTTCCGCAAGGGTTTTGACCTGGTCGGAGGTGTCAGCCCCAGGCCGGGTGCGGGTGTTGAGGAGATGGACGTCGTCGAGGAAAACCAACCGGGTGCGCCGCTCGCACAGCACGTGGCACACGGCGTTGGTGATGGCGTTCTCGGTCATCCGCTCGTGGACGGGGATACCGGCGAACCGGGCCAGGACCTGTACCAGGCTCTTGGGCGTGCAGGTGGGCGGGATGGAAGCGAACGCCACGGGCATGTAGCCTTCCCGGCCCCCGAGGCGGCGTCGTTCGCTCAGTTCGAAGGACCGGCCCAGTTCCGCGAGGGTGGTCGACTTTCCCGCTCCGGGAGGCCCGGACACGATCAGGCCACGCCGGGCGGTGCCCCGCTGCCGGTTGTTCACCAGCAGCGTTAGCCTGAGCTGGGTCAGCGCCTGTTCCATGAACGGGGTCTTGAGGATGACGAACTCGGAGTGGTAGTCCAGCAGCCGCTTGCGGTTCCAGGATGGATCGCCTACCGGGGGTGCGGGGACGCGCGGGCGGGATACTTCGGCTTGCCAGAGGAGGCAGTTGGTGACCGCACCGGGAGCAACCTCATCGTCGAAGAAGCCTTCGTTTGCGGTGGCGGTTACGGCAGCCACGGATCCTCCTCCGTTTCCGTGTCACCCAGGACGTGCCAGCCGCCACTGGACCGGCCGGCCTCCAACTCCTCGTCAGGGGAGCCGAAAATGTCTTCGCTCTCGTCCCCGCCGTCGTATGCGTCGGGCACGGTGTCGTCGTCAAGGTCGGGTACGGCGTACACGCCGGCCAGCCCGAACGACGGGGCGGGCATGTCCAGCACATTGAGCTCACTTGCAGGCACCGGCACCGCACCCGAGGCACGGGACTTCGCTACCACCCTCCGCTCCGCGGCGGACAGCTTCTCCTTGCGAGCGGCCCGTTTGAGGAAGCCATCCAGGGCCAAGGCCAGTGCGGCCTCCTGCTCCTCGCGCGAACCGGTACGTTCAGTCACCTTGCAGAGGTGTTCCCAGACGTGGTGGGTAAATGGCAGGCCGACCGAGGTGACATGGATCCATGGCACCTCACGAAACCCCTCCGGCAGCCGGACCCAGATCCGCACGGGGTCATAGGGGTTGTGGTGTACCTCCCACAGCCCGTTACGCGACCGCACCCCAGAGGCGTGTCCCCGGTGGCCGTTGAGGCAGACATCGTCGTAAGTGCGGTAGTCGAACCGGATTCCGGCGTCCGTGATCGGTTGCCAGCGCACTGGCAGCAATTCTACGAAGTCATCCGTCGACAGCGGCACCGGCACGTAGCCCGCCACCGGAAGCAGTGCGGCCCACATCTGGTTGGGCGTGAGTGCCTTCTTCGGCATCAGCGGATGGCGCAGGCCTTCGTGCGGGCGGTGGTGCCAGTGCACGAGGAACTCGTCCCACAGCGCCTGGAGCTCGGACACGGTCCACAGCCGCTCCTGCTCGACGCGTGAGCCGCGCTCACCCACGTGCGAACCGGTAAAACCAGGCAGCCACTGACAGAAATCAGTGCTGATCGAGCCGAAGCCCCTCTCCACATGGCCCTTGGCCGGTCCATTTGCCGGAGGCACCGGCTGCAGCGAGATCCCTAGGCTCTCGCATGCGGCCCGTGTTGCGGGGGAGATGAACACCTTGCCCTGGTCGACCACGATCGTCTCGGGCACGATCACCGGCCGCGCCGCCGCATCCTTCAGCCGCTCATCCACGGCGATCAGCCGCGCGTGCGGCACCACCGATGCGGCCATCGATAGCGCCGCGTCCCAACCCGGGCGCATCACCGTCGGCGTCATCATCTGCGCCAGCAGCACCGCCACATCCGTCAGCTTGCTCCCAGCCGGTCGCAGCACCCCCCACAGTCCACGCATGGCCACATCCACGGCAGTGGTCAGCTCCAGTCGCCCCACCACCCCATCGTCCAGGACCACCAGCACATCCAGCGGCGAGCTGTCTAGCATCACGATCTCCCCGGGCCGTAGCGCCAGCGTCGGCTTGAACGGCGGCGCCGGACGCGCGGCGCGGGCACGCCGTTGCGCCACCGTCCCCTGCAGCCCGAGGGAGGCTTCCACGGCGTCGAGGAGCTTGTTGAACGTGGACTTGGCGGGCACCTCGACCGTTCGCTCGCCATGCTGCGCATCCAGCCACCACTGCGTCTCCCGCCGCATCCGTTTCTTCCACCCCCGCGAGCGGGAACGCAATGCCTCCTCTGGCAACAGCGCACGCAGCGCCTCGACTACCCGGGGATCGGCCCGGTCCAGTTGTGTCGCGCCGCGCCGCTTGACGACCAGCCCCCACACCCCATCCGCGTGGTAGCGAGCCCGCCATCTGCGCACCGTCGCCCGGCTCACGCGCGGCCAGCCCTGCGCTGCTAGTTCGTCGGCCTTCGCCTGCTCACGCTGAGCCAGCGTCGTGGATGCGGGATCGTACTGAGGCTTCACTGGACCCTTGCCGCCTGGCGCCGGGCATCCGGTCTCCACCTCGCGGACGTGCCGCTCAAGAATGAGCGCACGCCGTTGCTGATCCTCGGGCACCGTCGACAGCAAGCCGATTTGCGGCACCCGCAGGCGTGGGCCGGCCACTGGTTCGAAGCCAGGGTCTTTGAGTAACTCGGCCAGAGCGAAGACCGCCAAGGAGCCGCCCCCGTCCTTGTCGGCCAGCCAGATCCGCGCTCCGGACGCCATGGCTCCCTCGATCCCGGCCACCGTCCACTCCCGGCCCAGGTGCAGTACCGCACCACCGACGTCGAGCATCGGCCGGCTCACCGCCCGTCCTCCGCGCATGTCACCGCGACGGTCCGTTCGTGCAGCGCGCGCTCCATCGGCGCACTCAGCACGCCGGCCCACAGAGCGTGGAACACCGCCGGCCACACCGCGATCGGATCCCCCAGCAGCCGCACGCCCTCCACGAGAGGCAGCGGGCTGCGGAAGCATGCGGCCACCTCCGGCAACCGGCTCCCCGCACAACGCGGATGCCGGTAGCCGGCCAGCCAGCGCACATTGGCCTCCACCACAGACGGCGGTGGCCCGACCAACTGGTAGTGCCAGCCTGCTGCAGTGGCCGCGGCCTCGACATGCACAGCTCGCCGGGCCAACCGCCGCCCCGCCCCCGATGGGCCTGCACAATCAACCAGAAGCCCACTGCCGTTCGCCAGACGCGCCATCAGGTGCGGTGCGTGCGAGATGATCTTTCCGTCCCGCCCATGCCACAACAGCTCCACCGGCCGACAGGCCAGGGCCACCACCCTCGGGTTGTGATCCAGCATCATGACCTGCGTGCGCATGGCCTTGAACCCATAGTGCACCAGACGTCGGTCAGTCGACGACCACCACCAACCCGGCGCTACACGGCGGCCCTTGAACACCGGGAACTGCTGTACTGGCAGACATTCCTCCAGCGCACGCTCCCCGGCAGCTTCCAGCCAGGGCACCTCATGCTCGATTCCAGAAGGGTCCACGAACCGTGCCGTCATGTACGCCGGATCAGCGAAGCGACGGTCAGCGCTCAGTGGTGCCGGGGGATCAGTCTGCGGGTGTACTGCGGAAGAGGGATGGATCATGGAAAACTCTCATATATGCAAGGAGATCAGGAGGGAAGACACCACTTGAAAGGCAAGACAGGCGTCTGGACACGCGCCGTGGAGGAACAGGTCGGGGTCCACAACGGCGATCCGTGGTTCACACGCTGCGCGCACACAAGAAGGCACGCGTAGCTACAAGAAGAGGAAGCAGATCGGCTTCAGCACCGTCACCGCGACAGGAGCGCTACCGTCGCCTGGAACGCGGGTAGGACTCCCACGTGAGTATCTGAGGGGTCGGATCAGCAGATCCTGTTGTGTAGTGGTCGTTGGCGTGAGCGTTCAGGGGAGGCAGGCAAGAGCCATTCCGTCCGGCGCCCTTTTGCGCTTACCGGCTGCCGGAGCGTCCACTGGCGTAGGCGCCGTGGATCAGGACAGCTCGCCAAAGAGCGTGTCCTGGACCGGGGGCGCGTTGCGCGGGCGGGGGAGGAGGCGGCGTTGGCCCTCCGGCGGTGGGGGAGTGCCAGCCGTGCCATCAGTCAGTGCGTACTGGCAGGCGGCGCGCAGGTCGGGCAGCTCGAGCCGTGCGCTCATGAAGCCAAGGAAGTCCGCCACGCTCCAGTCGATGAGAGCACCCTGGCGGGACAGATACAGCCCCACGGATTCGATGGAATAGCTGTCGCTGTAGTCCAGCAGAAGATAGCCGGCCAGCTGGTAGAGCTCAGCGCGGCCCATCTGCTCGGGGCGGATGGTGGCTTTGCAGTCGATCAACTGGCCGCGGAGGATGAAGTCAGCGTCGGCTCCTCCCACATGGAGGCTGCCGTCGAAGACAGGCCCGCAGACGCGCTGTGCGGCGGGCAGCTGCCGTAGGCTGTCGAAGGGCCCGGGACGTGCGGCCAACGCCATCTGCTGGCGAATATCGTCGACGACGTAGGCTGGCACGGCATCGACGATTTCGTTCAGCGTTGCTCCGGGCCGGCTAGAGCCCAGGCTGTTGCCGCGGACCCATCCGGCATGGCGAAAGATCGCTTCAAAGCTCGAGGCGACGTGGCACAGCCGCACCAGACGCTCTTCCGTCTCGAAGTCGAGCGCCAACGGCTGGCCGTCGCTGCTTTTGTACTGGTCCAGTTCTTTCAGCAGTGCCGCCCCCGCTGCCTGCACCGTGCTGATGACGTCAGGGTCCGGCCAGCCGTCGTCGTCAATGACCGCCCGTACGACGCCTTCTTTGATCGGCTGACCGGTGGGCGCTCCAAGGCTAATCCGCAACCGGTGGTCGATCGTGTGTCCCAGCATGCGGTACTCCGGTCGCCGCCCCGCCCCAGCAGCAGGGCCCAGCGGTGCCGGATAGCGGGCCAGACGCCTGCGGTAGTCGGACAACGGGCCATCGGCGTCTGGCAGGTGCTCAGCGAGGAACCGCGACATCGTCGACATCGGGTCCTTGAGGGACGAGGTGAGACTCATGGACGAATCTTGGCGCACCCTTCCTGCAGCGCATGACATGTCTGCTCGGTACCGAGCGGTAGCCGAATCTTCGCGCCATTCCCGCCGCATCAGCCGCGGACGCATTGTCAGACCCACCCTCTACAGTGCCCCGCCTCCTCTATATGGAAGTTGTCCCAGGCACGCCCCCAACTAGACAAGAGATCCCGTTGAACTGCACAAATGACGTTGTGAACACCAATACGAGAAAGGCCCCCCGGCAGCAGTCGGCAGCAAAGGCGCGTGGCCGGCGATCGCGAGCTACACGCGTTGCATCCCGAGCCAGTCATGGGAACAAATGACCGAAAGAATCATGTCCTGCATGAACTCGCTTTAGGTTTGAGACACGTTCGGCACGCCAAGCCAGGGCGTATCAGACCCATGCGACGCTGCAGCACCTGTCCTGCCGGCGTCAAGCAGCCACCAGGGCCTTGGCCTTTCGAATACGGCATCATCCACCCGCTCACCACTCACGGGGCTCGCACGGCTGCCGCTGTGCACACGAGAAGCCTTGACCTCTGATCCTGAACACGGGTTATGCGGCTTCGGACGACGTAGTTGATGTTGTTCGGAGTGCTCGCTCGTGGGTGATCGGGCTGCGATGTCCGAGGTGGAAGTGGCGTCGGACGGTGTTGTAGCGGTGCAGCCAGTGCAAGAGTTCTAACGACCTCGGCCAAGGTCCGCAACCGCACTCCGGGACTGACGGTGCAGCCGCGCTCGGCCAGCAGGGGCCGCACCTCACCGACGGCGCGGGTGATGGTGGAGCGGTCCACCCCGAACCAGCAGGCCAGCACGTCGTGGGTGACCCCGTGTCGGAGGTGCACGAGGGCGGCCATGAGCCGGTCGACGAAGACCAGCCGGTGCTTCGCGCCGGCACCGATCGCCTGCTTCCGCGGCCTGGACGCAAGCCTGGCCTGGTGCCGTTCATGCCACAACGGGCCGAGCTCAGCCACGAGTTCAGCGATCACGTCGGCCGACGGGCCCGTGATCCTCCGGTCGCTGATGATCGCTGCACGAGACGCGTTCCCCACCACACGACCATGATCAACGATCAGGAGCTCAACGCCTCACCGCTTACCGTGCACGAGCTCGTTAGCCGTGATCGGGCCCTGACCTGCAAGTCCGCGGCCTTCTGCAACACGATATAGGGAGACAACGAGGCTTTTGCCCAGATGAGTTGAGGCTGCGAACACTTCCCTCAACGGCACGGATCCTCGTGCGCTACGGAGACGTATCGCGCCACCCGATCAGCGGTCACTCTGAAGAGCTCACTGCGGTAGCCGCTGTTATGCAGCTCGCAGTTCCATGCGCGCCCAGACGGATTTCCCCCGATCTTGGGCCTCTGTGGTCCAACCCCAGGTATTGCTGAGGGCGTTCACGATGGGAAGCCCGCGGTGACCTTCGGCCATCAGCGGGGGAGCGGTGAGCCTGGGGCTGAGCTGGCTGGGGTCGCGTACGACGCACAGAAGGGTGCGAGGACGCAGAGTAAAAGCCAGCCAGACCCCGGCCTGCGGATCGTCCGCCGCGGCTCCGTCGGGGCGGGCGTGACGCACGGCGTTGGCGACGAGTTCGGAAGCGATCTGGACGGCATCGTCGCGGATGCTGTGCAGATTCCAGCGGCGAACCGTCTGGCGAGTGAACTGACGCGCGATATAGCAGCAGTGCTCAGAGGCGACAGGAATGCGGCGGGCGGTAAAGGGAGTGCTGCCCAGGCCGGAGCGGACGGCGAGGTTCGGTGTGGATGCGGGCGGCTCGCCGAGGAACAGCGCCTGGTGTCTTCGTTCGTCGGGCGCGGTAGACGTGGAATGTGGCTGGGATGTGCCCTCGACCCGTGGCGTCATCGTCCGTCCCCCGGAACCTGGTGCCGCGCTCTTCATGCACGACGTGCTGTCGTGCCCGTCACTATTCCGGCCCGCTCCTCGTTCCTGCAAGCGCGACCGTGCAATTGCAGGACGCGATTATTCGTACTAGTGGTCGACCTGGCTGCCGACGGAGGCAAGGGGAGCCTCGGTGCCGGCCGACTCGGAGAGATGCGGTGGTGAGCTGTGCAGCGGGCGGAAAACGGTGTCAGTGCAGGCGCGATCGAAGGAGCGTGCTGGCGCAAGAGCCGCCGCAGCGGGGGGAACGGCAACTGCGTCGAGGTCGCGTGCCTTTCCGGCGGGCACGTGGCGATGCGCAACTCCCGGTTCCCCGACGGTCCCGTCCTCGTGTACACGCGTGAGGAGATCGCGGCCTTCCTCGGGGGAGTCAAGGACGGCGACTTCGACTTCACCTTGTCGTGACTGAAAGTGAGGATGCGGCCACGGCCTGACACGGTGGGGGTATGGGTGTGACACTCCTGCCTCTCAGCAGCTCAATTGGAGTGCCCGTATGGCAGCCGACCGTCAGGCGCCGTCAATCCTTGGATTCCCGCACCGGCCGGAGTGGGGCCCGTTGGCGCACCGCAAGGCGCTCGCGGGATACCTGCGACGCTGCCGCGACCACGCAGGAGTGGCACCGCGGCAGGCTGCCCGGTGCATCCACACCTCCGAGGCGACGATCAGCCGCATGGAGACCGGCCGGGCGGCCTTCAAGCTCGCTGATGTCGAGCAGCTCCTGGACGTCTACCAGATGAGGGATCCCCATGAACGGGACAGGGTCGCCCGTCTGGTCCAGGAAGCCGCCAAACCAGAGGTGTGGCAGCCCTACGCCAACGCGGCGCCGCCGCTCCTGCGTCCGCTGCTGGCCATGGAACCGGCCGCCCGCCGGATCATCTCCTACGAGCCTCAGTTGGTGCCGGGCTGGCTGCAGACCGAGGAGTACGCCGAGACCGTGATTCGGGCGGTCCACCCGACCAAGCCGGCCAGAGAGATCGCCGAACGCGTGGCCCTGCGGATGCAGCGCATCGAGATGCTGCGCCGCGCGGAGTCGCCGCCGGTCCTGCTGGCCGTGGTGGACTCGGAAGTCTTTCGCCGCCCGGTCGGCACACCGGGGGTGATGTACCGGCAGATCAAGCATCTGCTCGCGCTGCTGGAGGAGATGCCCTACCGGCTGCACCTTCAGATCGCCCCGCTGACCGTGGGCGCCGCCGGCGCCATCGGGCACCCGGTCGTGCACCTGCGGTTCTTCACCCCCGAGTACCTGCCCGACATGGTCTACCTCGAGCAGTACGAAGGAGCCATCTACCGGGACAAGCCCTCCGACTCTGAGCGCTACCAGGCCATCCTGAACAACCTGTGCGGCGTGGCCAACCCGGCCAGCCAGACACCGGCACTCCTCGAACAGGCACTGCGCACCTGGCGGTGACCGCACCAGCTGCGCCGCCGACCGGCAGTGCGCGGTCAGCGCCTGACGAAACCGACCCCGCCGTACTCCTCCCACTCCCAGCTGAGCTGAGCGGGTACGTCGTCGGGACGGGGCCGCCACAAGGAGACCTCCACCAAGCCCGGTTGGACCAAATCCAGGGGCGCGCAGAAGCCGGCGACGTCCTTCCTCTCCCGCACCCGTCCCCAGTGGCCCTGCGTCTGCTCGTCCATGAAACGGCTGACGAAGTCACGGACCGGAGCGGAATCGCTGACCAGCTGGCAGACCACCATCATGCTCCCGGCCGGCAGCCGGCCCGCTACCCGGGCGACCAGCTCCGCCGGCCGGTCACGATCCGGGATGCAGTGCAGGACCGACACGAACAGCGCCGCCACCGGCTCACTGGGATCAATGAGCCGGCCCACCGCTTCACTGGAGAAGATGGTGTCGGTATCACGCATGTCCGCCTGGAGCACAGCGGTGTTGTCATTGCTCGCCAGCAAGACGCCGCCGATGGCACGGACGATGGGGTCGCTGTCGATGTAGACCACCCTGCTGGAGGGGTCCACCCGCTGGGCTATCTCGTGGACGTTGTCCTGCGTGGGCAGCCCGGAACCGTGGTCGATGAACTGGCGGATACCGTAGTCGGCGGCGAGGACATGGACCACGCGGCGCAAAAACTCCCGGTTGTTCAGGGCAAGTTCTCGCATGCTGGGCACCCGGGTGAGCAGCTGCTCGCAGGCCGCGCGGTCCGCGGGGTAGTTGTCCTGGCCCCCCAGGAGACTGTCGTACATGCGGGCCACACTGGGAACCGTGACATCTACCCCGTACGGCAAGCTCACGCGCGTCTTCCCTCCCGCCCCCGCACGCCCCGCCGGCGTGCACTGCGATGCGATGGAGTGTAGGGACAAGGCGTGCCGCCATGAGGTGCAACGGCCGGAAAACTCACTCCTCAGAGGAGAGGGACGGCAGCCGGGGAAGATCCGATGGCCGTATCCCGAGGACCTCGGCGATGCGGTCACGGCTCAGGTGCATCTGCTCGTGCAGAAAACACGCGTCGCTGTGCAGCATCTGCATGTCCTGCCCTCTCGCGACTATGGCTGGGCCGCATCCGGTCGCACGGTCGACGTGGTCGTGCAGGATCCGCCAGGCGACGGCCGCGGGACCAGCACTGCCCAAGACCGCGGTCCAGGACACCGCCAGCTCGGTGAATGCCGCAGTGACCACCCTCTCGGCCGCCTGGCGCCGCCCGATCCGCAACGAGGCGTACTGCAGATAGGGGGCATAGTGACGTTCACGGAAAGCGGTGTAGGCCGTCAGCGCGGTGCGCTGAGCGCGATGCTCCTGCGGGCCAACAGGAGCGTGCCGCCGCGCGACGGCGGCCGACGTCTGTTCCATGCGGGCGACAGGGCGGGGGCCGTTCACGGTCACTCTTCCGGCACGGCGATGTGCGCCGTGCCTTCCGGGAGACGGGGGTCGTCACACATCAAGAAGGTGTAATGCACGGCCTCCCACAACGGCTTGAAATCGTAGGGCCGTCCCCCGAGCGTCGACACGAGAGCGGCCAGCACTTCCCACTCCGGAACGTCGATGCCGGCCAGGACACGCCGAGCCTCCAGCGCGGTCACCGCTTTGGAACTGAGCTGCTCGATCCGTTCCGCAGAAGGCGACTTGGCCGCCTTGTGCAGGCCCCGCACCGCGGCGTGCAACTGAGCGATGGCGACCCCGACCGGCTGACGCCCGTGCGCCGTCATTCCGTGCGCCGCCTCGAACAGCACACGTAGCTCAGCTGCTTCAGCGTTGAACAACCGCGCCAGGGAGCAGGTGAGATCCCAGGTAGGCAGCCGGTCACCCGACAGGACACGGGAGATGAACGACGGCGAAAGCATGGTCTCGTCAGCAACTTCTCGGATCGTCAGGCCGCTTGACGCCTGCAGCTGCGTCAGCGCCGACGCCAGATGATCGGCCGGGGACACCACGTGAGGGCTCGGATCGCCGGCTGTACCCTCCGACGTATCGGCGAGCCGAGCAGGTGGAAAGCCGCGCCATCGGGCAGGCGCAGCCCGTTTGTCGTTCGCATGAAGTTCCATCATCCGGGCGACCCGCTCAGGCCCCCACCGCGCCCGCGCCGTCTCCGAAGCGACATGTGCGGCCCTAGCTATCGCATCCCATTTCTCACCCCGGTGGCGGGCATCCTGCACCGCAGCCGCGGTATAGATATCCAGCTCCCGGCGGATCACTTCCGCTCTCTCCAAAAGCGTCCCCAGTTCCTCCTGGCGGATCTCGCTGTCCAGCAACTGCTGCGCGAGTCGGCGCACCTCGGTCGCCACCTCAGCACCCAGAGGCCCCTGAACGGCGGCGATCGGCTTTTTGCGTGCCTTCCGCTCACGCTGGGCTCGCCGACGGCAGCTGACGTTGCAATAAAGGCGGCGCCGTCCGGTTCCAGTGTTTTGCACCATCGGGCCCCTGCACACCGGACACTGCTCCAGCTGGGATGGATCAACCGTCACGCTCGTATTCCTTCCTTGTATCCCACGCCGGGCGGACCGCTGCCCCCCGATGTTCCTGAACACGAGGCTCCGGGTGGCCGGCGGCAACTACTGCAGGCCGCCGGCCACCCGAAGAGACGGTTCAGTCCAGGCGGGCCCAGAGGTACTCGATCCGCGAAGTGCGCGCTGCTCCTGCCGCAACGGCGGCGAACGCCACGCATGCGGCAGCAGACCACTGGCTGACGGACGGCAGGACGAAGGACAACGTCAGCACCACGACAGGGCTCAGGCTGACCGTGACAGCGAAGGCACGCAGGCGTGCGTAATACCGGCCGGAATTGCTACCGTCCAGAGGCGTCCCGGACATCACGGTGCCCTGGACGACATTGGGGTCAGTCATCTTTTCCTCACAGGATTGAAGGCTGTTCAAAATGCGCAGGGACCCTGGTCTGTTGGTGCCATCCTTGGGCCGGGGTCCCTACCCTGCGTGAGACTAGCGCGCTTGCGGATCGCACGGCCAATAGAGTGAGACGTTAACCGAAAACCTGGCCGCATCCACGTGCGAAACAACCCTCGAGGTCAAAGGCAAGCTTCGGCCTTGCCACGTTAACGTCAATTAGCGAACGTGCGTGATCAGATTTGAAAACTTCTGCTTTTGAAGTTTCCTGATGCATCGTAAGTCGGCGCGTGAAAAATCAGATGGCGCGTGCGCCGGAGCGCCTGTGGGCGCATTCGTCATTTGACTGCCTCGCGACTCGCCTACCCGGTCCGGCGGGCCGGACGGGCTGCCGTGCAGTGCCGCACCGCTTGCGCCGGGAAGGGGCCTCGAGTTGACCGCGAGCCGCAGGGCGAGGCTTGGCACGCCCGGATCAAGAGCGCCTGTGCGTCGCCGGCTTCAACCGGCCATACCCGCGCGGATGCGGCCGCTTGCTGGCTGCATCCGCCTCGCCCGCTCTGGAGCGAGGGCACCTCGAGGCCCGTACGGCCTGGCGGCCGGGGTCGTGCCGCTGCTGACCTTGCCCGCGCCCCGTCGCCGTCGCATGCGGCGTCGCCGGTTCGTGGAGGGCAGGCCAGGGTGCCCAGCGCTCATCCCGGTCCCGTCGGCACTGTCGGTTCCCCAGTCGCACTCTCCTTGAATCCGCGCGCTGCGACAGGGAGGCATGCGCACTTTGACGCTGCCTCACCCGAAGACTTACAGTGAGTCCCCAATCAGATAACAGAGTTCGATAGAAGGGGGAGGGGTAGGCGTGCTCGTGACGACCGGACAGGCAGCCGAAGAACTCGGCTGCGCCATCACGACCTTCCGACGCCTCGTCCATGCCGAGCTGCTCCCCGGCCTCTCCCGACGCGGAGTGCGCGTCATGATCCCCTTCAGTGCTGTACAGGCCCTCAGCACACGCCGCCCTGCACCCCTGCACCAGCTCGACGCCCAAGAGATCGCCGTGCTGCGCGTGGACACGGCCCAGCTTGCGGATGAACCTGACCGCGACTGGATCGGCTTCGCCGCCACCCTCACCCCCGACACCCTCCTCAAGGCATTGCGCGGCTGGTGGCGGTGCGACCCGGCCAGCATGGCAACCGGGGGAGTGCTGCCCGTGACCCTGTCCGGCTACGTGGTGGCCGTCCTCACCGGCCTGGAGCGCTGGGAGAAAAACACCGAAGGCCGTCACGCCTTCCCCGACGCCCGCCTCGCCGGCTATGTCACCGACCTGGTCGCCCCGCACACATCGATCACGTCCAGCCTCGACGCCGACCGCCGGCTCGCCGAGCTACTGCTGGGCACCAGGCTCGCCTCCCACTCAGGCGGAGCCATCGCCTACGTGAACACCCGCACTGCTGGCTGACACCGGCCCGGACAAGGAAACCCCCGATGGACGCACAGAGCTACAACACAGCGCTCGCCGAGCTGCGCACCGTGCGGGATGCGATCAAGAAGGCCCGGGCAGAACTGGCGAAACTGGAAGCCGACCGCAACAAGAAGATCGTCCAGCTGTCCTCCTACGAGAAGGCGAAGGCAGAGCGGATCGCCCCTGCGGCCGGACTGGGCGTAGCCGACGTCGTCGCCCTCGTCCCGGCCCTGGCGCCCGACAACCTCCCCGGGAGCGACGCCCCGCCCCCGCCGGCCGCCGAACCGCCCGCGGCCCGGGCCGCTGCCGAACCCGCACCGCCCTCGCCGCAGCCGGCAGCCGCCGCCCCCGCGATCACCACCACCGCCCCGCGCTCGGCTCTCACACCGCTTCCGACCCAAACTGCCGCCGCCGAGCCGCCCACGGCAACTGAGGCTCCTCGAGAACTGCCCGCCATCCCCACGGACACGAGTGGCGATGCCTGGTTCTCCCACACCACCGGCCTGGCCTCCACCCGGCCCAACTTCACCCAGCAGGCCCGCTCCACCGTCTTCCTCGACGCCGCCACCGGCGTCCTGGTCCACCGCAACCAGACCCACCGCCTCGACCTCGGCGCCGCCACCGCAGCCGACATCCTCACCGCCGTCTTCCACGCCCTCCCCGAAGGCGTGGAACGGATCTACATCACCGCCGGCGACCCCTGGCACCGCGACGCCGACCGCTACCCCTACCTCCGCGACGCCGTCGCCGCCTGGCTCAACGCCCCCATCCCGGACTGGCGTACCGACACCGGCCGCGGCCGTGACCGCATGGCCGGGCACTTCGTCCACGCCCGCAACCCCGTCGGCCGCTACCAGCGCGCAAGCAGCGACCAACACGTCGAGATCCGCTCGGCGGGGGAGTGGTTCGACACCGACGGCGACGACCCCGCCGTCATCCGCGACGCCTTCGTCCTGCTCTGGCAGGCCCTACGCCGCCACTGGAACGACGCCGTCCTCATGGGCTCCCCCTCCCAGACCGGCCGCGACCTGTGGACCCGCACCATCCCCACCCGCGGACAGCACGCCGACGGCTACCCCGTCCTGTCCGAGGAACTGCGCGGCCTCCTCCACGCCACCGCAGGCCAGGGCCGCAACGAACTCATCACCCCACCCCGCATCCCCGACCAGCTGCCCCAACTCGTCGAATACGACCGCACCTTCGCCTACGCCAAACACACCTGGAAATCCCCGGTCGGCCCCCCCCGCCGCATCACCGCCGCGACCTTCGCCGCCTGGTCGGAGAAGGAACAGATGCGCGCCCTGTACGGGTGCGGGCACTGGCACGTTCGCGTGACCGTCCCACAGGGCTGGGAACACGTCGGACTGCTCCCCGCCCCCGCCCCCGGCGACCGCACCTGGCACTACCCCGCCCAGCCCGGCGCCACCTTCACCACCTGGGCCGGCGGCCCCGAACTCCATACCGCCCTGACCAACCCCCTGGCGCCGTGGAAGATCGAGATCCTCGACGGCATCCTGTGGGAGGACGGCAAACCCCTCGAGGACTGGGCCAAGAAACTCAAAGAGACCTGGGCCAACCTCTCCGCCCAAGCCCATTTCCACGGCGACGCCCAACAGGCCAGGGCCGCCCACCTCGCCTCCCGCGCCGTGCGCTCCATCCTCCTCTACGGCATCGGCTCCTTCGCCCAGCGCCCCCGCATGGTCACCGGCACCACCCCCCGCACCATGGAACGCGACGTGCCCCCCGACGCCGAAATCATCGCCTTCGACGAAGCACTGATCACCTGGCAGAAGCCCACCGGCTTCACCCGCGACCCCAACGCCCACCCCGAATGGGCCGCCGCGATCTGGTCCGGCGCCCGCGCCGCCCTCCTCAGCCAGCGCCACCGCGACGACGACACCTACGCCGGCGCCCTGCACACCCCACCCGGCAGCGTCGTCGCCTTCCGCACCGACGCCCTCTACCTCACCCAGCCCCAGACCTGGCCCTACCACAGCCAGCCCGGCGACTACCTCCTGCGCGGCCACCTCCCCGGCCCCCTCACCGCACCGACCAACGAGGAGGAACTCCTCACCCTGCGCGACGCCGGACGCGCCCACCTCACCGCCCACGGGGAAAACTGATGCCGCCCACACGACGCCACCACCCCACAGCACAACCCGGTCAGTTGAACGAGGCCGCACACCTGGCCGACCGGCTCCAACAAGCCGGCTACACCAAACGCGACATCGCCCGCATCATCAACCGCGACCCTTCCCTCGTCTCACAGTTCTACACAAAGAACAAAGGCGCAGCCTTCGTCCCCGCCCTGCGCCAGGTCCTCACCGCCATCGAGACCGGCGGCATCACCGACCTGCCCGAACTCGCCGCCATCGCCGCCCGCCACACCACCCGCCGCACCACCGCCTCCGGCACCCGCGCCCGCGTCCGCACCAAAGCCGTCCTCATCACCCCCACCGGCTCCGGCACCGGCCGCGTCGGCGCCCAGGCCATCGCCTCCGGCTCCGCCCGCCTGCGCCCCCTCATCGCCGAGGCCGCCCGCCGCAACCTGCGCCTCGCCTTCACCGTCCGGCTGGCGAAAACCGCCTACCTCCACCCCTCCGGCAGCCGCACCGACTCACCCGGTATCCGCCGCGACGTCATCCAGCGCGCCGACCACACCGAAGAACGCTCCTACGGCTCCGCACAGACCGGCGGGTTGGACGCCGCCGACTTCGCCCGCCGCGTCAACGCCGCCGGTGGCGACGTCACCGCGGCCGTACACCAGTGGCTGACGGAGACCGGGCGCATCCACCCCGGTGCCCACATCCTCCACCTCGAAATCCGCACCTGGCGCCCACGCTGACCAACCCGGCACAGCACACCAAGGCCCGCCCGGGCACATTCGCGTGCAGACGTACCGGCCAGGGACAACGCTCCCGCTCCCGTCCGGCCGAGCCACTTACCGGGGCAGCGACGTAGGCCATGTATCGAAAGCCGATCTTGGGCTGTGGATGATCACGGTTCATGAGTCGGGGAGATCTCGCGGACGAGTAGTGGGCAGCACTGGAGCCGTGGTTGCCGAAGGGGATGAAGGCGGGACGACCGCCCGTCTGGCCTCGGCGACAGCTGATCGATGGCATACGGTTTCGAGTCCGGACCGGTGTTCCATGGCGGGACATTCCCATCGAGTACAGACCCTGGAGCCGGGTCTACGGCCTGTTCTGCCAATGGCAGCGGAACGGCGCCTGGCACCGCATCCTGACCCCCTCCAGTCCCCGGGCAATGTGAACGGCGCAATCGTTCGGGACCTGAGTGTCGACTCCACGGTCTGCCGCGCCCACCAGCATGCGGCCGGGGCCCGTAAGAAGGAGAGTCCGCAGAAGGAACTGCCGAGCGGCGTATTCACCGAGCCGCGTGATCACGAGCTGGTCCGCTCGCGCGGCGGGTTCACCACCAAGCTGCACCTGGCCGCCGAGCAAGGGACAGAAGCCCATGTCGATCGTGGTAACGACAGGACAGCACGGGGACTCGCCGCAATGCGAACCCGTGCCAGCAAAGGTTCGCATGCTCCGCATCGGGCCGGACCGGCCACACGTCCCCCCGACCGTTGCGGGCCGACAAGGCGTACGCCTCCCGAAGGAACCGTGCCTACCTGCGCCGCTGTGGGATCTGCTGCACCGTCCCGGACAAGGCCGACCAGGCACGCAACCGCCGAAAGCTCGGCTCTCACGGCGACCGACCTCCGCGCTTCGACCCGGTCGACTACCGCGAGCGCCATGCGATCGCATGCCGGATCAACCGACTCAACAGGCACCGCGCTGTCGCCACGCGCTACGACAACCTCGCCGTCCGCTTTGAGGCGACCGCCCTGATCGCTGCCATCAACGAGTGGCTGTAACCCCCGGCCGTCACGCGGTGGGATCCACGTTCCATGCCGCGGGCAGATCGCTGCCGCAGAAGACGCAGACGAAGTCGTCCTCGCGCACGATGTTGTGCTCCTGGCAGTCGGTGCACCGCCGGAACACCACCTCGTGGGTGAAGCCGGAAGGCCGCCGGAGCTCCACAGCGTCCAGAGCGCGGGCAACCTCCGCCCAGGAGCTGACGTCCGGACAGTATCCGGTGGACTGGTTGCTGACCTCGTTCACGGTCCACCGGTCTGCCTCACGCACGAAACTGATCTCGCCGGCACCCAGAACCGTGTCTCCGCCGGCACAGGCCACGTGCTCGCTTCGCCGCGGCGCCAGCCGAAGCACACCGTCCGTACCGACCACGAAGGTGAACGGTTCGGCCAGCTCCGCCGCCGATTGCTCCGCGATCCAGCCACCGAAGTCAGCTGCCGAGCCGATCCGACGCCCGCCGTCACCAGGCCGGACCGCAGCCTTCAGCTCGACCGGTCCGACATATCGATAACTCCGCCCCCGCCCAGTCACATCAGCCAACCTGGACCACTTCCGACACACGCTCTGGCGGCGTCTCAGGCGACGGATGCGGGTTGCTGATCCTTCGTCTGTGCCGGCTCGGCCGCCTGCGCCACGTCGGCCACGTCGGCAGCGGTGTAGAAGACGGACGTGCCCTGCCTGGCGCGCTGTGCCTGGTTCTTGGCGACCAGACCTTCAAGCGTGCTGCGCACCACGGTCGTCTTGAAGGTACGCCCCGCATGGGCCTGGCCGAGAGCTGCGGTGATCTCAGCCGCCGAGCGCGGTTCGCTCTGTCCGGCGAGATGACCGCGGACCAGGTCGACCACGCTGGGCTGCGCCGACTTCGAGGATTCGGCCTTGTCCGCGCTGGCAGGAGCCGCCTTCTGCGCCGCGGCAGAAACCTTGGACGCCGGCTTCTTCGACCGTGTCCGCTTGCCAGCCCCGGACTTGGCCGCGGCCTTCTTGCGGGGAGCCGGCACCGCCGGGCTGTCGGACGGCTGCGCCGCCTCAGAGGGCGCCGGTGCCACGGCGCCGATGGCCTGCTGGATGCTGACCAGCACCGCATGGTCACGCTGGAGGGCGGCCAACTGCTCGTTCAGCGCGGCGATTTCCCCACCGACACGGTCCTGCTCCTTGGTGTTGCGTTCGAGATCGGCGGTGACTTGAGCGGTGTACTGAGAGGTCAGTTCGGTGGCGGAAGCATTCTCAGGCATGAGGTGCACGGCCTTTCCCTGCTCGAAGCTGGCGGCGAAGGGCATCTCACGTATGCGTGCCCTCCCCGGCGGGGCAGGACGACAGTGGTGCGCACTGCGTACAGCCCTGCCGTAGAGATAGTACGGACAGCCGGAGTGGAATGTTCCCGAAGAACTTGGAGTCGGCTTTACCCGGAAAGGGGCCGGTGTCGGGTTTCGTGACCAGGGGAACGAGGGTGCGTGCGCCGAACAGGCAGGCGCCAGGACACCTCGTCGGTCTCCCGGTTGTGACTCCACGCGGCCAGCGTGCGGACGGCCACCAGCCGGTCCATCAGGTCGACTATCTGGTGCGGTGAGTGCCCGCACAGGCGGGCAAGGACGTCCATGTCGGTGCCGTGCCCGGCAGATCCGCAGGAGTGCACCGCCAGCACGAGCGCGGTCAGCCGCAGTGCCGGCGGAGCTGCGGCCGGCGGCACAAGCGGTGTGCCGTGAAGCGCCCAGTGAGCGGCGCGACGGCGCGCACCGCGGCTGGGCGCCTGCCCCAGTACCCCATCGTCGAGCAGTACCACCGTCACCGGCGCCGACCGCAGCACCGGCATCTCCAGCCACCGGTCCTGCACTAGTTCCTGCCACACCTCCCGGCTCCTGAGCAGGCGCATGCTGCGCAGCAGCCCCGCCGGAAGCCGGACGCGGCCGCGGGAGTCGCTGCGCAGCGCGCACTGCAGGGCCAGGAGCCGGGCGGCGGGGGAGGTGAACCGGGGGAGTGCTGAGGCCAGGTAGGTGAGCATGTGCCGCACACGGATCTGCTCGTCCGGTTCAGCGGCCGTCTCTTTACCTTGGGGAGTCGGCGAGGTGGCCGTCTGGCCATGCCGGCGGGGGCTGAGCCAGGTGGCCGGCACGATGGCGGTGTGGCTGGTGGCGGCGGCGCAGGCGGCACACGTGTCGGCCAGGCGCCAGGCCCGGCCCCTGCCGTCACGGGTGAGAGCGAGCAGGACCGGCCCGCCGCAGCCGCGGTGCCGCGGATGCCAGCTGCAGCCCCGCTCCCGGCACTGGCATGTCCGCAGATGCTCGGGCAGCACGTCGGTGCGTGCGTGGCAGGCCAGATGCTCAAGAACGGCGGACCGGGCGGATGCAGCTTCGAGCGGAGCCGTGCTCGCCGCGCAGTGGGTGCAGACCAGACGCGGTCCGCCCGCCAGCGGATGCAGTTCCACAGTCCACATACGCCGCATCGCGCTCTGTACGCCGGCCAGCCTCATCGGCCTGGTGTCCTCCCATCGAACGTACCGCCATGGCGGATGCCCCGGCGGCAGGTGCCAGGACGCCTGCACCGTAGTGCAGACCCGTGCACCGCGAACGTCACTCTCCCCACCACAAATAGTGCAGAAGTCTGCACTGACAGGGCAGGCTCCTGCACCGTCGGATGGTGGAGTGACGATCTTGCCGCCCGACCCCGACCTCACCGCGCTGCATGTCGAACTCGCGCGCCTGCGGGGCGAACGCGGCTGGACCTTCGACCAACTCGCCGAACGCAGCGGCCTGGCCCGCCGCACCCTCATTGACCTGGAACACGGCCGCACCACCGGCAGCCTCACCACCTGGCACGCCCTCGCCCACACCTTCAACGTGCCCATCGAGCAACTCCTCGGCACACTCTGCGACAACCACACCCCACCTGGCCCGAACGCTTCCTGACCCCCGCTCGCAGCCCACGGTCCGACCCTTAGCGAATCACCCGAACCGACGAGCAGGCATCGAACCCTCACGCGCCCACTCGGGCATGAGTTCGCCGCTATTGGGCCATCCGCAGGACATGTCGGGCGCCGTCTCCGCCACCGCGGCGTGTCGCCTGGCACGGTCCCCGCATGCGCCCCGACCCCGCCCACCACAAAGACAGCAACTACCGCACCGCCCGCCCCCGCCGGCCGCTACGCGTAGCAGCCATCAGCCCCAGCCGCCTGCTGCGCGCAGGCCAGAACGGCTACTGCCGCCGGTGCGGAAACCGAATCGACATCTACCAGCGCGCCGACCAGCAGCCCATCGCCCTGCACCCGGCCGAACTGGCCGCCCGCCACATCCCCGCCCCCTGCCGCTGGCACCTGAGCGGAGGAACCGCGCACCCCCACGGTGACGGCAGCGCATGGTGCCGCATCCCTCACCAAGCCATCTGCCCCCACCCCGCCTCACCTCCACAGGCCGGACCGTACCTGGAAGACCTGCGCCGCCAACTCGCCCTGCGCACCCGCCGCCTCATCGACACCGGCGCATTCACACCGGCACCACCCACCCCACCCCGACCTGCCGCACCCACCCCTCACCACATCCGTCCGGCCGTGCAACTCCTGCTCAACCGCTACCTCGCCGAGAGCCCCATCCAGGACATCCGATGCGTGGCCCAGACCCGCCAACGCCACCGCTGCCCCCACACCGTCCTCGACCCCCGCTTCCCCGCCGGCCAGTGGACACTGCTGCCCACCGGCCCCCAACGCGGCCAGCTCACCCTGCCCGCACAGCTCATGGCCGTCTACGACCTCGGCCACCTCCCCTACGCCGAACAGCTGCGCTGGCGCACCCAGCGCTGCCCAGCCCACGCCGCCACCCCGGGCGCCGCCGACCTCGCCCTGACCGGATGGCAGGTCTTCGACCCCCTCCTGCACGCAGCACACATCCACACCCGCCTCCCGCACCCACCGACCCGCCGCCACGACAAGGCGTGAGAATGCCGCACCACGCCCTCGAGATCCTCCTGACACGACCCCTCACCCAGGCCGAACTCCACCACGCCGCCCGCACCGTGCCCCTGGCCGCCAACCACGACGCCACCCGCCTCATGGCCCTCTGGCCCGCCAAGACCCCCCACCGCGCCGCACACCGACTGCGCCGACGCCTGAACGGACGCCTGCCCATCGACGTGATCACCACCCACTACGCGGACCCGGACGGAAACATCCTCATCAACATCGCCTTCCCACCCGCCACTCACACCCTCATCCAGCAGGCCGCACAGCACGCCGGACACTCTCCCGAACGCTTTCTGACCCAGTCGGTCCACCACGCCCTGGCCCGGCACGCCACCGACGAGAGCGCCCGCCTCAACCGAGCAGTACAGGAACTGCTCACCAGCACCACCCTCGCACACCTCCTGGCTGCCGTCGGGCACGCCCTCACCCGCGACACCGGAGCAGCACCATGATGAACCCCACCGACGAACAGACCGCCGCCGCCGACGCCTTCCACACAGGCGACCACCTGGCCCTGCAAGCCGGCGCCGGCACCGGCAAAACCACCACCCTCACCCTCCTCGCCCGCACCACCACCCGCCGCGGCCGCTACCTCGCCTACAACCGCGCCATCGCCCAGGACGCAACCGCCCGCTTCCCCAAGAACGTGCTGTGCAAGACCGCCCACGCCCTCGCCTACGCCGCCGTCGGCCACCGCTACACCCGCCGCCTCAACGCACCCCGCCGCCCGGCCTGGCAGACCGGACAAACCCTCGGCATCACCCAAGCCATCCGCATCGCAGACCGCGAAGTCACACAAAGAGCCCTCTCCAACGCCACCCTGCGCACCGTCACCCGCTTCTGCCACACCGCCGACGAAGCCATCACCCCCCACCACGTACCTCATCTGCGCGGCCTGGAAGACACCGACCTCCATGCTGAACTCGCCGCCCACATCGTCCCGTTCGCCCGCAAAGCCTGGGCCGACCTGCAACACCCCGAAGACGGCACAGTCCGCTTTGACCACGACCACTACCTGAAGATCTGGGCCCTCACCCGGCCGAAAATCCACGCCGACTTCCTGCTCCTGGACGAAGCCCAGGACACCAACCCCGTCGTCGAACAGATCTTCCTCGCCCAGCGCGACCACGCCCAGCTCGTCATGGTCGGCGACTCCGCCCAGGCCATCTACCACTGGCGCGGCGCCAAAGACATCATGACCGCCTTCGACGGCACCCAGCTCGCCCTGTCACAGTCCTTCCGCTTCGGCCCCCGCCTCGCCGCCGAAGCCAACCGCTGGCTCGCCCTCGCCGAAGCACCGATCCGCCTCACCGGCACCTCCGCCGTGCCCACCGAAATCGGCTCCGTCACCCTGCCGGACGCAGTTCTGTGCCGAACCAATGTCGGCGCCATGGCCAAGGTCATGACCCTCATGGCAGCCGGACTCCGCGTCGCCCTGGCCGGCGGAGGAGACAGCCTGCACAGCCTCGCCCTCGCCGCCCGCGACCTCAAAGAAGGCCGCCGTACCCACCATCCGGAACTGACCCTCTTCCCCCACTGGGGCGCCCTGCAGGACTACGCCTCCCATGACCCCGCCGGACGCGACCTGCAGCCCCTGGTCAACCTTGTCGATACCCATGGCACCCAAACCATCCTTACCGCAGTCGCACGGCTCACCCCCGAACCGCACGCCCAGGTAATCGTCTCCACCGCCCACAAAGCCAAAGGCCGCGAATGGCCCCGCGTACTCATCGCAGACGACTTCGCCCGCCCGAAGGACCGCAACATCAGAGGCCAGACGACAGCTACCTCATCGCCCGACCCCATCGATGGCGCCGAAGCCCGCCTGGCCTACGTAGCCGTCACCCGCACCCGCTACCGTCTCGACCTGGGAGGCCTCTCCTAGATCCACCACCACCCCGACGGCACTCCACTCTGACGGAAAACAAGCACACTTGAGACCGCATTTGAGATCTGGTCTCTACTCGACGTCGTAGCTGATGCCGAAGACACGTGTGATGCAGACATCGAGTAGGGAGGCGAACGCCTGAGCGGAAACCACCATTGGAGCAGGGATTACACCAGCGTCGTCAGCATCAATTATGTAGTCGATGTCGGCCCACCCGCCGCGGTAGAGGACAACTAGAGGCTGTCCCGTAACTGCTGGTCAGAGGTGAGATGATCTTGCCGTGGCTGGTGTGATCACGGCGTCGGAGCCCTCGTGGACAGGCCCGTTCACCGGGCTGAGCCCGCGGCAGTTCAACAAGCTGATCACCGCGCTACGGCGCGAGGGGGCCGATCCGGTCCGCAAGGGCCGGCCGTGCTCGCTGCCGCTCGAGGACCGGGTGCTGCTGGTGGCCGCGTACTGGCGCACCAACCTCACCCTGCGCCAACTCGCCCCGCTGTTCGGCGTCTCGAAGTCGGCGGCCGACCGGATCGTCGACCACCTCGGCCCGGCTCTCGCCCTCCAGCCCCGGCGGCGGTTCCGCAAGGACACCGTGCTCATCGTGGACGGCACGCTGGTCCCCACCCGCGACCGAACCGTGGCCGCCTCCAGCAAGAACTACCGCTACTCCACCAACCACCAGGTCGTCATCGACGCCGACACCCGCCTCGTCGTCGCCGTCGGCAAACCGCTGCCCGGCAACCGCAACGACTGCCGGGCCTGGCAGGACTCCGGCGCGAAGGCCACCGTCGGCACCACTCCCACGGTGATCGCCGACGGCGGCTACCGCGGCACCGGCCTGACCATCCCGCACTACCGCCGGCACGAGGACGAGAACCTGCCGGCCTGGAAGGAGGAGCACAACGCCTCCCACCGCAAGGTCCGCGCCCGCGTCGAGCACACCTTCGCCCGCATGAAGAGCTGGAAGATCCTCCGCGACTGCCGCCTCAGAAGCGACGGCGTCTACCATGCCATGCTCGGCATCGCCCGCCTGCACGACCTCACCCTCACCGGATGACAGGCAAACAAGCAGGTCAACCAGCATGTCTCAGAGCATTTACGGGACACCGTCTAGCACGCACACAAGGCAGCACCGGCGAACCATCTGACCCAGATCTTCACTGGCACGCGGCACCTCACTGCAGGGACATCGACGAAACGCCACAGCCAGAGGCGATATTCAGGCACGGACTCGCCAGGTGTTCATGGGACTTCGACACTCACATGATCATTGAGACCGTGCCCGCACTGCGTCCGCCCCCGCCCTGAACCGGGATGTGCCCTCCAAGGACGGGCCAGCACGGCACTCCAGACGAAACGTGATCATGCAACGGCTCCTGCCCCAGAAGCCTCGCCGGAACGAAATTCGGCGAGGCTTCTCGCGAATCCAATTAATGGTCAGACTCTGGCAATCCGAGTCCATCGCGATGGGCCCTTGCAAGAGCGCCCTCTTCGATGCCGATTTTGCCTTCATCGGCAACACGAAGGAGAGCGGCTTTCATGGACGCATAATCAACGTGCGGCGGCACGTTGATTGCCCACAAGTACCCCGTCGTGTCGATCTCCCAGGAGCAATCAAAGCTGCGGAGCATGGTGTCAATCATGTCCCTTGCGTCGTCATCTTTGATGATGACGCGGACCGTCGAATTCCCGGCCTCCGACACGAACTCCTCGAACACGAACTCTCTGCGCTCGTGATCAGCTCTGACTCGCACAATGTCTCCGAAGGAGATTCCCTTCACGTAGAAGGGAGTGTTCCGAACCTGGACCTCCATCTGTACGGAGGTCTTCCCGGTCCAGAGTCGCTCCGAAGAGGCGCGAGCCCAATCGGCGGTCTCGTCAGGGAGATCGAAGGCTACCTTGTACAGCCTCTCCGACTTATCTGTCATCGCCGACTCGCCGCCGCTAGGGGGAGAGGAAGTCTCTGAGTTCATCGTCCCACTCGTCCATGGTTTTCGTGGATTTATCCCTATTGCATCGACGGCAGGCAACAGCACCGTTATGGTCGCCACCGTGTCCGCCATCGACCTTCGGCACTACGTGGTCGATCTGGGCGTCGTCGGGCCTTCCCTTGATGGCGTTCCCATTGGCATCTCGCGATGCGCGCCGTTCCACCGTCTGTCCGCAATAGTCACACTTATACTCGCCGTCATTCTTTGCGGCGTTAGCGTCGTAGACCTTCTGTCTCTCGGCGTCAGTGAAATCCAAACCGGCTCTGTTGCAGTTATGAACAAGAACCGGTGTGGCTCCCGCCAGCACATAATACGTGTGCAGGTCGTTGACTGTCAGGTTGTACATATCCCGGTCGCCCGGGCGAGCGCTCACGGATATGACGCGAACGTGTTGGTTCGTAGCGGTGTTGAGGGCGTGGCCAGCGGCGAGTTTTCCAGTGGGTACCCACTTGTGGAGGGTGTCGTCCCAGATCTTGTGCTTGGCCGTGGTGTGGATGGTGCTCAGTGTGCCGTCTGCTTGGCGGATGCGGAGGTCGACGAGATCGTAGTCGTGGTTGATCCATACCGCGGAGACAGCACGCAGCCCCTTGTGCTTACCGGTCTTGGGGTCTGCTGCTTCGACCTTGTCACCAGGCTTGATTTTCCCGATGGGCTTCGATTTGCCGTTGGCCAGCAACACAGGCGTAGTGGGTGTGAAACTTTTGCACGCACGCGCAGCGCCAACGTTACGCGTGACTAGTTCCACCAGTACGAAGGCGCCGATGCGGCCGGTGGCGTGGGCGCTGTCGCCTTGCTTGTACTCGGTGTAGATGCTGACGCCGGTGTCCCACATGCCTTCGATGGCGGGGATACCTTGTGTGGCGATGACGCCCGGTACGGTCAGGTTAGCGCAGCTTTGCCAGCCTTCCCCAAGAAGACAGTCACCGACTGTTCCGAGATTGCCGAGAGTTTGGTCGACAAGGCCGGTGCCCATTTCGGTGAGCTGGTCGCCGAGCCCGGAGAAGAAGCCGCCTAGTCCACTTGCGTGGTGTTTGGTGCTGCTCAAGTGGATGATGCGTTTTCCGCTTCCGCTTCCACTGTTCGCGGTTCCGCTTTTGGTGGCAACGGTGTTGGTGGGGGTGCTGCCCGAGCCGGCGCGGTCGCGCATTGCCGCGTCAACACTGGCCTTGTTACCTGGCGTGGAGTTGATGCAGGACGGGCAGTTGCGGGTGGGGCAGTCGGGGCCCGCGCACAGGCCGCTGGGATCGCTCTTGGTGATGGGGTTACCGGCGGCGTAGGTGTAGCCGGCGAGTTGTTGGTCGTCGGTGGCTTCGAAGAGGGGGTCGAGGCTGACGAAGCGGCCGAGGGTGGGGTCGTATTGGCGGGCGCCGAGTTGGGTGAGACCGGTGTTGGCGTTGTCGGGGGCGTTGAGGAAGCCGCGGTTGTCGATCCAGCTGGCTGTGGCGCCGCGGGGGCCGCCGTAGGGGGTGAACTGGCGCCATGTGGGGGTCTGGGCGGTGGAGTCGAGGTAGAGGTTGCTGGTGCCGTGGGGGTCGCTGATGCTGAATTTGTAGTTGGCGGCGGTGCCGGTTCGTACTGCGGTGCCGCCGCCGGGCAGGGGCAGGTAGCGGACGCCGGTGGTGGTGGTGCCGGTGAGGGTGAGCTGTTCGCCGGGCAGGTAGAGGGTGGTGCTGGTGGGGTCGGTCTGGAGCAGGACGTTGCCGTCGGCGTCGTAGATGTAGCTGGTGGTGCCGCTCTTGCCGCCGCTGACCTGGGTGAGCTGTCCGGCGTTGTTCCAGTTCAAGGTCTGGTTGCCGGAGGCGAGGGTGGTGCGGCCGGTGGTGTTGCCGCTCTTGTCGTAGGTGTAGCTGGTGGCTGCGGTGCTTGCGCCGCTGGCCTGAGTGGAGGCCAGGGCGTGGGGCTGGACGGTGTCGTTGCCGTTGTAGTCGTAGGCGTAGCTGGTGGTGGTGTCGCTGCCGCCGCTGGTGGAGTGCTCGACCTGCTGCTGGCGCTGCCCGAGGGCGTCGAAGTCCCAGCTGGTCCAGTAGGCGGTGCCGCCGGCGAGCAGGTCGCCGACCTGCGCGTGGGAGCTTGAGGTGGGGGCGGCGTTGCAGTCGTCGGTGGCGGTCCACGCCTGGGTAAGCCGGACAAGCTCGTCGTACTGGTAGCACTGGGTCTCGGAGGCGGCTGTGGCGCCCAGACGGGTGGATACCTGCTTGACGGTGTTGCCTGCGAGGTCGCGGGTGTAGTTCTGCTCGTCGACCTTTGCCGGTGCGATGGAGCGGGTCACCAGCTGGTCGGTGAGTGCTCCGGTGTGCGGATCGTAGGTGTTGGTCAGGTAGGCCAGGTTTGTTCCCATGCCCAGGGTTTCCTGCAGTACCTGGCCGTAGGCGCTGTAGGTGGTGCCCTTTTCGTAGCCGTAGGAGGGGGTGCCCAGCCCGCTGGGCAGGTCCAGGGCGGTGGCGTAGCCGTGGCTGACGATCTCGTTGGGCAGGCCCCCGCCGAGGGGGTAGTTGTCCGTATAGAGCAGGCCGGTGTCGGCGCTGTAGGTATGGCGGAAGGTGTAGGTCTTGCCGCCGAGCGCGCCGTGCACGGCCGGGATGGTGACGGACTGGCCGAGTGATTTACCGAAGGCGTTGAAGGCCAGTTGCTGGGTGGTGTAGGCGCTGCCGGCGTTGTAAGAGGTCGTGGTGGTGGTCTGGCCGATCGGATTGGTGACGCCGGAGACGGCGTTGTCGTTGTCGTAGGTCCAGGCGGCCATCTGGTTACCGCTCGCACCCGGAGCCTGAGCGGCGACTGTGGAGGCGTACTTGCCGGTCTGCCGGTTCAGAACGTCATACGTGTAGGAGACGCTCTTGCCGCGGGCGTCGGTGGTCTGCGTGAGGTTTCCGGCCGTGTCGTAGACCATGCTGGTGGTGCCGGCGTCCGGGTCGGTCTTGGACGTTGCACGGCCGAGCAGGTCGTAGACGGTGGTCCAGGTGCTGCCCTTGGTGGTGACGGTGTTCTGCTTGCCGTGCCCGTCGTAGCCGTAGGTGATCGCGTTGAAGGTGCCGCCGCTGACGGAGAACAGGCCGGTGAAGGTGTTGAGGGGAATGGTCAGCGTCGGCCGGACACTGTAGGAGTCGACCTCGCTGGTGCGGCCCAAGGCGTCGGTGCGGGTGGTCTGGACCGTGCCGCCGGTCGGCGGGATGACGGTGGTGGCATCTCCGCTGTAGACGGTGGTGGTCTTCTGCTTGAGCACCGAGTACTGCTGGGAGTCGGCGACGACTGTGCGGCCCAGACCGTCCAGGGTGTAGCGGTCCTGGCTGGGGATCTGGGAGTCCTGCACCGAGGCCGGCGTCAGGGCAGGGAGGGTGTTGGCGTCCCAGTAGGCGTTGTTCTTCTTCCACACCCAGCCGTGTGAGTCGTAGAACGACTCGGTGATCAGACGTCCGCCCTGTGGGGTCGGTGCCTGGCTCTGCCGTGACCGGCCGAGCGAGTCGACGAGGGTGTAGGAGGTGACGTAGCCCAGGGAGTCGTTCAGGTTCTGGGTGGTGATGCCGGACTGGCCGGTCTGGGAAACCGTGTAGGTGTACTTGATGTCGGCAGGGGCAGTGGTGGGCCGGCTGTGCTGCCACACATCCGTGGTGCGCCCGAGCGCGTCATAGTGGACGGTGGCGGCTATCCCGTTGGCGTCGGTGGAAACCAGGGTGAGACCGCGGGTGGGGTCCGTGACGGTGCTGGTGGTCTGGTTCTTGGCATTGGTGACCGTCGTGCCGGTGGTCAGGCCGACACTGTCCACGGTGTAACCGGTCGTGGTCTTGTTGCCGCCTGCGTCATAGCCGTCCTTGGGACGGCCGTAGGAGTCGTAGGTGGCGCGGGTCTGGGTCTGCCAGGTGAACGCACCGCCGCTGTAGCCCGAGGCGTGCCGGGTCATGGTGATCTCGCCCTTGGTGGGCGCGGCCGTCTGCGGGAAGGCGGTGGCGAAGCTGGTGTCGTCGTAGTACGTCCTCGTCGCGGAGATCACCTGGTCCGGGCGGGAGACGCTGGTGGGCGCGGTGAGGGTGTTGAAGGCCTTCGGAACCGTGGCCGGGGTGTTCTGGCTGAAGCCGGCGCAGGCGACCGAGTCGGTCTCCTTGGAAGCCGCAAGCCCGACCAGGTTGGTGGCGCTGTTGGCCTTGGCGTAGGTGATCGCGGTGCACTGGTCGTACGCGGCGTTGGCGGGCACCGTGTGGGTGTAGGTGTAGGTCAGCAGCCCGAAGTTGTCGTTCGTGGGGGAGGCGTCGTAGGTGTTGTCGGTCTGCGTGACGCGCCAGCTCGTGGTGCTGCCGCTGGTGACGGCCTGGCGGTTCCAGGTTTCGGCGACGTTGGTGGCATGAGCGGTCAGGGCCGGCAGGCCCGGGCGGGCACGGCTGGCCGTGGCGGCGGAGATCCAGTACGAGGTGACGGTGGAGTGGTCCACGCTGCCGCCGACACCGGTGTAGCTGGTGGTCTCCAGTGCGTTGCCTGCCAGCTGGTCGCTGTCGGGGTGCACCCCGCCCTGGGAGTCGGTCACGTTCACCGAGCGGCGGTTGGAGGAGGACAGCCAGTCGTCGTCCATGCCGCGGTAGTAGGAGGTGACCGTCTTGGTCTGGGGGTCGTTGGCACCGTCACCGGTGCGGGTCTCCACGCTGGCGTAGCCACGGAACTGGCCCCAGGAGCGGTATTTGGCCTTGACGAGCTCGTTGTCGTCGTGATGCCAGGCGGCGCCACCGTTGTAGGTGTAGTTCGTCTGCTTGGCCACCGCGCCGCCGGTGCTGTCGGTCTCCAGGACCTGGGTGACCGCATACTTCTCGAACCAGTCGGTGATCGGGTTGAGGTAGTCCTTGGGCGTCCAGGACACCGGGTAGCAGGACTTCGTGTTCGTTTTGGGATCCGCCGACGCCACATAGGTGGCGGTGCAGGCATCCGGCAGGTCGTAGCTGATGGAGGTCAGTCCGCCCATCTCGCTGGTGATGCCGGAGATGCGGTAGCGGTACAGACCGGGGAAATTGGCGGTGTCGACCCGGTTCTTCAGACCCACGCCGGCGAACTTGACGTCCGGCAGCGCGATCGGGGAAGTGGAGCCGCCGGCCGTGGTGACATCACCCTCATGGGTGATCGAGGCCAGCCACAGAGTGGGGGAGGTGCCGTCCCCGGTGGCCGGCTCGCTCTGGTGCAGGGTGTAGGTGTCGATCGCCTGGTACTTGGCGGCCGTCACGCTGTACTGCTGCACCTTGATCGAGGCCAGACGGACGGTGGAGAAGAACGACGGTGAGTGCGCGGCGCAGGTCGCCCCCGATGCGCACACCAGGTCGTAGGGCACATCCGGGTACTGGCTGGCGGCGTTGCTCGCCGACAGCGTGTCGCACGAGGCAAGGGTGCAGCGAGGAGCGGTGGTGAAGACGACCTGGTCGGGCACGATGCCGTAGGCGCCGCCGTCGCGGAAGCCGTAGTCGATGCGGGCCAGGTAGGAATCACGGACGTAGGAGACGTTGCGGGCGCCGTTTTCCTCGCCGTAGTAGTTGGTGTTCTGGGCGTAGTAGTACGCCATGGCGTCGGCGTGCGCATCCACGACGTAGTCCAGGTGCCACTTGTACGCCATGGTGCACACCGAGGCGCTGAACCCGGAGGAGTCGTAGCAGGGGTCGCCGGAGTGCGCGGAGTACACCGGGACGCTGTCCACCGACTTGGTGGTCGCCTTGCCGGAAGCCCAGCCGGGCAGCTGGTTGCGGCCGAAGTAGTACTGGGTGCCGTCTCGTTCGGTGACAAGCCAGTAGTCGGTGTTGTAGGTGCCTGAGCCGTTGTTCGAGTTGGTGATGTGCTTGACGGTCGCACCGTTGTCGGCAGCCAGCTTCCACGTCCCGTTGGTGTCGTCCTTCACCAAAGAGGTGGACGAGCCGTTCAGGGACATGGTCAGGATGGGTCCGTCATAGCAGCGGTCCCCGCTGGACACCGGCGAGGCGCTGCCTCCCGGATTCTCCGAGCAGGAGGTGAAGTTCTGCTCGATGTAGGAATCCGGCGTAGCCCAGCCGTCACCCACCCAGGAGGCCTGGGCCTGGGTGGAGGAAGTCTGTCCGTCCACCGAGCCCGAATCGTAGGCCAGGCCCACCGACGGCTTGAGCGAACCCGACGACGGGGCAGGGGCGATGGGGTAGCTGTAGGTGAACGCCCCCGACGAGCTGCCGCCCGTCCATGAGCCGGACGGCGCCAGCGCGGTAGCGTCGTAGCTGCCGGCCGCACCTGTTGCTGTCGAGGTGGCGGCGGTAGCTGCCAGCACCATCGTCTCGGTACTGCCGGCTGCATCGGCCGCGGCCGGGCTGGCGGCCGATGCCGGTGTGACCTTGGCCTGGCCGGATGCTGAGGCGCGGGACGGGGAGGCCTGCGGCAGGGAACCCTTGAGGGCCAGGGTGGTCGCCAGTTCCTCGGTTGCAGGGTCCTGGTCGGTGGCGAGGGGGGTCTGGGTGCGGCAGGCGGCCTTTTGCGGAGTGGTCAATGCGCAGGCCGGGAGCTTGACCAGGTGCAGGCGGTCGGCATAGTTGCCGCCGTACGCCTGGGCGAAGGCACCGTAATCCAGGCCCAGTTCGACCTTCCCCGAGCCGCCGACCGCGGGCTGGACCGTAAGAACGACACCGGCCACACCGAGTTCACGGGCGTCTTGTTGCGGCAGCACGCGCACCGAGACGCTGCTCGGCCCCTGGTAGGAACCCTTGGCAGGATCCAGCGCACGGGCCCACACGGGGGTACCGGCGGCGGAGGCCTTGGCACCCTGCTTCGCACCAGTCTGAGGTGCTGTCAGCTTGGCGGTACCGGACGCCGCGGCGGGCCAGTGAGCCTCGGCTGGGCGGAAGGCCCGCTTCGTCTGGTCCTTGACCGTCAGCTTGCGCGGGGCGAGGGTCTTGACCCCCTTCACGGACGGGGTCTGCTGCACCGCCGGCGGCCCGGCAAGATCCTGGGACTGCGCGGCAGCGGGCACGGCAGTGGGCACGGCCAGGGCCAGAGCCACCACGACGCCGACGGTCCTTCGCCGAGCGCCGATCCGGCGCATGTTCTGGCTCAGCCACCCGGTCCTGGACATGATCGATTCCCCCAACTTGCCCTGTATGCAGGCATGACGGTGCCTGCGGCTTGATCAAGTCGCAGCTGCGCGGGCGACTATCGCAGAACATGCGAGCTGCGGGACAGTGATCAATTCCGACAACTCTCCACAACTAGAAGCCAAAACTTCACAAAGTTTCACTCTCGACTCGGACATGTTCGGTCATCCACGCATCAATCAGGTCTGCCACAGAACGCGAAAAACCTGTCCACTGGACCGCCGATCCACATGATCGGTTCTTGTCAGACCAGACCTGGGGGTACCCGACGGTGAGACCGACCCTGCGCAGCAGGATGCTGAGCACAGCGCTGGCTGCCGCGCTCAGTGCGCTGTCCCTCTCCGGAGCGGTGACGGCCGCCCACGCAGATCCCCTCCCCGACACTTCATCACCGCAACTGCCGCTGGACGAAGCCCGGGCCTCCTCCCAGGCACAAGCCACCGGCAAGACAGTGCCTGTAGATGCGGCGACGACACCGACAGTGTCGGAAGTGGCCAATCCGGACGGCACGTTCACCCTGACCCAGGCGGTCGCACCGGTACGCAAGTACGCATCCGGCTCCTGGAAGGAGCTGGACGCCACACTCATCCGACGCTCCGACGGCACCGTCACCCCGACCCTCACCACCGCCGGCCTGACCCTTTCCGGAGGCGGGGACGGTCCGCTGGCAGTGATGAAGGACCGGGGCCGGTCCCTGTCCTTGGCAGTGCCAGCCTCGATCGGCACACTGCCCAGCCCGACCCTGGACGGATCCAGCGCCACCTACCCCAACGTCCTCGACGGGGTGGACCTGAAGGTCACCGCCGACAACCAGGGCGGCTTCTCCGAGGTCCTCGTCGTCAAGAACGCCGACGCAGCCGCCAACCCGGCCCTGGACACACTGGCCTTCCCCACCGAGACGAAAAACGTCACGCTGGCCACCGACACAGCGGGCAACATCACCGCCAAGGACACCGCAGACCACACCGTCTTCTCCGCCCCGGCCCCACTGATGTGGGACTCCGCCACCACAGAAACAGCCACCCCGAGTGCACTGTCCGCGGGCAAAACTTCAGTCGCCGACACCACCGAAACAGCCGCTGACACCAGCGAGGCAGCGACCTCGGACACCGACGAGCCAGGCCCAGGCGCCCACATCGCACCGGTCGCCGCCACCTACGTTTCGGGCGACATCCGCCTGACCCCGGACGCCGACCTGTTGTCCGCACCCTCCACCGTGTACCCGGTGTACATCGACCCGACATACAGCGCCGCCGGCGGCACCCTGACCAGCTGGACCTGGGTGAACTCCGCCTACCCCAGCACCAGCTACTGGAAGGACAGCAGCGCCACCGGCCTGCACGTCGGCTACCAGGGCTGGGAAACCCCGTACCACCGGTCGCGCACATACACGAAACTCGCGGTGGACAGCCGGATCTTCGGCGCCACCATCATCGACTCGCACTACTACGCCACCGAGACCTACGCCCCCTCGTGCACCGCGACGGCGGTGGAACTGTGGCAGACCGACTCCATCGACTCCGCAACCACCTGGAACAACCGGCCCAGTCAGAAATCGCAGTGGGGTACCAAGACCGTCGCCTACGGCTATTCCCCCTCCTGCCCTGCCAAGTCGCTCGGCTTCGACGTCACCTCACACATGCAAACCATCGCCAACGAAGGGAACTTGAGCAACATCACGCTGGGCCTGCAGGCCGGCGACGAGTACGACAAGTACGGGTGGAAGAAGTTCGACCACGCCACCATCTCCATGTCCACCACGTACGATCACCGGCCCAACAAGCCCTCGACACTGGTCACTTCACCCGCCACCACCTGCACCACCACCATCAAGACCACCGGTGACGGTGACGTCACGTTCTATGCGAAAGTCTCCGACCCCGACGGTGGCACCCTGTCCAACACCTTCAACATCACCAAGACGTCCGGCGGCGCACAGATCGCCAAGGCCACCGTTTCCGCCGCATCCGGCAAGAACGCCGCCTACACGGTGAAGAAATCGGTGCTGGAAGCCGCGGCCGGCGGCTCCGTCCTCGGCGTGTCATGGAACGTGACCTCCTCCGACGGCACCTATTCCTCTGCTGCCTCGGCCACCTGCAAGTTCCTGTTCGATCCCAGCCGACCCGGCGCCCCGGGCATCGCCGATACCTCAGGAGCCGACTGCGGCGACGACGCCAGCCCAGTCACCTACCAGGTCGGCACCTCAGCCGGCTTCACCCTCGCCCCGAATGCCTCCAGCGGGAGCACCGCCAGCTACCTCTACCAGCTCAACGGCGCCACCCCCATCTCCCTGACCAGCACCGGGTCCAGCACATCCATCAGTGTCACCCCCACCCGCGGCACGAACGTGCTGACCGTCACCGCCGTCTCGGCCGGCGGCAACATCGGCGACACCGCAAACTGCATCCTCACCGCCACCCCCGCGACCACCGCCGACGACGGCGACCTGACCGGCGACGACATTCCCGACCTGACCGCCGTGGGCGCCCAAGCAGGCCTGTCCGCAGGGCTCTGGCTGGCCCACGGCACCGCCGACGGACAGCTCACCACCAGCGCCACCGACCTGGGCGCACAGGGCACCGGAGTCAACTCGGCCGGCTCCCCAGCAGACTGGACAGGCACCCAGGCCATCACCGGGCACTTCCAGTCCGGCGCCGGATTCAACGACATCCTGGACTACAACCCCACCACCGGCCGCGGCACCGTGCTCTACGGCAGTGGCGACGGCTCGACCCTCCTGCCCAACAGCGGCGACCAGGTCAACGTCAACTCCACCGCCTTCACCAACGGCACCGGCAGCAAAGCCACCAGCATCGCCAGCGGCGGCAACCTCTACCACACCCTCAACGGCGAGCCCGCCACCGGCTACCCCGACCTCCTCATGATCGTGGGCGGCCAGCTGTGGGACGAGCCCGGCGTCAGCTTCCCCGGCACCTTCGTCGGCGTCGACAACGCGGTATGGCTGACCGGCACCAACCCCACCGGCACCGGCGACTGGACCGGCTGGACCCTCACCTCCAGCCTCACCGACGGACTGCCCGCCCTGTTCGCCCGCAACACCAGCACCGGCGCGCTGTACTACTACACCCCCCAACAGCTCCAGGACCTCGCCTACGGCACCATCGTCACCCCGCTCCAGGTAGCCAGCAGCGGCTACAGCTCCGCAACGCTGCCGATCCTGCAAGCCGCCGACCTCAACGCCGACGGCACCCCGGACATACGCACCGTATCCACCAGCGGCGCCAGCACCGCGCGGATCCTCAACCCGGCAACCGGGACCCTGACCACGCAGACGGCACAGACCCTGATCGCCCCCGGCCACGCCTGGCCCCTCAACGACGGCACCGAGGGCAACGCAACCAGCGCCACCGACACCTCCGCCGGACTGAACCTCACCGGCAGCGGCACCGGCGCCACCTGGGACACCGACGACAACATCTCCTTCTCCTCCAACCTCGCCCTGGACGGCACCACCACCAGCACCATGACCTCGAGCGCGGCACTCTCGACGTCCAGCGCATTCACCCTGTCGGTCTGGGCCAAGCCCTCCGCCGTCGGCGGCGTCATCGCCTCCCAGGACGGCGTGCACAACTCCGGCTTCCTGCTCTACCCCCAGTCCAACCGGGAATGGTCCTTCTGCCTGGCCACCTCGGACACCACCCGCGGCTACGACTGCATCGCCGGCGGCAGCGCCATCATCGGCCAGTGGACCCACCTCACCATCACCTACGACCCGACCAGCAAAGCCATGACCCTGTACGCGGACGACCGGCCCATCGCCCGCGGCTCCCACACCGCCGTCTCCGGCTTCACCGGAAAATTCACCCTCGGCAACGACCTGATCAACGACGTACGCAGCGCCTACTTCCGCGGCAACCTCGCCGACGTACAGATCTGGAACGGAGCCGCACTCACCGCCGTCCAGGTCGGCACCATGGCCAACATCACCCTCCCCAAAGCCCCGTACAGCTTCGCCGACGTCACCGACGCCACCGGCGACGGCAACGTCGACCTAGTCGCCGCAGACGCCACCGGCAGCCTGTGGCTCTACCCCGGCAACGGCAACGGCGGCTGGTCCAGCGCCGCCCTGTACATCGGCTCAGGCCTGTCCACCCACACCTTCGCCGGCATCGGCGACTTCAACCGCGACGGCTACGCCGACACCGTCGCCATGGCCCCCGGCGGCACCCTTCGCCTGTTCCCCGGCGACATCGGACACGACCTGCTCACCCCGGTCGCCAACTTCCCCAGCGGCTGGAACGGCTACGCCTTCGCCGGAGTCGCCGACTTCAACCGCGACGGTAAAACCGACCTGATCGGCCGCCACTCCGACGGCACCCTCAACCTGTTCCCCGGCACCGGCACCGGTGCCAGCTTCGGAACCCCAGTACAGATCGGAACCGGCTGGAACCCCTACACCTTCGCCGGCATCGGCGACCTCAACAGCGACGGCAACCCCGATGTCATCGTCCGCGACGACGCCACCGGCATCCTGTGGCTCTACCCCGGCAACGGCAGTAACGGCTTCGGCGCCCGCAGTCAGATCGGAACCGGCTGGAACCCGTACACCTTCGCCGGCATCGGCGACCTCAACAGCGACGGCAACCCCGACGTCATCGTCCGCGACGACACCACCCGCATCCTGTGGCTCTATCCCCGTAGTGCCACCGCCTTCAGCACCCGCCAGCAGATCGGCGCCGGCTGGTAAATAAGCTCAGCAGCCTCTCGGGGCCGTCGAGACCCTGCATGACAGGGTCTCGACGGCACGGGTCTTCCCCTGCTGCGGCTCCGCACAGCTCCACGAGAACGCCCACCAGAGCCCTCAGCTCCCTGCGTCCCTCTCGGGTGCGTACGTGACGGTGGTGTCGCCGCAGCCGTCGGCGAGTTCGGTGAGCCGGTCGCGTTCGCTCTGGTCGGTGGTGAGGCTCCAGCGCAGTTTCGTTGCGGTCCATTCGGCCACGTACCGGCACACCGCGTCCGGGGCCGGGGGCAGCCATTCGGCGGGGTCCTGGTCGCTTTTGCTGCGGTTGGAGCGGGCGGTGACGGCGACGAGGCTGCTCTGCTGGCCGAGGTCGTTGGCGTAGGCCTCGCGCCGGGCGGCGCTCCAGGCGGAGGCGCCGGAGTCCCAGGCCTCGGCGAGGGGCACCATGTGGTCGATGTCGAGACTGGAGGTGTCGGTGACGGTGACCTTGTCGTAGTAGGAGAGCCAGCTGCCGCCGGTCAGGGTGCAGCGGGCGCCGACGGCGGGTGCGGTGACGGCTTCGGCGAGGAGGACCTCGCCGCGGGTGGTGCAGCCGTCGGTCGGGTCGGCGCCGGCGTTCCAGTGGCGGAAGGCGTCACGGGTGTAGCCGTCGCGGGATTCACCGGCGAGAGGGAGGGCGACGACGGCGTCGGTGAGCGGCAGCACGACGGGCTCGGCGGCCACCGCGGGTGCGGGGCCCGCGGCGAGCGGCGCCAGGGCGAGACAGGAGGCGGCGAAAACGCGCGCGAGGGTCTTGGTCACAGAACGTGGATAGCGGGCGGCACAGGAGGCGTGGGGCGGGTTCGGCCCGCGGATCATCCGCGAGGGTGACCGCGTTCACCCGAGCACCACTTCGTTTCCTGGAGCGCCCTTTCTCCCGCTGATGCGGCCACGGCCGCTTCCCTTCGGCCGGGGAGCGGGCCCTGGCCGCAGCCGCTACTGGTGGTGGCTCAGATCTCAGATCGTATGGCGCAGCTACCACAAGAGGAGGCCGATGGCGCCGGCGCCCGAGCTGTAAGCGGCGCCGCGCAGGGCGCTGAAGATGAGGGTGTTACGGCGGCGATTCAGGCATGTGCCCGGCCGAAGTGGCAGGGATCCTGCGCGGTGGGACGGTGGGACGGTGGGACGGTGGGACGGTGGGACGGTGGGGTGGGCGGGTGCGGACGTGCCCTGGACGAGGACATGCAACGGCTGGTGCTCTTGGTGCCGGTCGCCGGTCGCCGGCCGAAAGCCTGTGACCGGTGCGTTCGGGCGGGGTGCGGTGGATCTGAGGGTTCACCGACGAGAGGGCGCTGACCCGGTTCGCTCTGCGGCACGGGCCCTGGAGCAGCTTGTGTGGAATACGTAATGCTGCTGGGTGCCTGTCTTGTTGATGAGATCGTGTTCTCCGACGGCCAGTGGAACCGGGCGCTGGACGACACCTTCGGCCCGTCGCCGGAGGAACGCGCCCGGCAGGAACAGCAGCAGGGTGAGGTCGGGGGGAACTGACCATGGGTATCGGCGACTTCATCAGCGACATCACGCCCGACTCGGTCGAGGACGTGGTCGAGGACGGCGTCGAGTGGGTGGGCAACCGGGTCGAGGACGCGGGCAACTGGACCGCCGACCGGCTGGACGACGTCGGCTGGGAGTCCGGCGCGGACTGGGTGCGCGAGCAGTCCCGTTCGGTGGCCAACCGGCTGGGCGCCGAGGTCGACGAGATGGACCTCGGGCAGACCGAGGACAAGACCAAGCTGGTCTACGGCAGCCCTGACACGTTGCGCTCCACCGCCGAGAAGCTGTACGCCTTCCAGAAGGCCTTCGACGAAGCCGGTGAGGGATTGAGGGGCCTGGATTCCTCCCGGCTCAAGGGTGAGACGGCCGAGGCGCTGCGGACCGCGGTGAGCACCCAGCCGCCCAAGTGGTACGGCGCCGCCGACGCGGTCGAGAAGGCGGCCGCCGCGCTGGAGGCGTTCGCCAACACCGTGGTGTGGGCTCAGAATCAGGCGCAGACGGCGATCGACATGTGGAAGGAGGGCGTCAAGGCCTCCGAGGACGCCGCCGACGCCCACCGCAAGAAGGTCGACGACTACAACAGTGCCGTCGACCGCCTCAACGCCCAGCCGGCGGACAAGCGCGACCCGGCCTCGCTGCCGCCCAAGCCCGCGGCGACGTTCGACGACCCCGGCAAGAAGCTGATGAAGGAGGCCCAGGACATCCTCGCCGAGGCCCGCGCGCAGCGGAACTCGGCGGCGGAGACCGCCCGTGCGGCGGTGCGCGCCGCCCGCGACATGGCCCCGAAGAAGCCGTCGTACGCCGAGCAGCTGGGCGACGGGCTGCAGGAACTGCAGATCATGGGCGACCACGTCGGCGGCGGCATCATCAAGGGCACGGCCGGGCTGCTCAACTTCGTGCGCAGCGTGAACCCGTTGGACCCGTACAACATCACGCACCCGGCCGAGTACGCCACGTCCCTGAACAGTCTGGCCGCGGGTCTGGTGGTCGCCGCCAACGATCCCGTCGGCACCGGCAAGCAGATGATCGGGGACTTCATGAAGGACCCGGCCGAGGGCTTCGGCCGGCTCATCCCGGACCTGGCGCTGACCGCGGCCACCGGTGGCGGCGGCGCCGCGGTGAAGGGCATCCGCGTCGCCGAGGACGCCGCCGACGCCGCACGGCTGCGCCGGCTGGTCGACGGCGCCCCTGACGGCACCCACAACCGTCCCGACGCCACTCGTACCGTTGCCGGTACCGATCCCGTCGACCTCGCCTCGGGCCGGATGTTCCTGCCGCAGATCGATTTCGCGCTGCCCGGCATCCTGCCGCTGGTGTTCACCCGCCGCACCGAGTCCGGCTGCACGGCCGGCCGCTTCCTGGGACCCGCCTGGACGTCCACCGTCGACGAGCGCCTCCAGGTCGACGCCGTCGGCGTCCTGCACGTCACCGCCGACGGACTCCTGATCACCTACCCCCATCCGGCGCCCGGCGCGCCCACCACACCGGAGTCGGGCACCTTCCGCACCCTGCTGGCCCGCGACGCGGACGGCGACTACACGCTCAGTGACCCCGACAGCGGCCTGGTCCGCCGCTTCACGGCCGCGCCCGGCACCGAACCGGGAGGCGATGGCACCGCCTGGCTGGAGCGGACCGAGGATCTTCACGGCAACTGGTGGGCCATCGAACGGGGCGAGGACGGCCTGCCGCTGGCCCTGGTCCACTCGGCGGGCCACCGGGTGCGGCTGACCACCGCCGACGGCCTGGTCACCGCCCTGTCCCTGGCCGGCGCGGGCGAGGACGGCGCGGACCTGCCCCTGATGTCGTACGGCTACCAGGACGGCGACCTCACCGCCGTCACCAAGCCGTCGGGCGCGACGACCACCTTCCTCTACGACGACCGCCACCGCGTCATCGCCTGGGTCGACTCAGGCGGCAGCCGCTACGACTACCTCTACGACGACCACGACCGCGTCGTGGCCGAGGGCGGCGAGGCCGGCCACGTCCAGATCACCCTGGCCTACACCGAACCCGACCCCGAGACGGGCCACCGCACCACCACCCTCACCACGGCCGACGGCCACGCGACCCGCCACCTCGTCGACCGGCACTCCCGGGTGATCGCCACCACGGACCCGCTCGGCCACACGACCCGGTTCCGCCACGACGCCCGCGGCAACCTGCTGACCCGGACGGACCCGCTGGGGCGGACCACCGAGTACTCCTACGACGAGGAGGGCCAGCTCGTCACGCTCACCCGGCCCGACGGCAGCGAACTGCGTGCCGTGCGGGGCTCGCTCGGACTGCCCACACAGTTCCACGGCCCGGACGGCACTCGCTGGCTCCAGGAGTTCGACGAACGCGGAAACCGCACTGCCGTCACCGATCCGGCAGGCTCCACCACCCGCTACACCTACGACGACCGGGGCAGGCTCACCACTGTCACCGACGCCCTCGGCGCCACCACCACCGTGCGCTGTGACGCCGCCGGCCTGCCGGTGGAAGTGACCGACCCGGCCGGCGGCACCACCCGGATGGAACGCGACGCTCTGGGCCGCACGGTCCGCATCACCGACCCGGTGGGCGGCATCACCTGCCTCCAATGGGACGCGGACGGCAATCTCGTCCGCCGGACCGCCCCGGACGGTTCCACCCAGTCGTGGACCTACGACGGCGAAGGCAACTGCCTCACCCACACCGACCCGGCCGGCGGCGTCTCCCGCTTCGAGTACACCCACTTCGACCTGCCGGCCGCCCGCACCCGGCCCGACGGCACCGGCTACACATTCGAGCACGACACCCACCTACGGCTCACCCAGGTCACCGCCCCCCAGGGGCTTACCTGGTCATACGAGTACGACCAGGCCGGCCGGCTCATCTCCGAGACCGACTTCGACGGCCGCACCCTTACCTACAGCTACGACGCCGCCGGACAGCTCACCGGCCGGACCGACGCACTCGGCCATGTCACCTCCTACGCCTACAACCAACTCGGCCAGACAGTGCGCAAGGACGCCGCGGGCAAGGTCACCACCTATACCTACGACCGGGCCGGACGCCTGCTGCAGGCAGTCGGACCGGACAGCGAGGTCGCCTACCTCTACGACCGGCGGGGCAGGATCAAAACCGAACTCGTCGACGGCCGCGCCATGAACTACGCCTACGACGTCCTGAGCCGTCGAGTCCGCCGTACCACCCCCACCGGCGCAGTCACCGAATACGGCTACGACACCGTCGGCCGCCCCACCCGGATGAGCGTCGACGGCCGCGAGGTCGCCTTCACCCATGACGCGGCCGGCCGCGAACTCGAGCGCGTCTTCGGCGGCGCACTCACCCTGGCCTCCGCCTGGGACGAGGCCGGACGACTCTCCGCCCAACACCTGACGGTCAACGACCGCTCCCTCAACCACCGCCGCTACTCCTACCGCACCGACGGCCACCTCGCCTCCCTGACCGACGACCTGTCAGGCTCGCGCACCTTCGACCTCGACACAGCCGGCCGGGTCACCGCCGTCCACGCCCAGGACTGGACCGAGCACTACGCCTACGACACCGCCGGCAACCAGACCTCCGCGTCCTGGCCCGCCTCCCACCCCGGCCACGAGGCCACCGGAGCGCGCACCTACACCGGCACCGCCCTCACCCGCGCCGGTACCGTCCGCTTCGAGTACGACGCCCTCGGCCGGGTCGTCCTGCGCCAGAAGACCCGCCTCTCCCGCAAGCCGGACACCTGGCGCTACACCTGGGACACGGAGAACCGCCTCACCTCCGTCACCACCCCCGACGGGACCCGGTGGAGGTACCGCTACGACCCGCTCGGCCGCCGCACCGCGAAACAGCGTCTGGCGGCCGACGGCGAGACCGTTGCCGAGGAGATCCGTTTCACCTGGGACGGCACCACCTTGTGCGAACAGACGGTCCACACGCCGGACCTGCCGCACGTGGTCGCCTTCACCTGGGACCACCGCGGCCTGGCTCCGCTGTCCCAGACAGAACGCCTCCTCACCCCGGACGACCGCCAGGAAGAGATCGACCGGCGATTCTTCGCCATCGCCACCGACCTCATCGGCACGCCCACCGAACTCATCGACGAATCAGGTCACATCGCCTGGCGCGCCAGGAGCACCCTGTGGGGGACCACCGCCTGGACCCGCTCCAGTACCGCCTACACCCCCCTGCGCTTCCCCGGCCAGTACTACGACCCCGAGACCGGCCTCCACTACAACCTCTTCCGCCACTACGACCCCGAAACCGGCCGCTACACCTCACCAGACCCCCTCGGTCTGGGACCTGCACCGAACCCGGTCACCTACGTACACAACCCGTTCACGATCTGTGATCCGCTCGGCCTGTCGCCCTACTCGCGGTTCAAAGGACTGGGCTGGCTGACCGAGAAGCAACTCCAACGTCCCTCGTTTCGATACCAGCAACTCGTCACCGACCAGAGCTACGAGCAACAGTGGATCCTGCCGGACGGCCGGGAAGTCCACATCGACGGCGGCCCACGAGACGGCTGGGTCACCGAAGCCAAGTGGACCGGTGGCGACAAATACGGCGAATGGGAAAAATCCCCGTACAACCCCGATTCTGACTTCTACGACGAGAACCGGCTCACCACCCAGACCGAGAAGCTGCTCGCCCTCAACGAAGACCTCAAGGGCAAGGGAGTCCGCTATATGGTGTCCAACGAATGGGGCGCCGCGCACGTGAACGAGGTGCTGTCCAAGGCCTTCCCCGAGGCCTACGCCAGCGGACAGCTCAAGGCCTATCACGTGCCCGGCAACGGCATGAGTGGAATGAGTTCATGGCTGCAGTGACCGCAATGCTTCAAGAACTCCGCGACCTGGTCCCGCTGACCATCGAGGGCGCGGCGGAAAAGTTCGCAGCTCAGGACTGGACGCCCGGCGGCAAGCCCCGCGACGGCGTGGAGACGTCCTGGCGCAAAGACGGCATCCGGGGATGGACCCAGAAGTTCCGCAGCGGAGCCGTCCGCGCCTCATTCGCCGTCTGGATCCGCGACGTCGACGAGTCCGGCTACTTCGACGACCTGGACGCCGTCTACGAACAGGGCGAGCAGGAACTTGCCGCTTTCCTCCCCGAGATCGAAAACTCCCTGCTCGCCGGCCACCTCGCCCAGACCGACCTGACGGATGAGGACAAAGACGAGTTCATCGCGGCCCGCAAGTGGATCCTTGACGGACGGACCCTGACCGTCGGTGTCGTACAGCAGGACACCGACCTCCCCGTGATGGTCGTGGCCGTCCTGGAAGAACCCGCGCCTGCTTCAGCGTGATCCTGCTTTCCCAACAGCCCGAGGTGCCGGTACGGCTCGTCCGGCACCGGGCCTTGACCCCAAGCCGCCTCCGCCCCGGATGAGCACATCGGCCCGGGGTGTCCGCGCCGGAAACCAGATCATCGCCTGCCGCAAAGACGGCTACCGTGCTGCGGACGGTGCCGAAGCCGGGCTGCAGCCCGGTATATCCGGAAGAAGAGGCGAGCATGCTGGCTGTGGCGGAGCGCGTACGTTCCCGTGCCCTGGGCGAGGTCGAGATTGTGTGGCATGTGCCGGTGGATCCCGCATCGTGCGACGGTGACTGCGACCTGCACGAGATCGCGTGCGGGGAGCCCGGCATCAGCGTGCCCGGCGGGAATCACGAAGTGCCTGCCGACCTCGCCGAGAGCGGCCAGCGGTGGTGCACCGCCTGCCGTGACGCCGTGCGGCAGACGGCGTGAGCGCCCGCACCGGCCCCGCTGTGGGCACGCCCACCGCAACCGCCGCTCGCGCGGACGGCACACCCACCGCCCACGCCAGCGGTGTCGTCGGCCGGCCCTGGGTGCGTGCCCCCCCGCGCAGCGGACCGGGACATGATCGCTGAGCTGGCCCCGATGGCGCTGGCCGCCGGGGAAGAGGAATACGACGCTTCACAGTTCGCGGCCGCCGCCTGCGCGGACGGCGGCCGCATCCGCGTCCCCCACGGCACCGGCCGGGTACTGGTCTCCGGACTGCCCGACAGCCCGGTGCCCGTAGGACTGCTCTACCTGCTGCCACCCGTGCGCCTCATCACCGCCCACCGAGACCTCGGATCTGCCGCCCAGGCCCGGCTGGCCGCAGGCCTGTGCGAGATCGAACTCGTCGCCGTTGCCGCCCCCGCCCGCCGCACGGGCGTGGGCAGCGCCCTGCTGGAGGCCGCGCACGCCCTGGCCGCTGACGACCACGTCCGCGTCCTGCTCGCCAAGGTCGCCGCCCAGGATTTCCCGGTGCTGCGCTGGTGGCGCCACCGCGGCTACACCCTCGCCCGGCCCGGCCAGGACGTCCGCCTCCACCTGCAGCCTCCCATCACCTGCCACGACGGCTACCGCCTCGCCGTGCACCCCCTGACCGGAACCGTCACCGAGGACCGCCTGCTCCACGTCCGCCCCGGGAAGAACCCATGACATCCGCGACCGCAGGACAGGCCTGGCCACTGCGCGTACGCGTGCACGGCGGCCGCGTCGACCACCACACCCGCCAGACACCACCGGGACGCTGGCAGATGGCCTGCCGCGCGCTGCCCGTGCACGCGGACGACTTCGAGCGGCCACTGTCCGGCACCCCCTGCACATCCTGCGCCCGCGTCTTGGCCGAGGAAGCCGACCTGGCCGCGGCCGCGGCCCGCGCGCACGATGCGGCCGTGCAGCGCCGGCAAGCCGCCGGACAGCCGCCCCTGCCCGACAGCGACCCCCTCCCGGCCGGGGCGGCCGCTCCATCGGCTACTCCCACGGTGCCGCCTGCCGCTTCGCTGCCCGGCTACGACACCGACAGCGCACACGACCGGCGCGTACACGCATGCCTGACCGAGCTGGCGGCTCTGCGCGGCTGCACGCTCGAGGAGGTCCTCCAGCAGCTCAACACCGACCTGGCCGCCGGACGCACCCCCGTCCCCGAACCACCGGCCCCACCGCACCCGGAGCCCACCCCGCGCGGCGCCGGGGCACAGGTGGTGGCCCAACGGCCCGCGGACGACACCTGGGCCGTGACCGGTGTGGCCTACGACGGGCCGCCGGCCGCGCCCCGCCGCCCCTGCACAGGCGAGGAACCCTGCCCCTGGCGCCGCGACGCACCTCCCGGCCAGTTCCCCGCACAGGCCTTCGTCCACTCCGCCCCTGGCAACCGCACCGGCGGAGAAGCAGGCCGGTTCGGCTGCCACTCCAGCACCCCCGCCCCCTGCTGTGTGCGGGCTGGCTCCTGGCCGGAGCCGACGGCAACCCGGACGTCCTGGAGCTGCTGCGCTCCGGCACCTTGCCCATGCCCGACCTTCCCGACGGCATGGCGATGTACGGCAGTTACGCGGAGATGGCCGTCGCCAACGGCGTCGACCCCGCCCTGTACCCGCACCCGGCACCGGCCGACGACGAGGACTTCCTCCCGCTGAACGCCCTTGCCGACACAGACGACCCACCGTGCCCGGCTCGCGGCCAGAGGTGACCGCGGCGGTGCGGCGGTGCCCGCCGTCCGCCACCTTCGGCTGTCCCCGTTGTTGGACGTGCGCACCCTGGCGCCGGCAGGAAAGCGGACCGAGAACCCTGGGAGAATGTTCAGGCCAGTGGGAAGGGGAGGCCATGCCGCATTCTGCAGACGACGAGGGCACCCCAGCCAACACAACCGCAGTTCATGACCTCGTCGGTGCCCTTGCTCCGGGCCGTCCGGCATCTCCCTCCGAACGCGTGCTCCTGGACTGGCTGGAGGCGCACATCGCGTTGCAGAGCCTCCTGGACCACGACGGTGTTGCAGGGTGGAAGCACAGGTCGGCATACGAGCTCGTGGCCGCGCACGGCCGCTGGTTCACCCCCGCCGCCCTTCCGGCACAGGTCCGGCCGCTGCCGGAGCGGCAGTGCTTCGCCAACGCGGCGGCGACCGAACGGGAGCACCCGCACCTGGCCTACACGGAGGGATTCGCCGTCGCGGCCGACAGCCCCGTGCCAACGGCCCACGCCTGGTGCACGGACGCGGACGGCCACGTGATCGACCCGACCTGGCCCGAACCCGGCTGCAGCACATATCTGGGAATCGTCCTGCCCCCGAACCTACGGCCACGCGAGCCCTCTAACTGGGGCGTCCTGGAAGCACCCGACTCCCTCTACCCACTGCTGCGCAACGGCCTCTAACCCGGGCACGCTCTGCCGATAGCACCGACCTGCTGCACTTCCGGCCCCGAACGCCGATCACTTCCTCGCCTTTACGAGCACCGCCTGCGCCCGCATCTGCTATCGGTGGCTCGTCTGCTGATGTGACCCTGCAGCAGTTTCACGGCCAGGTCGTGGCCGTAGTGATCGGCGATGTCCATGGGGGTGCGGCCGTCTGGATCCGCGAGCTCCGGATCAGCCCCGAACGCCAGCAACACTGCCATGGTCTGCACAGTCAATGGCCGCCCGCTCAGGCAGCCATCACCCTCAGCGTCGATCGCGTGCGTCAGCAGCGTCATGTCGCCGAAGACCTCATCGGGATCGGACCCAGCGGCCAACAACCGGGCCAGGGCCTCGGCATCCTCCTGCTCAACCGCTTGATGCGCGGGTGTCCAGTAGTCGCTCACCACGACATTCAACCGCCCGTACACCACGCCCGCCAGCAACTATCCACAGCATCAGCCACCCACGGAGATGGCGTCTAGACGATCCGCACCGACGACCTACCCAGCCACCCCGTTGCTCCGCTCACGCGTCTCAGCTCTGGCACACCTTCTGTGGACCTGGCGCGAGGCGGCAGGTCCGTGCGCCGTATTACGTCCTGGGCGGCTGCGGTGCCGACGGGATTTGAACCCGCGAGACAGATGGGAGCAGGTCCGTCCCGTCTCCGTCAGTCGCCGTGGGAGGGACCTCGCCCACGGCGATCGCAATGGACCGCTCTGCCACGGCACCGCAACCTGCGGAAATGCGCGCACTCCCGCTCTGACTGAGCGTAGAGACACCATTCTCCGCGGACGAATCTTTATCCGGTCGCTGGCAACCGCTGCCACGGATCCACAGAAGTTGCGCCAGAGCTCGAGATGCGACAACAGCACCAAAGCATCTGGGTCGTACGCCATGCCCTGCCATAGGTTCGGGCCTATGAGGTGTGCCCTGAAATCCCGGCCGGTGGCCCAGTGAGCGGCTGGTGGACCTAACTGGAGGAACGGACCGCCGAGAGGCCGATGCCGACGTGCTGCGCGATCGCCGACTGCCGGCGGTCAGATCCGTCTGGGAGGCGCCGCGTCCGCTGGGGGTGGGTCTGCACGAGGCCGAGCGGGTCGTGCACGCGCGCTATGAGGCCCTCGGTGATCGAGTGCAGCGCACACCGCCGGATCCGCTCGACCTCCCCTCACTCGCCGCCCGCGCCGCGGTTCTCCCGGGACGTGGCAACGCCCTGCCCAATTGGCTTTGTTCACGAGAATGGGCAGCAGGTGTTCACCACTTCGGGAGGCACCTCAGCGCACCGGGAATTCGAACACTGAGTGAGTCGCTTGCCGTGGTCCGAGGCGGCGGCTGACATCTGCTCGCGTTGCGTTGATACTCCGCGACGGTGGCAGGTGCCGTTCCCGCAGCAGATGAGGAAACATGTTGGCCGTCCGCCGGTGAGCTGCGAGGATGCGTCTGTTTCCCAGCCGGAGGAAGTTTGTTCGTTTTCGTGTGTGCGGGATGCGGCGCTGAGCTGACCATCCCGCTGTCCCAGGTCTCACTGCCGGTCCACGCCCGCCAGCAGTACGGGAACGGAGCCCAGCTTCCGGTGCTCATGGAGCCGGGGACGTTTGCCGTGGACCCGGATCCCTGGGGAGGGCCGTGGCGGCTGTGGGACGAGATTGGTCCGGGCGAGGCTGAGGCGCGCGGCATCTACGCGCCAGTCCACGCCTTGTCCGACAGCACGCCCGGGGCAAGTGTCATTGCGCCCGGTGATGTCCGTGGAACCCGGCTGATTCCTGAGAAGCGTGGTGGTGCCTGCTGTGGCCTCGACGGGGCAGACGGGCCCAACATGGCCTGCGAGGCATGCGGCCTCCCCGTGGCGACCAGGGTCGACGACTGCTCGCTCTGGCAGATGGTGCGACTCGGCTCGGACGTCGTGCACCGCGTCCCCGTCGACGGTATCCACGCCGCGCTCCTGTCCTGGGCGGAGCTGGCAGACAAGGGGGAGAAAACGCCCCCGTTCGAGCCGATCGCCACGTGGGGAGGACGGCTGGGGCCGAACCACTACTGGTCCTGGAGTCCGCGGTGGGAGGCGGCAGCCGGCCACGCGCTCGCCCACCTGCTGATCGCTTCCGAGGGGCAGCCGGTGAAGGTCCCGGATGGCCTTACCGCGGACGTGTTTCAACGCGCGCTCGACGCCTTGCTGCCGACAGGCCCCCTGAAGCGGCGCGCCGTCCTGGCCGGACCGGGACAGCCCTCCCCGGACGTGGGCGTCGACATCATCCTCGCCCCCGTCCATCCCCAGACGGGCCGGACCTGGATCCCTGCCGGCCCGACCACACCGGCATATCTGGTGCCCCTGCCGCTGGGGGTGTGGCTGTGGCTGGCCTCTCCCGAACCGAACTTGCCGGTTCCCGCGTCGGGCCGCATAGCCCAAGACGTCCTCCGCGACGACCCGCTTCCGCTGCTCCCCAACCACCTGTTCCGGGCCGACCGGGGAACGTTCCAACACACCTTGGTCCGACTACCAGCCGTGCGCAGCCCGTGGCTGCGCACGATCCTCGAGAACCTCACGCAGAGCACCTCGGCCGGCCTCTTCTAGCCGTCCGGCAATCGAACAGCACCAGACTCTCGTGCCTCCCAAAGTGGTCGACATCTGCTGTCCGATCTCGTGCACAAAGTCACCCAATGTTGTGTCGTGTGGGATGATCGGCCGCATGATCGAAGCTCCAGCACGCAAGGGCGGCCTCCGCCCCGCCCGATGACGTGGCCGGACGAGGCCGTGGCCGACGGCACCGCCACGACGCCCGCCCACCCTTCCCGTATCGCGCTCTTCGAGGCGATACGCGCCGACCGCACCGGCCCCGTCGCCACTCGGCTGCTCCGGCTCGTCCACGCCGACACCCCCTTCGTGCGCCGGGAGGCCTTGGACCTCCTCCATAGCCTGGCCCGCGAACGGCCCTGGCCAGAGGCCGTCAACGCTGCAGTGGCCCGGCTCGGTGACCCCGACGAGGAAGTGCGGCGCCGAGCCGCGTGCCTCTTCGGCTACCGCGGGCAGCCCGGCCTGGTTCTCGCAGCCCTCGGCGAACTCGCCGATCCTGTCGTGCGCACCATCCTGGCCAGGGCGCTTGGCCCGGCAGCCGCCCACCTGACGGATGATGACCTCGCGTCGGTCCGCTTCCTCGCCCACCTGGAGACGCTGCGGGCAGCGCCACCCACGCGATGGAGGTCCCTGGACGCCGCACTCTTCGACGACGTCCGGGATGCCGCGCACCACCTGGAGGACATCGGGCACATCTGGGGCCGGGCCCTGTACGGACTGAGGCGCGAGCACGACACGTACACCCTCGTGGCCCGCCTCCTCGCCGACCCCGGCGCCCGGGACATCGGCGCCGACCTGGCCCGCGAGGCGTGCCACGACTGGCGGGTGGCCCCGGTCAGGCTTCTGCCGCTGCTCGTCCAGCACCGCGGCCAGAGGGTCACCCCGGCTCTTGGTGCGGCCCTCACGACAGCCTCGATCTCCGAGGCGGCGATACGGACGCATGGACTTCTCCTCGCCGAAGTCCCCTTCACGCCGTCCCCGAGGACCCGCCGGATCCCGTCCACCGCGACGGTGTACGACAGTGCATCCGCCGCCGCGCTCCTTGCCGCCAAGCCTGTGGGCATCGCCCGCCTCGCTCACGCCCCCGAGATCTTCGAGGCCTTGCTGGACACCGGCCCGCTGACCTTGCGGCAGGCGGCCCAGCTGTACAACCTGACCTTCCGTCGCCCTGGCCGTTCACAGGCGGAGTGCGCCCCGCTGTGGCTGCGGCACGCCGGTCCTTCCGCACTGTCCCGGCTGCTCGCCCTCATGACACCGCATCTGGCCGACTACGCGGTCGGCGAGTACTACCTCACGGGTCTCGCCCGGATGGGCAGCCACGCGCGCCCTGCGCTGCCGGCCGTGACGGCGCTGATCGACAGGCGTACCCGCATCCCCGTCAACGACTCCACCCGCGACGCCGAGATGAGACTGGACGAAAGCCTTCTGGCCACCGCTCTCAGCACCCGCCGGGCAATCCTCGCGGGCGCCGTTCCGCAGCCTCCTGCCCCGCCGTCTCCCCCATAGCCGCCAGCTCAAGTCCTTCACCCGCCAAGTGAAACGCTCAGTCACACGTGGTCCGCTCCGGTCCGGCGTCCGTGGGCGCCTACAGCTCGAAGTGGAGGTGGCTTTGTATACGGGATCGGGTTCTGGCACGACTTGTGTGACGCGGGCGCACGTTCAACGACGACCCTGTGCCTAGTAGATGTGGTCGTCGGCGCGCTCATCCTCGGGCGTCCGTCGGAGACGCCACACACCGAAGCCGGCCCCAAGGGCCCCGCCTATGAGAGCTGCCGCTCCTGCCCACACGCCGCTGGGCGAGAGCGCTGCAGCGAGCAAGCCGGCCAACAGGGCGCCAACCAGCAGGTACATGGCGACGATGAAGCACGCAGCGAGGTAGCGATTCCTCAGAGGCGTCATGCCACCTTGCATGAGGTCCTCCCGTCCCCTTCGACTGGTTCCCTTCTCGCATATCCCCGAACGTTCATGACAATCCGGCTCACGGGGGCACGTCACAGAAGTTGAGCCAGAGCCCATTCTCGTGAACAAAGCCAGCCCGGACATCACCGGCTCTTCGCGTCGTCCCCGGCCTGCCGGGCCTGATGCCGTCCACCGCCCTGGACGAGCCGGGTACGCCACCGGCGAGAGGCGGGGTGGCGGCCCGGCCAGGAGAGCGACAGCGATGCCCGGCAAGGCGGTTCTCGCGGTGCGACGGCAGGCATCCACAAGCCGGCCCCACATCCCCAACCGCCGAGTGCCCCAGGTGAGCCGGCGCCCTACTCGGCGGGGGTGTAGGTGACGGTGGTGTCGTCGCAGTCGGCGGCGAGGTCGGTGAGACGGTCGCGTTCGCTCTGGTCGGTGGTGAGGTTCCAGCGCAGTTTCGTCGCGGTTCATTCGGCCACGTACCGGCACACCGCGTCCGGGGCCGGGGGCAGCCACTGGGCGGGGTCCTGGTCGGGCTTGGAACGGTTGGAGCGGGCGGTGACGGCGACGAGACTGCTCTGCTGGCCGAGGTCGTTGGCGTAGGCCTCGCGCCGGGCGGCGGTCCAGGCGGAGGCGCCGGAGTCCCAGGCCTCGGCGAGGGGCACCATGTGGTCGATGTCGAGACCGGAGGCGTCGGTGATGGTGGTGTCGTAGTAGGAGAACCAGCTGCCGCCGCTCAGGGCGCAGCGGGCGCCGACGGTGGGGGCGGTGACGGCGTCGGTGAGCGGCAGGACGAAGGGCTCGGCGGCCGCGGCGTGCGCGGGGCTGGTGGTGAGTGACGTCAGGGCGAGGACGGAGACGGCGAGAGCGCGCGTGAGGATCGTGACCACGGAGCGTGGATAGCGGCCTGCATGGGGAGTGTGGGCCGGGTTCGGCCTGCGAATCATCCACGAGGGTGACCGCGTTCACCCGAGTCGCTCATCGTCTCTTCGCGCCGCCGTCAGCGATACAGTGGGGCGGCTTGTTCAGGTCGCTGTCGGCGGCCTTGGATACCGTTCTCCTCGGCCAATTCCCGCATAACTGTTTCCTGGAGCGACTCGCCCGGCTCCACCGTGCCGCCAGGCAGCTCGAGAGTTCCTCGTCGGTGGGGCCGAGCAGCAGATCGTGCGGCCCCACCAGCACCGCGCTGACACCGGCCGCCGTGTGGGCGAGGGGCGGCCGGGCCCGGTGGGGAGGAGAGAGGATCTGGGCCGGCCTGCGGGTCTGGAAGAGCCGTGCCGGCATACGCAGGTGTCCCGCGGCATACGGCAGGGCGGACCGGCCGCTCGATACCATTCCGGTAGATCCGGACAGAGGCGAAGGCGGCGTGTGAAGAGTTTTCGGCTCCTGGTCCGGCTCGGATGCGTCGTGGTGTCGGCGGTCGCGCCCTTGGCGGTTTTCTCCTACCTCTTCTTGACCGTGGCCGAGGCCCAGGCGGGAGGGAGTCCGCAGAGCGGGGCCCGGTGGGCGGGCGCACTCCAGGGCGCCGTTCCCGCAGCAGCCGTCGAGCTGGGGATCACCGTGGTCGTGCTGCTCTGGGCCAAGGCGATGAGCACCGATCCGTCCTCAGGGACCACGCGCGCCGTCGCGGTCGCCGTGGCCTCCGTGTGCGCCAGCATCCCCGCCGCGCTCTTCGTGGGCCTGGCGGCGTGGCCGCTGGTTCTGCTGAGCAGCGTCGTGCCTGCTGCTCTGGCCGCGCCCGTCTTCCTGCGGTCCGCGACCACACCGGCCGCCTGAACTCGGCGCTCGGCCTCCCCAGGCTGGATGGCCTGCACGGCCAAACGCCAAGCCCAGGGGCCCGGACGAAAACGTGAACCCCCCTCCCCGGCGGTCAGGGAAGAGGGCACAGGCGTGCGCCGGGAGGCTGGCGGTCAGCCGTGGTAGTTGATGTAGCCGTTGCCGTCGGCGTCGTTGGCGCGCTTGGTGTAGGAGTGGGCGTCGGCGCGCGCGCCGGTGGGCTTGATCAGGTAGATGGTGTCCTTGTCGTTGTTCCAGATGAAGTTGCAGTTCTGGCGGTAGACGACGTTGCCGGCGTCGGAGTCGGTGCCGCGGCCGCCGCGGAGCTTGACGTAGTCGCCGGGCTCGAGGGTGTGGTTGGCGGGGAAGGTGAACTTGTTGCCAGCGGCGTCCTTGACGACGTAGCCCTTGAGGTTGACCTTCGAGGACCTCGAGTAGTTCTTGATCGTCAGGTACTCGTCCCTGGTGTTCCCGCCCGTGCAGCGATTCGAGTCGGAGCCGGGGGCGTCGTACTGGACGCCCTTGACCTTGAGCGCGGACGAGTACTCGGCGGCCTGGGCCGGTCCGGCGGTGACGGCGGCGAGCGATACCGCCGCGGCGACGGCGGCCAGCGCGTGACGCATGCGCATGAGGATTCCCCCCTCAGTGGTGCGAATGGAGCGCTCGGAGCATATCGAATGCGATCACCACGTGTGTGCGGCGTGCATGAATCGTGAAGGCGTGCGATCCGAGAGGTCCTCTTCCTCGTCAGGGCTGTTGGCGGGCGGCGCGTGACCGGCGTACGGCCGGTGGCGTTGGCCCGGCATGGATGACTACGCACACCTCGACCTGGACGAGATCGACTTCGCCCCCGTGGACCACGCCGTCGAGCGGCTGGCGCTCCTGACTCTGGCCGAGGCGCACGATCTGCTCGACCTGCTGCTGACCATCGCTCAGACCGACGGGCCGCTCTCGCCGCGGGCGGAACGATTCGCGCGGGAGATCGCCGCCCGCATCCCCTCGAAGAACTGACACTGCCGCCGCCAGCAGCGGCAGCGGCGGCGCTGCTGGCGAAGGCGGTGTGGCGGCGATGCGAGGTGTCCGGGTGCGTGAATCCGGCGCGCCTGTTACTCACTTTCGGGTGACGGTCCCAAGCCGGGTGGGGTGGCGTGCTGTGGCGATCCGGCGGCATGATCCCGCTCCCGCAACGGCGGGCCGTCCTGTGGGGCGTCAACGTCGTGCATTCGGCACGTAAATGAACGTTGCAGCCGACAGTCACGGAAATATGGGCAAGAGGTAACGCAGTCCGCATTTCACTTCCACCTTCTGCACAGGGTGGACAGAGTGTGGTCAGCGGCCGCACCGGCCGCCCCGCACACCGCACCGAGTCCCGGGGGCGGCGGCCAGGAAGCCCGCCGCCGCCGGGAGGGTGCCCGCACCTGCAGGGGGATCCCATGACTGCCACCTCATCCGCCACCTCCCGCCGCATGCTCGCGACCGTGCTCGCGGCCAGCGCCGTGATCGGGGCGGCCGCGCTGCCGGCCTCGGCCGCCGACCACGACCGCAGCGCCCACGCGAAGGTGGAGATCTCCGCCGTCCAGTACGACTCCCCGGGACGTGACGACCGCTCCAACCGCTCGCTCAACCGGGAGTGGGTGGAACTGACCAACACCACCCGCCACAGCGTCAACCTCGACGGCTGGACCCTCGCCGACGCCTCCGGCCACACCTACACCTTCGACCACTACCGCCTGGCCGGCCGCGCCACCGTCCGCATCCACACCGGCCTCGGCCGCGACACCCGCACCGACCTCTACCAGGACCGCCGCCACTACGTGTGGAACAACGACCGCGACACCGCCACCCTGCGCAACGACCGCGACCGCCTCATCGACCGCGAGTCCTGGGGCTACCGCGGCGGCCGCCACTGACCACCCCCACCACGACGCCGGTGACGGCTGACCGCCCCACCCGCACGTACCCATGAAACACCGGCGCGCCCGGCCACCTCCACGGCCGGGCGCGCCGACGCACATGCTCGCGCTCCCGATGTGCGCATTGTCTGTACTGCGGCCGCCGTCATCGGCTGGCTGGCTTTGTTCACTTCCAGGGGTTCTGGCTCTCGTTCCGTGTCGCTGTTACGGAGAGTCAGATTTTCGGAGCCATGCGATGGCGGTTGGGGTGGGCGCGAAGCCGAGGTGAGGTGAGTTCCAGGGCCCGGTTGTCGCGTCCGGCGCTCATGTGGTCGAGCCAGCGTTCGTACCAGTCGAGGAAGTCGGTGGCGGAGGAGACGTTGGGGCCCCAGAACCCGTCGCTGTTCCCGGTGAGGACGCGGCCGGTGAGGGGACCGGTCACCGCGATGACGCAGACGTCGGTGCAGCCCATTTCGATGACGTGGAGAAAGAGGTCGCATTCGTGTGCCCCCGGTCCTGCATCGTCGAAGCCGCGGGGCACCCCTGGTTCCCCGCGCGGATTCATGACCAATAGCGAACACCGCTCCAGCGGCAGGAGGCCGTAGAACGGCGCCGCGCCTGAGCCACCGATGTGGGTGAGGAACTGCCGATAGGCGTCGGGCAGGACGATGCCGTGCTCGGCCTCGAACGCAGTGACACGTGCCTCGGCCAGCCTGGGGCCGAGGCGGAACGTGTGTTGCTCTTCTCCGAAGGAGTGGCTGCGCAGTGGCTGGAACGGGACCGCGGCCAGCTTGCGGCGCAGGCGGGGTATGCGGGCATCCATGGTGCATCTTCTCTCGTCCCCGTCACCGTATGGGCGACTGTGGTCAGCCGGCCAACGGAGGGCGGCGGCGATGTCCTGACGCCGCTCAGCCGCAGAGCGCCGGCGCCGAGGCTGCGCCGGGTCGCCGTCGCGCACGCGGGCAGCGTGCGCACGACGGCCAGGGCATGGCGCACGCCGCGCGGATCCGGTACCTGAGCCGGCCGCTCCGACAGGCCGGGCACCTGCCCGGGCCCGGCGTCGGCTGCTCGCGGAGCCGGTCAAGGGCAGGCGGAAACAGGGACGATGCGTCGGCGGGCACCGTCTTCCCGGCGGGTGAGGGGCGTAGAAAACTCCATGACCACGGGAACCTTCCCCGCATCGTTCCCCGGGTCACCGCAACGCCGCGGCCTCGCCTGCCAGCCAGGTCTGCCAGACGCGACGGGTGTTCGGCAGGTCGGGGCGGTCGAGGAGCCAGAGCACGTACCCGGCATGGCACCGGGCCCACGCACGGTCCGAACCGGCTGCCCGACCGAGCCTGCCGCGCAGGTCAGCGCTGTCGACAGCCCGGGCCACCCGCACGTACTCGCGGTCCTTGCAGCGATACGCCCGGCGGACGACGATCTCGACCAGCTCGGTGAGCTTCACCTTGACCGCCTCCTCCTGACCGACGCGGGCCACCTTGCGGATCAGGCTCTGCTTCGTACCCCACGCCTTCGCGTGCTGCGTCCACTCCCGCGGATACCTCGCCTCCCACTCCAGGAACAGCAGCACATAAGGAAGCCCCGGCCACCCCGCCAGATCCCCGCCCACAGGCCCACCCCACAGTCCGTCAGGCAGCGAACACCGCTGGGCTTGCCGATGCCTGCGGCGCGCCTGCGCAAAGGCCGGCTCCCGGTACTGCCCGTCCGCTCCCAGGGGCCGCGTCAGCAGCCACATCTCATCGGACCGGGCGAGCGCGTCCGTGACCTTCCGCTGAGCCTGCGCCAGATGTCTGAGCGCTGCACCCCGCACAGCCGGATCCTGCGCTATGAGCCCGAACGCCCACCCCAGCCGCTCCGCCCACGCACCAGCGTCGTCCGCATCCCTGCCTGCCTCTTCCGCCACGCACGGGATCATCTCCTGACGCAGCCGGCTCGCTCCACCCGACGGTGCGGGGGAGAGGCAAGGGCTCCGGGGCGCAACGGACGTGGGCAGGAACCGCCCGCTCTCCCTCTCTTCATCTCAACTGATCATGAATCGGACGCCCACGACCACGCCGGAGACCCGCTCAGCAAAACTTCCGCGCATCCAACTATTCCTATTACCTGAGTTACTGGTAAACCGGCAGTTCAAGTGCCTTATAGGCAAAGGGAATGCCCGGTCTCGGGGCCGGGCATTTGTGCGCCATTGCGGTGAACGGCTTCTCGATGAGTGTTTCGCCTGCCGGTGTTGATACGGTCCGGTCAGAACGCTGAACCACCCATGAAGGTAGGTCGGCGGGGGACCTGCGTAAGGCCAACGTTTGGGAAGACGGGACGGCCATGCGCAGGCAACCCCCCGCCCGCACCAGCAGTCTGTCACTTCCCCTATCGGAATGCACGCGCTCGTGCAAACGATCGGCATCAGCGTATGGAAGTGCGACTGCGGAGAGTCACGATGAATCAACTGTTCGAAGCGGTGCCGACGGGTGCCGAGCTGTACTGGCACCTCTTCTGCGGACTGCTCTCCGCGTTCCTCGTCGAGCGGCTCCTCAAGATCATGCAGACGATGCGCCGTATCCCGGCCCTCGTGATCCCGCGCATCAAAGCGCTCGACCTGAACAGTCCGGTCGTTTTCTTCACCCTCCAGCTCCTGGCCGTGCTGATCGGGCTGGGCATCTACACGGCCCTGGAGGCGCTGTGACCGCGGCCCCGCAGTACGCGACGCCCGGCCCCGGCCGCCCGCGCGCGCTGAAGATCTCCGACAAGGCGGGACCGGCCCGCGCCCAGCTCGCGCTGACGATCCAGGAGTACCTCCCCCCGCGCCCCATCACCTTCACCCAGCTCGGCGCTGAGGCGCACTGCAACCACGCCACCGTCTCCCGGATCGTCAGCGGTGAGATCCGGCCCTCCTGGGCCGTTCTGGAGCCGCTCACCGACGCCATGCGCCTGTACCAGCAGGCCAATGACGTCCGGCCCTTCCCCGCCCGCGACGACTGGTACGACCTGTACGCCGACGCCGCGCGCGAGGCCGGCAAGACACCGGAGCCCAAGGACAAGCCGCCCCGCCCCGATGACCCCGACCACCCCGGCGACCCCCAACCCGGTGATCCCGGCCCCGGCGGGGGACAGGGGCCCAGCGGAATCCCCTCGGGAAGCGGCCGAGGCCCCGGCCGAAACGGCCCGCCCGGCGCGGGCCGCGCCCGTACCGCCGCCGCGCACGCGCGCAAGGCGGCAGCCTCCGCCAGGGCCAAGGCCTTCAGCCGCGGCGGCCTGCACATCGGCACGTTCCTGGTGTGGCTCTGCATGCAGAGCGCACTGCTGCACTTCCCGCCGCCGGCGGGACTGTTCGGCACGATCAGCGTGCTCAGCCTGTTGTACCTGACACCCCGCCTACGGCGCTTCACGGGCTTGCTCCGGCTCCACGTGCGCTCCCTCGCGCTGCACATGACCGCCGTGATCACGAGGAACGAGGTCTACCGCCACCGCCAGCTGCACCTGAGGAAGCAGCTGGAGCACGACGCGCACCAGCCCCTGGACTCCGACAGCGAGTAGGCGCCACGGCGCCGTCAAAACCCGGCACCACCCCCCGCGGTGTTCCGGCCGCCGAAAGAAGAAGATCCCTGCCAAACACCCGGAGACTCCCGTGCCCCTCGACCTGCTCGACCAGGCGGCCCGTGCCGTACCCGAGCGCAACCCGGCCGTATTCACCGAACCAGCCCGTGCCCCGAGCGGCGCGGCCCGCTCAGTGCACCCGCTGCTGATCGGCCCCGACAGCACGACGGTGCAGCCCTACGAGCCGCTCCCCTGCCCGCGTGTCAGCCTGCGCGAGCAGGCGCCGAAGACGCGGCCACGCTCGCCGAGGCGGACCGCAGCCAGGACAGATGGCCGACCGGTGAGCCCGGACCTGGCGGGGCCGGACTCCCTCACGCTCGCGTGCCCGGCCCTCGGGACCGCTCGGCCGGCTTCATCACCGCTGCCCAGGACCTGTGACGGTGAGCCCGACCTGCTGGGCGAGCCAGTGCGCGTACGGCTCCCGCAGCTGATGGCCGTCGACGCTGATGCTGCGGACGTGGACGAGGACGGTGTGGTCGGCGACAGGCTCGTCGAGCTCGCGGGTGCGGGTGTTCAGCAGGAGCGTCACCTCCGCGTGCTTGGACTCGCCGAAGAAGTCCAGCTCCGGAGCGTCCGGCCAGGACAGACTGTCCCAGTTGAGCTCGCCGGCGTTCGGGCCGATCAGCGTGACGAAGGCGTCCTCGATGCTGCCGACCGGCAGGTCATCCAGCTCGCACGCCACCGGCAGCCGCCCTTCGTACACGGCAGAGTCAGCCGGCAGAGCGAATCCCTGGACACCGAAAATCAGCGCCGGCCGGGCGTCCGACCGCGCCACGTCGAACTCTTCGGGCTTCTCCCGGCCCCTGAACCACGCCTGGGGCAGGGCCTTCGCCACCCGCCGCACCGCGGCGACGGAAGGGAGCTCGGCGTACACGGAGACCTTGCAGAACTCGGTGCGGCCGAACTCCACCAGACGACGCGCGGTGCTCACGGCCAGTGCGGGGTCGGGAGTGCAAAAGACGGGATAGGCGACGTCGTTGGACATGCGAGGACTGTGCCACGACCCGGCATCGCCCCTCACCGCAGGTACGGCACGACCGTGCGCGCCCGCCCGGCGCGGGCCGCCCACCACCGCCCCCTCTGCCGCACCCGGCCCTGATACCTCCTCCGAAACCGGACAACCCCACCTCGCCCGCCAACTGGCCACCTGGCACACCCTCGACCCGGGCCAGCAGCATCTGATGACCGCACTCCACCTCACACCCCCCGCCAGCAACCCGCCCGCCCTACCAGGTGCGCCTTCGAGCAGACCGTGCAGCTGCTGAGCTGTTCCTGCACCGCGAAGGCCGTCTTCCTGCAGCCTGGGAGGCGATTCGCATCGACGGCGACACCGTCAAGATCGGCGCCTGGTTCACCAAAGCCGCAGCAGGCACTGCTTCGGCCGGCTTCCCGAAGCACACGCACATCTGGTCGCCGCGCTCTTCGAAGAAGGCTGGACAGCCGAGGACGCCGTCCCGGCCGTCCTCGAGCAGGCCATAGGGCGCCCTTGACGGGCTTTGCCGGAGACCCACCCTGGGTCGTCCACACCAAGCCGGACGAGGGGATTGCCGTCCCCAGAGGGATGGCGGGGTGGGAGCATGCATCACCCCCGGGTGCCCGGGGCGAGGAGAGGTGGGGGCATGGCGGTGGAGCCGGGGATGTGGGAGACGGTAGGGGTCGCGCTGGTGACCGCGCTGGTCACGACGGTGGGGACCGGGTGGCTCGTGGTGCCGCGGCTGGAGGCCCGCAAGCTCAGGATCGGGGAGCTCCACCAGGCCCGGGACAAGTTTCTGGCGTCGATGCTCAGGATCGTCTCGGCGGGGGCCCGGCTGCGGGCGGTGCAGGAGCCGGCCGCCGATGACCCGGGGTGGACGCAGGAGATGCGTGCCCGCGTCCGTGCGGAGCGGGCCCGGTGGATGAAGCAGCTCGACGAGGCGACCGAATGGATGGTCGACAACATCGAGACCTACGCGCCGACCTGGCCCGCGGCGGTCCTGCGCGAGATGATCGGAACGTACGTGACACATGCCCGCGCGGTGGCGATCTCCGAGCGCGGCGACGACCGGAAGGCCGAGCTGCTGATCGAGCTCACCGACCCGGTGTGGGCGGTCTTCGGCTCCCGGAGCTGGCAGCGCGGCCCCAGGCTCCTTCCCCGGTCGGTTCAGCGTCTGGAGGCCATCATTGCGGCGATGGCGGCCGAGACCGACCGGCAGCCTGCTGCCTCCGCCCCGGCGTCCTGACAGCACCAGCACCCGGTCGCCGCCTCGTTCGACACCGACTGGACCGATGAAGGCGCCACCGCGCGGTCCCCACCCAGACGCCGCCCGGGAAAAGGAGCGCACACCTCTTTTCCCGGGCTGTGCCGTCAGCCGGAGGCCTGCCATGTGGTGGTGAACAGGGCGTATTCGAGCAGGTCGGGTGATGCGCATGACGGCCAGCTGTCGCCAGCGGCCAGGCGGCGGCGTGCATGAAGGAGAGGTAGACCTCGTAGCGGTGGGGCGACCAGTTCCCGTCCGCCCAGACCCAGGTGGCGACGCAGCCGTCCAGGTCGTACCCGCTGGCCCGGCCCACTGCAGTGGCCATCTGCCGCAGGCGTTTGGCCAGGACACGGTCGAGGACGAGCGGCTGGGGGCCGGTTGCCGATGAAACCGTCTTGCCGACGAAGTACAGGAACTTGGTGAAGAAGGAAGGCCCCAGCCCAGGAACGCGCCGGTGGAGTACCGCGTAGGCCTGTCGTGAACCGTGCTCACGCAGCGCGCTGACGGCGCTCCCCAGCGCCGCGTCCAACCCCTCGGCGGCCAGGATCTTGCGCAGGGCGGCCGGACCGCTGCCGCCGGGCGTGCCGCGCTTGCCCTTGCCCCACACGTAGGTCGCGACCAGGGCCTCCCGGAAGGCCTCGCGCCGCAGGGCGTCGGCAACGGCCGAGGCCACCTCCGCCCGGCTGACCCCGGCGTCACCGCCGCAGGAGGTGAGGGCCAGCGCCGAAGGCCACGGGGTGATCTGCACCCACCGGCTGGGGGCGTAGCGCACCGTGTGCGCGCCGGGCGTCCCGTCCGCATGAGCCGACGCGTTCTCGCTCCACCACCGGCCCAGTGCCTGCACGGCGGCATCGGGCAGCAGAGATACGGCCATCTCCCGGTCCACCGCGTCCGCGCGGTCTTGTCTGTTCACGTTCCACTCCCCCCGGAGGCCTTACCCCGACGGGCACCGGCCGCCATCCGTGACACCGCTCCGCAGCAGCCGACGCAGCGGGCAGGTGCTGGACACGGTAGCCAGACGCGCGGTGTGTGTGCGGGCCTTACCGGACACCGGACCCGGCCCGCACGACCTCCCGCACGCTCAACGCCCTACCCCCGGAAGGTATTGTGTCCGACGTAATTTTTTGCGATGATCGTAATCATGGATTTGATCGGTGACCTTGCAGCCATCCGTATCCCTGTACCGCAGCCCGGTGACGTCACGCCCGAGGACTGCTACCCCGACGCCCGCGAGGAGGCCGAACAGGCCCGCGCTGACTACGCGTTCGCTCTGGAAGCGCAGCGCGACGACCTGCGCGAGGACCCTCTGCTGATCGCTCTCGGCAATGCCCGCGCCGCCCGCGAGGCCGCCGACCGCGAGATCCGCCACCTCCTCGCCTACGGACGGGAGTTCCACGGCGACCGCCCCTACAAGCTCGAACCCCTCGCCCGGGCTGGCGGCATGACTCCCTCCGGCATCCGCACCGCCTACACCAGCAGCGAGATCGACGCCGTCGCCCACCGGATCGGCCGCGCACCCGACAGCCGCCGCGCCCGCCCCCCGGCCCCGCCTAAGCCCTCATGACCGACCATCCCGGACCCCCTCCGTCGGCCTGCGCCTGTCTGCCCGCCTGGCCCGCCCTGACCACCGTCATCGAGGGCACCGCCCACCCGGTCGTGCCCGCGCCCGCCCACACCCCCGCATCCGCTCTCTACCTCGCCCGTTGCACCGGATGCGGCGCCGCCTACACCGGCCCCTGGAAACGGCTCAACACCTGGTCCCGCGCCGCCTGAGTACGCCGCGCCGCGAGGCTCAACGCGACTGATCGTCTCGGCACTGACGGTCAGCAGTGCCACCAAGGGGTTACCCGGCCCGGAAGCCTATCGGCGTGAGGCGGTGCCAGGGTTGCCACTTGTACGACGACCGGGACCACCATGCCCGTACCCGAGACCAGGCCCGTCGTACGGCGGCTCGAAAACGGCGCGGGCCGAGTCCCCGGAAAACAGCCACCCATGACCCACGCCTGGAAGGCAGGACAAGCTCAGCCGGTCTGTGCGTCCAGCAGGGCACCCAGGTCCGTGGTGTCCTCGGCGGACGGGGTTGTGACGGTGACCGGCTCATTGATCTGGAGGAAGGCGACGGTCATGTCGACGGGATCGCCGACGGTCGGTTCTTCGCCGGCGTTGACGGGCATCTTGTAGGTGGCGCCCCGCATGCGGAACTGCCTGGTGCGCCCGTCGTCGTCGATCCACAGATCCATGATGAGGTTCTTGTCGAGCTCCAGCGCGATGAACTGGTCGAGGCTGCTGGTCTGGCGTTCCCGGCTGGCCTTGTCGGTGGCAGCATCCTGTGCGGCCCGCAAGCCGTCGAAGGTGACGGTTCCGCGGTAGTGCGTGGTGCGGGCGCCGAGAATCGTCTCGGCCCCGATCTTCTTCACGTTCTTGGCGCCGGTCAGCAGCGTGGACTGGACGATCGGGCTGCCCTCGACCTGGTGGGGCAGTATGCCGTAGGACCGGTTGTCCACGGAGATGAGCCCCCAGGCCGCCGGCTCGATCCGGAGCCAGCTCTTGCCGTTCAACTTGTCGGGGTCCAGCTCCGCCGATCTCCCCAACTTCCGGATGTCGAGCGCGCCACCGCCGACGTACATCGCCTTACCAGCGAACCGGATGCTCAGCGGGCCCTTCGCGCGCTGGTCCGACATGGTCAGTTCCATGGTCATGGACAGCGGCGCCGTGCTCATGGCCGCGTCGACGGTCAACCGGCCCCGATCCGGCACGGATCCGGTGATCCGGTAACGGAGGGACGTGATGTCGGCGGAGTCCTCCGCGGCCTTCGCCACGGCCTCGGCGGGCGTCAGGACCGGCGCCGACGTCTGCGCGGACTTGCCGGAACTACTCTCGCCACCCGTCCCACAGGCCCCGGCTCCTCCGCCGAGCAGCACGCACCCGAGGGCTGCACTCGCCACTCTCCGCGACACGGACCGGCGTACGGATATCCCCATGATTTCCCCCGGAAGAAGGTCGGAACAGGAAGCCTGGAACGAGAAGTTGATCAGGCAAGGGCGCGAGCGTATCCCGGGGAGGGAGGCGCTGATCCGCCGGATCCCCGCACGTACGGCCGCTCGTACCCACGGGCTCAGGTCAGGGAACGGCCAGAGAGGCCGGAACAGCATGGTCGTGACGACGCTGCCCGGGACTCCGGCGGCCATCAGCACAGCCCATCGGCGGAGCTCTCGGCACGCCTCCAGCAGACTTGTCAGGTCGGCGTCATACACAGGCACGAAGCATCCCCGCGTCGGCAGGGAGGACCGGGCCGTGTCGAACGCCGTCACCAGGCGGGACGAAGCACCCCCGCGTCGGCGGGGAGGACGCCAGCTCGGAGACCAGCCCGGAGTACTCGCCCGTTCTCCCCGCCGACGTGGGGGTGCTCCGTCCTGGAACGCTTTCGGGTCGGACAGCCACATGTCCTCCTCACCGACGTGTCGACGTCCTGTGGGCCCTCCTGCGCGACAACAGCCCCATCACCTTCCACCCACCCCGTCACCCGGGCTGCTTAAACAGGGCAGTGCGCCCCGCCGACCTGGCGATAGCCTGCGGGCCACAGCAGAAAGGCGGGTCCAGTGGGCTTCGACGCAGAACGCTTGGCGAGCATCGCTGCCATGCGGGAAACCGCCCGGCCCGTCTGGGAGGCAACCGGCGACACGGACGCACTCCAGCAGTTCCTCAAGGACAACGGGTGTCACGGGGTGGAAGCCGTGTTCGTGACCATGGGCCTGCTGAACTGCGATCTTGCCGAAGCTCAACGAGCCTTCTTCAACGCCCCGTGCCGCGACGCCGAACGCCGCTTCCACAACCACGCCATAGACCTGCTCGAAGAGGCCGCCAGCACCGATCTCTGACAGCGCCGACGGCCGGCGGAGCCTCTTGACTCAGCCATTAAGGACTGCGGACAGAAGTTCACCGACGACCGGTGGAAGGCCAGCGTCGCGGTCGACTGGGGCCGCGGGGACAGTCACCCGCACCTGTGCGACGACTGCAAGACCCGTGCTCTCCAAGCGGAGCGGCAGGCGGAACAGGCCGAACGCGAGCGCCAGGAGCAGGAGCGCCAGGAGGAAGAGGAGGCGCAGGCCTCGAAGGCCGGCGGCTGGCTCGGACGCTGGCGCAGCTGACCCGGGCCAGACCTCCCGGCAGCGCGAGGGCGTGCCCAGCCGCCCCTGGGCAAGCCCTCGTTGTCGGTGGCGGCTGCGAGGCTGGACGACATGGACAGCGACGATGAGCAGCTGCTGCGCGGCCGGATCTATGGCACCGACCACGACCATCCTGGCCCGAAGCCGGGACGGATCTACGTCGAACTGGTCGGCGGGCCGCTGGACGGACTGCTGCTCGACATCACCGGCTGGAGGCCGGAGGAGATCGTCCCTCCTCACGGAGCTCGGGCAGTTCGGACCCGGGGGCCGGGCACTGTACGACCCGCGCCCCGGCGACCCGGCCCGCTGGGCAGGGGAGCGGCGCAGACGGGTACGCCCACTCGTTCAGGAGGGCGATCCGGTCAGTGAGGATGACCTGCTCCGGTACGCTCGTCGGTCTAGCCTTCACGGATCATGTCCAGGGGGATTCTTGATCAGCGACGCTCAGCTCATCCTGGGTTTTTCTCGGCACCTGACTGCTTACTCGGTGTCGCCCGTACACGCTGAACTGGAGACGTTGCGGTTCGCCGGGCAGGTCTACGAGATGGCCTGGCGGTTGCGTAACGCTCAAGTTTCCTCGGTCGAGTGAGTACGGGCCATCGGCATCGAAGCCAAGATCGGACCGTTGGATCTTGACCGGTATGTGCTGCCTACGATGGAACAGCTGGGCTGGGTTCAGTGCGACCGACGACCCGACGGGGGGCTGGTCAGCGTGGCGGCCTTCATTCCGCCGAATGACGAGCTGTTGGGTGCGACGGATCGGCTGCTGGGCGTGCTCCTTGCCACGCCGACGCAGCGTGCCGCGCTGGAGATCATGCGGGCGACCTCAATCCAGCCGCTGGAGCGCTATGCGGCTCTGCAGGCAGGGTCTGGGCACAGGGATGAGTCTGCCGAGCGGGCGTTGAGCTGCTTGATCACCGTCAACCTTGTGCGCGAGGTGCAGAGTGAGGACGGCCGCGCGGTGGTCTTCAATCCGAACATCTGGGTCGGTGACGCCGACATGGTGACGGCCGCGCTGCGCACTGAGGACGCGCGCGTGCAGCGAGAGGTCGGTGCGCTGATTGAGGAGGTCATGGCCTCGCCCGGTATTCCGGAGGAGCACGTCAAGAGCACCGAACAACGGTGGATCGACTTCGCTGTCAGTGCCGGGTTGGTAGAGCGGTCCCAGGTCGTCGCCACCAGCGACAAGAAACTCCTCTTTACACCACACCTGCATCGAGACCCGTTCGGTACCGACCCCCGCGACCCATCCGGCCACATCCGTCAGCTCGTCGGCAGCATGATCTACGCATCGACGTTCGCTTCCTGGAAGCTCACTAGGCGGTGTCTTCAAATGTCACGCCCACATCAGGAGCGATGCGAGGGTGACGGCTGCTTGGTAGGACTCGGCGGTCTTGTCGTAGCGGGTGGC